>JBARVU010000356.1:0-8160 GCA_049646425.1 Phormidesmis sp. | reverse complement strand
CTCTAGCCCTGCTTCTAGGTCTAGCCCTGCTTCTAGGTCTACTCCTGCCCCTTCCTCTCAAGATCTAATTCGGCGCAGACAGCGTCTGCGCGCTAAGCGGCGGATTAAGGTTTATCAGGCGATCTGGCGATCGCTGGTGGTAGTCTCATTAGCTGCTGGCATCCTATGGCTGGCAACCTCACCGATCTTGCTGATCAACAGCAGCGAGCAGATAGAGGTGAGTGACAATCAGCTGCTGAGCGACCAAATCATTCAAGATCTGTTGCCAGTGCCCTATCCTCAGTCGCTGCTCAACGTAAAGCCCGATGATCTCACCAGCAGCCTAGAAACGCACGCGCCGATCAAAAGCGCGACGGTCAGCCGTCGTCTGATTCCGCCCGGACTGCGGGTGCAGGTAGTCGAGCGGGTACCGGTTGCCGTAGCTGTCCCGATTGCCACTCGCCCGGTCAAGGCCATCCCTAGTCAGCCGGTGCCCTTCAAGGAACTGGGATTGCTCGATGCTGAAGGCTATTGGATGCCGCGCAACAGCTTTCAAGATCTGGGTGTCTCTATCAGCGCTCCGCCGCTGAGCGTCAGGGGCATGCATCCTGGCTATGAAGCCGCTTGGCAGACAATTTTTCAGAGCCTGCAGCGCAGCCCAGTCAAAATTAGGGCGATTGACTGGACGAGACCTAGTAACTTGATTTTGCACAGTGAGATCGGGGCTGTACACCTCGGCCCCTATGGCCCAAGCTTCGACGAGCAAATGGCGGCCTTGGATCGGCTACGTTCAATCAGCACTCAAATAAACCCTGAAAAAATCTCCTTTATCGACCTTCATGACCCCCAAAACCCCGTCGTCGAGATTTTCCAGGCAACCGGCAATCCAGTCCCGGCAACACAGTAAAGGCTTCACATAAGCGTTCATCTTTCAAAGGATCTCAGGTACCAAAGTCCCCCCCAATCGTGGCAGCGACATTGCCTCCAGGTTCTGAATCCGCAAACCAGCAGAAAAGCACTCTGACCGCAGAGTTTGGCTTTTTTTGCAAGTTCCCCTATAGTTGACTAAATCCATATCAGCCAAAGTTGAAGCTGGCTGGAATCTTATTCTCAGGTTCGAACATTTTATACTGTCTGCGCAGCAAGGTTGACTTTTGACCTTATAATTTCTTATCAAAGAATGTTGATGAGAAATGATTTCGGCATCTTGCGACAGAGCCCAGAAAATATTCCGCCAGCTTTGATTTTTACTCCTTGAAGCATACATAACTGCCCACATAAATATCATCAGCTCGCCCTATGAACAACGCATCCCTTTATGAAAACGCTTATGCGAACGATGGGTCAGGTGTAAAATCGTCTACTACAGGTAATAATGGCAGTGCACTGTCAGCGGAAGGGCCGATGAGCGCAGATATTATCCCCAGCAGCGTCGCCAAGATCAAGGTCATTGGGGTCGGCGGCGGCGGCTGTAACGCAGTCAACCGCATGATCGACAGCGGGCTAGCTGGGATTGAGTTTTGGACAGTCAATACAGATGCTCAGGCGCTGACCTATTCGTCTACGACCAACGCGATGCAGCTGGGGCAAAAGCTGACTCGCGGCTTAGGGGCCGGCGGCAATCCGTCAATTGGCCAGAAAGCAGCAGAAGAATCACGCGACGAAATTTTTCAGGTCGTCGAAGGTTCTGACTTGGTCTTTATTACCGCTGGCATGGGTGGGGGTACCGGGACTGGAGCAGCCCCAGTTGTGGCTGAAGCCGCCAAAGAAGCCGGTGCACTCACAGTCGGCGTAGTTACTCGGCCTTTCACGTTTGAGGGACGGCGGCGCACGGCTCAAGCGGAAAGCGGGATTGCGGCTTTGCAGGCCAGCGTAGACACACTGATCATTATTCCGAACGACAAGCTGCTTTCGGTAATCTCTGAGCAGACGCCTGTACAAGAGGCTTTCCGAGTCGCTGACGACATTCTCAGGCAGGGCGTTCAGGGAATTTCAGACATCATTACGATTTCTGGTCTGGTCAATGTTGACTTTGCCGATGTCAGAGCAGTCATGGCCGATGCGGGTTCGGCGCTGATGGGCATCGGGGTAGGTTCTGGGAAGTCTCGGGCGAGAGAGGCGGCGATCGCGGCCACCTCTTCTCCGCTTCTAGAAACCTCCATCGACGGGGCTGGTGGCGTTGTCTTCAATATCACTGGCGGCAGCGACCTGACGCTGCATGAGGTCAACCAGGCGGCAGAGATTATTTACGAGGCAGTCGATCCAAACGCGAATATTATCTTTGGGGCGGTGATTGATGACCGGCTTCAGGGCGAGATTCGGATTACGGTGATTGCAACCGGCTTCAGCGGCGATGCCCGCAGTATTCCGTCGATGACCAGCAGCCGGGTAACGCCAATGACGCGCACCCCTAGCCTGTTTGAGAGTTCTCCCGGGTCTTCTGGCGGATCTTCCGAGGCTGTCGAAGATGCCGATGAGGCCAGTAAGCGGCCTTCCATCTCGCCAAATCTAGACATCCCTGAATTTTTGCAGCGGCGGCGCAACCGGTAACCGCGCTCCGAAGCGAGTCTCCCTATTCAGCCGGATGCAAGAGGGTTGGGCTGTTTGGATAGTTCTCAAATCTCAGTTCTCAAATCCTAGTTCTCAAATTTTAGTTCTCAACTGACGATCAGCGCGCTATGTCTCATTTTGCTCAGGCGGCTGTGCCCGTGGCGCTCACGATCGCTGGCTCTGACAGTGGTGGCGGGGCAGGCATTCAGGCTGATCTCCGCACCTTCGCTTTCCATCAGGTGCATGGGACGAGTGCCCTGACCTGCGTCACCGCCCAAAATACAGTGGGCGTCACCCGCGTAGATGCCCTGCCCCCGGCCGCCGTCATTGCCCAAATCGAGGCGGTGACAAGCGATATTGGCGTTCAAGCGGCCAAGACGGGCATGCTGCTGAATCAGGGCATTATTGAAGCGATCGCCGCTCACCTGAAAGCGCAGCCGATTGCGCGGCTCGTCGTTGACCCGGTAATGGTGTCGCGTACGGGCGCGAAGCTAATTGACGGAGGAGCAATGGCAGCCCTTTGCGATCAGCTCTTGCCCCTAGCAGCAGTGCTGACGCCTAACCGCTATGAGGCCCAGATGCTGGCGCAAATGGAAATCACGACGCTTGCCGAGATGCAAGCGGCGGCTGAAAAGATCCAGGCGCTAGGCTGCACCGCTGTGGTCGTCAAAGGAGGCGGATTTCAAGGAGAACTGCGCGGCGTAGATGTGTGGTTCGATGGCGAGCAGATGGAGATACTGAGAACCGCCCAGGTAGATACGCAGAACACGCATGGGACAGGCTGTACGCTTTCTAGTGCAATCACTGCAAACTTAGCCAAAGGATTAGACTCGCTAGCGGCCGTCACAGCTGCCAAAGCCTACGTCACTCAAGCCCTTCAACATGCGCTCTCAATCGGCAAAGGGCAGGGGCCGGTTGGCCATTTTTATCCGTTGCTGGATAGTTAGTGAAATCGCCTAAAGCGTCTCCGACTCAGTCGGCCATACCGACTCCCAATCCTCACAGGCGTCGCCGTCCGGGCCGTAAGGGTGCATCCCACAGACCAACATCTCATCGCCGTATTGAGCGCCATGATAGTTGCGGCAGCCCACGCAAGTCGGATGGTTTTGCAACCAGGGATTTACCGTACAAACCAGCGGCGCTGTTGTCTCCTCTATCCAGGGGCCAACCTGCTGCTCAACCACAGCGATTCCAGCATCTAGGGCGCTATCAACCTGGTCTTGAAATTGGGCGAAGGTGGGACCAAGATCACGCCCGATTTCTTGCTCAATCTCCTGCAAGATGTCGAGAGAGTCATCCACCCATTTCTCGACCGCTCGGTCAGCCTGCTGAGAAATTTCGCTCAGCCACAGGGTAGATCCCCGGGCAGCTTCGTTTAAGTCTTCCTGTAGCTGTTTCAACCATTCATCCATGGCTTTATCTGGAGTAGTTTTACTAGAGTTTGTATTGGGGGATTGTACTGGGGGTACTCACTTGAGCTTCTTAAGTTCTTCGCGCAGGTTTTCGACTTCTTGACGTAGTGCCGCCGCCTGACGCTCTTCTTCGGTAAGCGATTCGCTATCGTCTAAAATTTGAATTTGGCGGGGGCCATCTGGCTCAGTGGGCCGAGCGGAAGATTCAGCTGCAGCGGTTGCTTCCGCCCTTTCTACCATATCGTTCATCATTTTCTGAGCTTCTTCTGCGGTCAGTTCACCGCGCTCTACTAGCTCATCGACCAACTTTTGTGCCTGACCCCGCAGGTCGCCAAGGGCACCCCCTGCTTTCTCACCAGCATAGGAGGCAATGCCCACCCCCAGATAGAATGCCTTCTGCACTAAATTCCCAAAGCCTGCCACAGTTTTGATCCCCCTTTGCCTAACAGCGAGCCGAACACAGCCTGCCTACAGGATAGAAAACCTACGCTAAAACGACCACCGCAGATAACCGCCCCAATAACTTCAGGCTCACAGCCTCGAAGCTTACTCAACTTATTAGACTGACTGACAAAGAACCTGCTCGGAAAGCACACTAAAAGGGTTCATTAAAAAGGCCCGGATTCCACGCCTATCACAAGCATCCCGTATTGCTGCTACCTTCCGGTCCTGACAAGATTTGGGCGTTGTGACTGCATGAGTCCGAGCCATTCCTACCATAGCATTTCTCCGGCATGACGAGTTCACGTTGTCTCAAAACACGACATGGCTGCCAATATGCGCTCGGAGACAAAAGGAATGATCTCAGAGTTTGCGCTCTGATCCTCGCCCTCCGTCAAGATCACGAGCAGATAGGGATGCCTGTCGCTAGCCTCTATGTACGCGGCATCGTGTCTTACTCGATGGCTAACGCCCGCCTGTGACCATACCCTGGCGGTGTTTGGCAAACCCTTATCGATGAAGCGCTGAGGTTGAAAGGGACGATTCGCTATGTAGCTTGGGCGCTGGAGGAGAGCCATCATCTGCTGTGAGCGCGCGCTGCTCACTGAGACCCCGCCGACGATACTGTGCAGCAGTCGGGCGATCGCCTCAGCCGTAAGCTGATTGCGATTTTCAAGCGTTTTCCCCAAGGAGTCTCGCTCGCGGCCGTAGGGGCGATCACACCAAATTTTTTGATTGAGGTTGAGGGCTCGTAGCTCCGGCCAGCCCAGCTGCTGAAAATAGCGACTGACAATATTGCGCTGCGACTGCCAGGTCTCGAATGGCCCTGGTGGCAGAGAAGGCCCGCTGGTTGTGCCGCTGAGCACGTCTAGCACGTAGCTCAGGGCGTCGTGGCTGTTGTCAACCATCATATCGGTGAGCGCGCGCGCGATTTCTTCGGCGGGTTGCACCATGCCTTGCTCTAACCAGACGTGCATCGCGACCAGATAAAACAGCTTAGCGACACTCTCCGGATCTACCAGCTCTACACCCCGGTAGCTGGCCCCCTGCGGCTGATATCGCCAGAACTCTTCAGCGCTGAGCGCCCCGCCGGTATTCACCCGGTAAGGCGGCTCGTAAGCTATCCAGGTGACGGCAATTTGATTTTGGGCAAGCTGCGGAAAGGTCTGCCAGGTCTCTTCTAGAACGTGCTCTAAAGTGGACTGAAGCTCAGCGTTGGGTAGAAAAAACTTGGCAGGCATACTTTAGATTGCGTCTGGAAGATTGCGTCTAGGAGATTGCGTCTGGAAGATTGAGAGTCAGACAAACCCAAGATTTTTCCCTCTGCCTGCATGGACTAGGGCAAGCTGCTCATATTTCTTAGCATGTTCGATCAGGTCTGCGGCCTCTTCGGCAGAGAGCGGGCGAAAGATTTTGCTAGGGACGCCGACGACAAGTGATCGCGGCGGCACGTCCTTGTTGACCACAGCCCCAGCGCCCACCATGCTGCCTGCCCCCACTCGCACCCCATTCAGAATAATCGCCCCGATGCCGATCAAGCAGCCTGTTTCAATATGGGCGCTGTGAATGACCGCCCGATGACCTACGGTGACATAGTCTTCTAGCACAGTTGGCAAATGCGGATCGCCATGGAGAACGGCTCCATCCTGCACATTGCTGCTGGCCCCAATGCGAACAAGATCCACATCCCCTCGTACCACCGCCCCATACCAAATGCTTGCCCCCGGCCCCACCTCAACTTGGCCGAGCACCGTGGCATTCGGCGCCACAAAAGCAGCCTGTGAGAGATCGGGGGCAGGCCAAAACTGGCCGGGAGATACCCGTAGCGGGTCGGGCAAGGCAGGGAAAGGCGTCGCTGAGTTCATAGATTTTTGAGAAATTATGGAATCTGGCCGATGAGCCACCGAAAGGTAAAAGTTATAATGAGCTGACAGCGTACTGGTAGTGGGGTTTGATAAACTTACCTAAACTGGTCTGACCTCAACTGGTTTGAAAATACTGGGTGATAGATTTTTGATGTTTGGCTCCGCCTCTCAATATCCCATATACGGCCCCGAGGTACAGTGCCCCCACTGTCGCCAAACTATCCCGGCCCTACTCCTGACAGATAGCTACTTGTGCACTCGCCACGGGGCATTTGAAGCCAATCCAGAAACGCAGGAACTGGTGCATGTCCAGTCGGGCCGTCACTGGCGGCGCTGGGAAGAACGCTGGTATCGCCAGCATACCCACCCGGACGGCATTCGCTTCGAAATTCATGAAGAGCTAGACAGGCTTTACACGCAGGGCTTCCGAGCAACGCAGGTGATCATTGCTGAGCGCTATCAACAGCTGATGATTCCCTACCTTGAGCACGGTGCCCCCTGGCAAAGTCAGGGGCCGGAAAAGGTGCCCAAGCTCTATGGCCTACCGGTAGAATTTAGCCCGCCTGCAGCGACTGATGCGCGCTGGGCAGTGATTAATTTTGACTTAAAAAAGGAGCCCGGCGTACCTACTCAGTATCGCTATCTCAAAATTTTTGAGTGACTTTGGGGACATTTGTCTAGAGACAAGCAGCCTTCAGGTGCCAAAAAACACATTCGTTTAAAGCTATCACTTTAGGTACAGCAAACCGAGTACCTTGGTAATGGATTGCTCGTCTTTGGCTATATCACTTCATGTTTTGCCATGCACCACGCTTCTATCAAAACCGCTGATATTCATCAGGCGATCGCCTTTTACGAGCAGCTTGGCTTTGCGGTGCAAACGCGCTTTACCGCTGGCATAACGCTGGCCTGCTGGATGGAGGGCTTGGGTGGTCGCATTGAGCTGATGCAGGTACCCGAACCAGCACCTACTGCGGATACGTTTGCCGACGAGCACTACACCGGCTACTACCATCTGTCATTTGACCTGAGCGATCGCGTCAAGAGCTTGCCGACCTGGCTAGCTAATCTGCGCCAGCGGGTTGCTCAAAATGGGGGGACGCTCAGCGTTTTACTGGAGCCGCAGCAGCAGCAAATTGGCGATGATGTGTACGAGGTCGTTTTTTTGTCAGATACGGACGGTCTCCCTTTAGAGTTTATTCGGCGGATGGAGAATGGGCGCTGATTTGCTGCCGTTTGCAGACAACTGGGCATATCTCAAAACTGAGCTGAGCTGGCTAGACCGGCTGCTGATGCTGGCGATCGCTCGTCAGCAGAAAGAGACCAAGGCGGTTGATAGAGTGGCAAAAACCGCCGCTGATCGCGTCAGCGCTCACTGGTGGAAAGGCGTGATCTCCGTCAGCAAGCCTGCCTACGATGACTGCCGGGCACCGGTGAGAACTCAGCGCAAACCAGTCGGCTATCAGCAGCAGCTAGAGAGCCGCATTCAAATGAGCGCAAAAGATGAAATTGTCCTGGCGCTGCCTTCTCTGCGCCACTACTTAAACCTATCGCTCTTTGAGAAAAACCTGCTCTTGATGGCCCTCGCTCCCGAGGTCAACCGGCGGTATGGACGGCTCTACCACTATTTGCAAACCGGTGAAGACAGTGCCACGGTTTCAGATTTGCCTACGGTTGATCTGGCCCTGCGGCTGCTGTGTCGCAATGACCTGGAGCGACGACGCGCCCGAGCCAAGCTGACTGCGCCCGAGTCTTTGATTGACCGGCAAGTTCTGCGCTATGTGTCTGTACGGCCAAGCACCCGGCTCAATAGCTACCTGCAGCTCACTGACGACTGGGTCAATTATCTTCTGGCTGAGCAGCCCAACCAGCATGTGCTCTTCGAGCGCCTGGCGTCCAAGCCGGTGTTAGCC
>JBARVU010000355.1:0-7694 GCA_049646425.1 Phormidesmis sp. | reverse complement strand
AGACTTTCCTGACCGGGTGATTGCGCTAAACAGCATGTGTCGAATTGACTGCTCGCTTAGAATGTCGATGTAATAAGGGATCATCTCATCTGCTGTGATGAATTCTAAGCCTTTATCATCGGGGCTTCCTGCCGACATTACCGGCATAAAGGCCGGTATACAGCTTGCTTTATAGCCCCTTGTCCGGCGGTAAGGGGCAAATAAAGGGCTGTTGTAGCTTAACTGAGGAAAACACTGCATCCACGTTATAGCGGTGTATTCCCGTTCAATTTCCAGCGTTGCCGGAAGCGGAAATCGTTGTGAAAATGATTTGCAAGCTGCTTCCAGTTCCTTTTTGGTTGGCTTTGTGATAGCTACAGCTAGGCTCATATTTACAGGAACGTCGCCTTCGTAAATCGCATTCTCAGCTTCTGCTGCTTCTTTTTCTATCCTCGCTGAAAAGTTACTAGGTAGTCCCTTTTTCTCTGCTGAACGTTGACAGTCTTTGGCCTGCCGCTGCACAAGTTCTATATTTCGCTTTACGACGTGTTCTGACGCCTTTGTGAAAGTTAAAACAATGGAATAGTCTTCTAGACCTTTACATTTTTTGTAAAGATACTGGAGCTGAGCTTTAGCGTTTTTCCATTGTGCGGGTTTGTTTTTTAGGGTAACGATTCCTGTGATGGCTTTTTCGCCATTGGCGCGATTACGCCATACAAAGTTACGACTTGCCTTTGGAGTCGAGTATTGGTCTGAAAACATCCATGAACTCACATGGATATCGTCATATTGATTGTAGTTGACGGTTTTCCCATCCCATTCAATATATTGGGGTAAAGACTGAACGGGGGTGTTATTGAATTCTTTCCATTGAATCTCAACCATCTGATTCATCGTCAGCGGTGTTAGTCCGAGTCCCATTTGCTCTAGAACGTTGACCCAATTTTCGTAAATACCTTCAGCTTCTCTGAAGATGTTTTCCAGACTATTTTCGTCAGTTTCAATGTCCACCCCAACAAACGACAGCAGCTTTTCGGTAAGAGAAACTGCTTTTTTAATGACAGCATCGCTCTTGCTGCGAATTCCGCTGCTGGAATCGCTAGGCGTGGCAGTTACATAGATATAGGTACGCTTTCGCTTGTATCTTTGTCTAGCTATAGCGCGTTTGCGATGCGGATCTAAATCCACAAAATACTGTAGCGGGCTGGCTGCGCTTTTAACAATTTCAGAAAATAGTGGGTTCGGTGAGTTCCTAGCTAGCTCTCCATAATATTTAAGCCGCCTTGAATTGTCAGGAACAACCCGCTGAACGACCGTTATCGATTCATTCAGTGGCATACGCTTGATGCCATCGAGAACTGAGGTTACGGTCGTTTCAATGGCTTCTAGTGGAAGCGTAGGGTGGACAGTCGTTTCAAGCTCGAAGCCGAACTTGTATTGGAGCTTTCGGTTATTTGAGAGAAGCGCAGCCCCAACTCCCCCATTAAGCTCAGAAAAGTCTACATAGTCTTCAAGTTGGATCAGATCTTCAATGGGGGCCACTGTTTCTTTCACTCCAGGAACCGAAATGTTTCCCATTCTGTATGCAGCTTTCATGTTCAGTACCCTTTAGTCTTGCGTCGGCCTTTTGAGAGGGGCACCGCTCTGACGTTGCCCCTCACCCATCTAGGCTGTTTCCTGAATTTACTTGCAAGTCTCCACCAGTCTTGTCCAAATAAGAAAAAGTAAGCGCAGTTGACTGTCACAACACCTGCTAGCAGCAATTCCATAGGGGCCTCGAAGACCCATAGAGACAGGCCGGTGATGGCAGATATGAAAAGCACTGGGAGGACGATAGACGCTGGGAGACTGAACAGTCTAGGGGACGTGTCTAGAACTTTGCTTACTTTTACGGTTTTGTCGTTCATTTAAGTTCTATGCCGAATCCTTTAGTTAGCTGTAAACTCTCTGCACAATGACTGTCACAAACGCGATGAAGACTAGAGATCCTCCCATAATGGAGAACCAGGGCATCCAAGCCTCCGGCCCCCTATTCATCTGGGACAAACCGAGCAGTCCTGTGGCGACTGGGATAGCAAGCATTAGAAATTCCAAAAAGCCGAAGAATAGCTCAATACCAGAAGGGCCAATAAAACCGGCGGCACTAAGATCGCCTGTAAAGGCCGCCCTAGCGGGGTCGAAAATTAGAGCGTGGGCGTGATCACCCGAAAAGACAATGACCGAACCGACTGTGAAAATCATCAATATCGCTTGAAGTGCGTTTTTTCGATTCACACGTCGCTTGAATAGCTGTCGTAGAGTGAGCATATTGGGTTACCTATGTTGCGTTTTACGTTGTTTGTGTAGAAGAGAACCTATCTCACACAGAGATAGCGTCGAAGATTAGGGGTTGGTACCTCGGCTCGTACTAGCAAGAACCATCAGCTCCGTTTCTAGGAAAAATATGTAACAAGTGCGAACAATAACAAGCTGAAGAAGAAAGCGAGAGCTCGTGGGTTGGTGAGCACCGAAGCCGATAGAGCTGTGCTTGGAGAAGGATCTTGTATTGTTGCGAAAAATACCTGTGACAGTGCAGAGATTACAGTCGGCCTATATTGTTCGTTTTGAATTATCTCAAACATAAAAAACACCTGCTTTTGAAGTGGACAGGCTAATTTTCATCTCATGGCCTTAGAGTTACAAGTAATTGCTCTCATCAGAGATAATATGGATCGTTAAATGTATAAAGATGGCCATAGGGGTTCCATATTTCCATATATCTTGCTCATTCGGTGCTAATTCCTGCCTATCCAGTGCTCATTATTTATATAATCATGAATAGGAAAAAGCCGTTTTTATAGCTTGCAGGTGGGTTAAGATTGCCAACGATAGTTAATATGAGTATCACACGCTGACGTTGAGACAAGAATTAGGTGTAACGTATGAACCCATGTAAGACTGTGCTTTCCCAAAGCGTTAAGCAATCCAAAATGCACTTAAGATTTTATAGCCGGGAGCTCGAATCCTCATTTAGAGACTACGTAGAGCAAATGGGCATTACTAATACCAGTTTCTTTAATAAGGTATTTTCCATAGTGTTTAGCCTGAAGAAACGTTTGAACGATGACCTAGTGGAAAATTTGAGAGAGACAGTGCATCTCATCAACCATCTTGAGGAATGGGAGGAGGTTAGAGCAATCCATCGAGACCTGAGAGACAAGGGATTTACCCGGAACGTGTCAATGTCTGATGTCGTTATCGGCCTTATTCAAAGGGGAATCAAAGCTTATAAAGCTGAGAATAACGGAGCAAATAGCTCATCTTGAACGCTAATCAGTCAAATGGAGCTTATACCAAAGCTATGGCAATGGATGGGCAGAAATACTCGCTCATCCTCTATCGGTTTACCGTTACTCAACCAGATCTTGGTCTGCTTGAGCAGGTCGCCTCATAGAAATACATTGGCATGTACGTATTACATAGTTTGTATTAAAATTGTGCGTCTCTAAGTAAGGAAATTGTGAGATCGTTAATTATATAATTGTTTTATAGAGTATGACGTGATGAGACCGAGTAAAATTGATGTGATAGGAGTTCGTTCAGCTAGTACATATATACGTTCAGCTAGTACATATATAATTTAATTCTAAATGGATTTTGATCGCGCGAAGAAATTGATCCAGCCACGATTGGAAGCCGTAGGATGGGAGTTATCGGAAGTCGAAGAGGCAGCTCTGAGGGCAGGTTGGACGGGCGCCACTTACGAGGAAATTAGTCAAGAGTGCGGCGTCAACACGAATACTCTAAAGGGGAGTGTTGCACCCAGCTTATGGAGAAGGCTTAGCGACCTTTTTCAGAAAAGGATCACTAAGAGTTCATTTCACACTTTCTGCATAGAACTAGAAGGAGCCACGGACGTACCAAAGCCTACCAAGGCTAACCTCCCCACCGTGCCCCTGGTGGGCGCTGCCTTACCAAGTCTCGAAAACTTCTACGGTAGGGAGGAAGAGCTAGCGCAGACTCGAAAGCTATTACATCAATACCCTTGCCTAGCCATCATCGGTGCCGAGGGCATAGGCAAAAGGGCTCTCGTAGCAAAGTTTCTCTGCGAGGATGATTTACCCTTCGACCAGGCCATTTGGAAACCCTTGCACCATTGCCCAAAAGCTGCCGAAGTGGAAGCCGAACTACTGGGGCTGGTTGGAGAACCGAAGGAAACATCAATAGTTGCCGCTCTCCGAGGGAAAAAGCTTCTGATAGTTCTAGAGTCGCTCGATTCTGTAATTCCGGATGAGCGGAGCCGAAAATTAGACGATCAGTACTCAAGCCTAATTAGGCGAATCATAGAAGAGACCGATGCCAAATTGATTGTAATTGCGGCTGAACCGATAGAGCAACTAAAGACTCAGGTTCTACGAGGGAAAGCTGCGATGTTCACCCTGCGAGGGTTGAAGCTGAGAGAAGCTAGGGGCATCGTAGGCAGTGACTTGGGAGGTCATCTAGAGAAAGTCTGGCAGGCAGTGGGCGGAAACCCGCTTATGCTGCGCCAGATAGCAAATTGGGCAGAGAACTATGCTCAGGGACTGGATCCCCACATCGCGAACCGAGCCACTGTATACCGGGGTTTATTTGAAGATTTGTACGAGCAGACCTTCCGTGCCGCCCGGTTATCGACTATTCATAGAGAGCTGCTCATCATTATTGCTGCAAAAGAAGAAGGGTTCCCATTCTCAGAACTGCTTAGTACATATCCAGATTCGGCACTGGATATTCAGCGACTACTCGAAATGGGCTTGATAGAAAAAACAGCTCATTCAGAAGGACCGCTCATTCAGATCTATGAGTTCTTTCGTCACTATTTGGTGGGGAAGCAAGCAAGCCTGTTGGCATAGCAGTGATGCAGTGTGTAAACGTAAACTGCCTTCACAAAAACTCTGAAGGCTCAACTCATTGCAATGTATGCGGCAGTCAGTTGATCATCAATGGGCGACTGAGCGCGACTGAGCTGCTCAGCGAAACTAATAATATATTTTCGCCGCCGGAAGTCAAGACTTTTGAGGCAATCGACTTAGAAACTCACGCGAAAGTGATTCTCAGAGTCACTCAATCGGAAAATCCAGATCTAATCGCTTCAATTCAGGAAGCTGTCTTAGCCCTAAGGCAGGTGCATCTACTCGATGTTTGCCCTGGCATCATGCAGCTAGCCAGTCAAGACGACGGGTACTTTACATGGCAGATTTTGCCAGAAGAACCGGAGTCCCACTTCATGGCAACGCAGAAGGTAGAGGGGACACCCTTAGATGCTTGGAGCGCTCAGCATGGGCCAATCGATGAGGAAACTGCCGTTATTTGGCTCAAGCATCTTATAGAAAGCGCCGACGCGCTACATCGGGCAGGATTTCTACATCGAGATATCAAGCCCGCTAACATCGTCCGCAGAGATGACGGTCAGCTAGTACTGATTGACTTGGGCGCAGTGCGGTACATAGATGCTAGTCAAAGTCTGAATCCTGAGATCCAGCAGGGGAGAAAGCCCTATCCGATAATCGGAACCCCAGGGTATGAAGCAAGGGAGCAGGCATTGGGGCACCCGAATCATACTTGTGACTACTTCTCCATTGGCCGTACCCTTATTCATCTGCTGACCGGCATCCATCCTGTCGATTTGCCTGCTTCAGATGCTGACAGACAGTTACTGATATGGCGAGACCGAGCCCAGGTCTCTGCTGCCTTCGCAGATTTAATTGACCGGTTAGCAGCGCCTAACCAAATCTACCGGCCCCTAACCGCAGAAGATATTCTCGAATATCTCGATAGCCTACCAAGCCCCAACAACCCACCAGCGATCGCTGAAAGCAGTTTCTGGCACAGCTTAATTACCAAAGCAGCAGCGGTTTTTCTAGTTTTTGCAGGGCTATCTTTAGCCACAAATACCGCCTTGAGCGTTTCTGAGTCTAGGATGAGCGCAGAGAGGCTCTTTGCCCGAGCCAATCGCTTAATTGCAACTGGATTGACTGAGCAGGCTGTGCCAGTATTGGAGCGGGCTGCGGAGCTAGCGCCTGAGAATGTAAATATCAGAGCGTCGCTAGGACTTGCTTACACGCTCACCGGAAATGCAGATGCGGCGATAGACAGCTACGATGTTGCGCTGGATCTAAAACCTAATGATCCTGAAATTCACTACAACCTGGCAGGAGTCTATGAGCAGATAGACCCCCAGCAGGCGATCGCTAACTATCAGATAGCCGCACGGGAAGGCTCGCCCATTCAGGATGAGGCGATCAATAATCTAGCTAGAGTTTATATCTTAGAGGATGAGCTAGCGCAGGCAGAGCCTCTACTAGAGCGGGCATCTCAAGATCCTTTTACACAGGCCACACTGTACAAAAATAAAGGCTGGCTGCTGTTTGAGCAAGGTAGCTTCGATCAGGCGCAGGCTTTCCTCAATCAGTCCATCGACCTCGACCCAACCAGAGCTGATGCCTATTGCCTGCTATCGCTCATCCAGAGGCAGCAAGAGCGTCCGAACTGGGACGATGAAACGGCGTGCTTGAGCTTGCCTACCCCAGAGGATCGACCAGAAGTGCAGGGCTGGAAAAAACAGCTACTGCGGGAGAGCGATCACCTCGATGCGGTCTGATCCCTGCCTGAAAGTTACTTGAAATGGGCGTTGTTGCACCAATATTAAAACAGCACTGTTATCGTAGCTAGCCCTCAGACTGAGGGTCTTTCTTCGACTAGCAGGCATAGCTATCGGGCTTAGCGACTTGAATCATCCGATTGAGCACGAGACACTGCACCGTCAACTCATTCACCTGTCTGTCCATTTTACGCGAAGCGACTTTGCCGCCAAAGGCTGTTTTGAACCGGAACATCGTTGTTTCAGCCAGCGAACGACGGTGATAGCCGATCTCGCGCTTCCACTTAGCCCTGCCTACCAGACGAATCCTTCTCAGGTTCTCATCTCTCGGATGGCGGGGGGTCTTACGATTGCCATGAAACCAAATCTTGGCATTGCGCTGCGGTGGGATACCCGCCACTGCGCCTCTCTCCTCGATGAAGTCATAGCAATAGCCGGTATCGTAAGCGCCGTCGGCATCGACTTGAGAAATCGGGTCTGTGATCTCATCGAGTAGCCCGCCGAGCATTTCACCATCGTGACAACTATTGTCAGTGACTGCGCTGGCTAGAATCTCTCCAGTGGCCTCATCGACCGCCAAGTGTAGCTTGCGCCATGTCCGCCTTTTACTGACGCCATGCTGCCGAGTTTTCCACTCACCTTCCCCATAGACCTTCACACCGGTACTATCGACCACCACATGCCGATTGCCACTCGTCGGCACCACTGGCAACACCACCTTTAGACGCTTCAACCGTCTCGATATCGTCGTATGGTCAGGTACGCTCAACTCCACTTGCATGAGTTGAAAAATAGATTCTACAAAGCCACATAGCGCCCGCCCCGGCAAGCCAAACACGCTCTTCAAACTCACCATTGTGACGATGGCTTGATTCGTATAAGTCGGCGTTGCCCCTGGTTTTCCCGTCTTTTCCTTGACTTCCCAATCGGCTAGCACATCGGGCGACATCCAAAAGGTTAGGCTTCCTCTCTGCTTCAGTCCCTTGTTATACTCTGACCAGTTGCGAACGCGGTAGCTCATGAGGTTTCGGTTTTTGGTAGTACTTAAACTTTACTTCATTGCCCCGTTCGCAACCCCTATTGGTGCAACAACGCC
>JBARVU010000354.1:0-38548 GCA_049646425.1 Phormidesmis sp. | reverse complement strand
GGACAGGGATCTAGTCGACATCCGGTCGATGTCTGGCTATAGTACGCGGCTGGCGCTGACGCTGGCAAAAGCTGCTTACCTGGCCTATCAAGACAAGCAGTTTGTGGCGGAGGTGGTGGGTCGCTGGGGCGCAGCTTTACAGGCCCCTAGGGAAAGCGTGGCCGCGCGCCAACCGCCTGAAAAGTCGGAGCCGGTCACCCAACAAAATATGGATCGCCGCGCTCAGCAGGCTAAGCGTGAGATGCTCCGGCATAACTTTCGCTATTTCAACAATCGAGGCCGCGATACTCAAGCCTATATGTTTCGCACTTCTCAGTGCGTGATACTGGCGTTTCGCGGTAGCCAGGAGCCTCAAGACTGGACGACCAACTTTACGATGCAGCTACGCAATTTCACAATTCACAAGGACGGGGTGACCTCACTTTCTTCCTATAAAGGACGAGTGGAGTACTACATCAGTCACTTACAGGCCGCACTTAGCGAAGAGACAGAAGACTACGCCGCCCAGATGCTAGAAGTCAGAGACAGTGGTCGACGCCAATAGCGGCGCTGGTCTGGCAATGCTATAGCCTTGAGCATAGTCAATACCCAGCCCTTTTAACGTGGTCAGAATATCTTCATTTTCGACAAATTCCGCGACTGTCCGAATATTCATCACCTGGGCAATCTGATGAATGGCGGTGACCATAGCCAGATCTATTTTGTCATCGACGATGTTTTGAATGAAGCAACCGTCAATCTTGAGATAGTCAATCGGCAGTGTCTTGAGATAGCCAAATGAAGACATGCCGCTACCGAAGTCATCTAAGGCAAACTGACAGCCCAGCTGGCGGAGCTCACCGATGAACTGAACGGCTTTAGGGAGATTGGCGATCGCCGCTGTCTCGGTAATTTCAAAACAGATCAAAGCCGGCGGCACCTGATACCGCAAAAACTGTGCCTTCAAAAAGTGAATAAACTCATCGTCATCAATACTCGCCCCTGAAAGATTGATCGAATAGAGATGGCTCCCCCCCGCTGGCTGCACCTGAAACTGAGTCCAAACCTGCTGACAGTGACTAGCCCGGGTAGCAAACAAAGTCTGAATCACCCAGCGATCAATTTGCGGCATCAAATTGTAGCGCTCAGCAGCGGGGATAAAAGCAGCCGGTGAGGCGATTGCCCCCGACTGATCGCACAAACGCAGGAGAACTTCGTAATGCCCGCCTTCCAAGCAGGCTGGATTGAGCGACAAAATCGGCTGATAATAAAGCTGAAACCGATTTGCTTCCAACGCTTCTGCAATATAGGCAGCCCACTGAATTTCACCTCGCTCCCTCGCCAGCTCAGCATCGTCAAGCTGATGAATATGAACGCGATTGCGACCTTTACGCTTGGCTACGTAGCAGGCCGCATCGGCATTGCTCATAGCAGTTGCCGCGCTGTCAGTCGTCGCGGTGATAGCAGTCACGCCAATGCTGACCCCGACCGAAAATATCCTGCTCTCGTAGTTGAACCGCAGCGCCTGCAATCTTTCTTTGAGCTCATCGACCAGGCGAGCGGCATGCTCTAAAGGGCAAAATTCCAGCAGCAGCCCAAATTCGTCTCCGCCTAATCGAGCGAGGACATCGGTCGTTCGAACGCACTCTCCCATCAGGGCACTGACCTGTTCGAGCAGGCGATCGCCCGCTGCATGTCCACAGGTATCGTTGACGATCTTAAAATTGTCCAGGTCAATATAGCAGAGCGCATGCACTTTGTGCTCGCTGTGAGCACTGTCGACCGCCTGCATTACCCGGCACTCAAACGATTTGCGGTTTAGTAGGCGGGTGAGCACATCGTGACTAGCCTGCCAGGAGAGCTGCTGGGTGAGCTGGCGGGTCTTGGAAACATCGTGAAACACCACAACCGCACCCATCAGGCGCCCGTCTTGGGCTTGGAGGGGCATAGCAGATTCTTCAATTGAAATTTCTGTACCGTCGCGGGCAATCAGAGCAGCATGGCCTGCGAGCTGCGAAGTCGGGGTTTCGTGCAATAGGCATATCATTGGGTCTGTCGCTGGCTGCCGGGTGGTCTCATGGATGATCTTGAATACCGCCAAAAGTGATTCCCCTTGAGCTTCTGCTTGAGACCAGCCAGTGAGGGATTCAGCGACGGGATTGAGATACTGAACTCGACCGCTCGCATCCGTCGTAATCACCGCATCGCCAATCGACCTCAAAATCACCTGAGCCAGTTCTTTCTCGGCTGCAAGCGCTTCTTCAAAGCGAGCTTCGCTATTGCGGAGTAGCTTATCTCTGTCATAGTGATCTCTCGTCTGTTGAACCGCAGAAGAAAGAGGTTTTTCTGGGGTATCTTTGTTGTTTAAGATCATCTTGTACTAAAGGTTTCTTCGTGCAATCGCTCTTCATATTAGGGAATACAAAGAAATATTTAGACCAAAAATATTTAGACAGGTAGCTGTTTAAGATCAAGAGATCTGATCGTCTATCGGGTCAGGGCGTTGGTCGGGGTAACGCCTGAGAGGGTTAAAGTGTAGTCGAAGCGACCGCCGCCATTGTCCTGCCAGCCAGCTAGACGGTTTTCTGAGTTGAAGATGGGATCGTTGTTGTAGCTAGTGACCACAGCAAAGTACAGGTCGGTTTTAGGCAAGGTGAGGCCGCTAATCCGAGATTGTTGAGTACTATCGGTATCATCGACTGCTGCCATCAGGTTGCCTTGACTGTCAAAAATAAATAGCTGTGAGTCATCGCTGGTATAGAGCGAGCCGGTCATGACCCGAGTGACGACCAGATTGGCGTCAAGGCGATCGCCCCTTCTAGCCACAAAGCCATACACCTGGTGGCCCGAACCAACATGACCGGAGACGACGTTAAAGCCATTGCTCAAGTCCACTGGCACGGCAGGTGTCAGACCCATAGGCTCAGCCATTGCTACCGGCAGCGCGAAGGGTTCTGATTCAGTCATAACCTGAGTGCCGTAGCGGTTGTCAGTGGCGGCGGCGACGGCCATTTCCCAGCCGAGCGGAGCGCCGGTTTGGACAGTTGGGACAGCGATGGCGCTCAGCAGGTAGGGATTGGTGCGATCGCATGCCTGCTCTTCAGCAATCAGGGCGTTTTCAGCCCGGTAGTTTTCTAACTGCCGGCGCAGCGTCAGAAGAGAGGCCCGCTGAGCGCTAGGTGTCGTCTCATCAGCGACTAACAGGCTAGCAACATCAATGGCATCGCTCCAATCATTGGCACAAATCGCCTGATCGAGATCAAAAATAGTGACTTTTTGAGCATAAGCAGGCAGCTCGCCAGCAGACAATGCACAGACAGCCGCTAACGATAAGGTCTTCCAGCCCTGCCATATACGTCCTCGGAATCGGCTCATTATTTTTCCCTCACAAGGCAATAAGTGTTTTGTCGGTTCGGCCGCGCAGATGAGACCGGAATGCGTCTATATTGATGGCCAGCAGCTTTCGAGAGCGCTGCTAGCCAAGGCTGCGAGCTGGGCACATTATGGCTGCCCTGCCCAAACAACTGTCGGATAACGAGTTCAGTATGCCCGGGTCACTCTCTGTAGGCAACCGCAGATCACCTTAGAATGGAAGAAAAACTCAAATTGCTTGTCGTCGACGACGAACCCGACAACCTAGACCTGCTCTACCGAACCTTTCACCGAGATTTTCGAGTGTTTAAAGCTGAGAGCGGCATAGAAGCCCTGGATCTTCTAGAAGCGCAGGGAGAAATGGCAGTTATCATCTCTGATCAGCGCATGCCGAAGATGAGCGGTGCAGAGTTCCTCAGCCGTACCGTCGAGCGCTTTCCGGACTCTATCCGAATGGTGCTCACAGGCCATACCGATGTGGAAGATTTGGTGTCAGCCATTAACTCTGGCAAAGTCTTCAAGTATATTACCAAGCCGTGGAATCCTAGAAAGCTCAGAGAAGTCGTCGTTCAGGCAGCTGAAACCTATAAGGTCATCAAACAGCGAACTCAAGCGCTAAGTCGCGCGCTCAGGCAACAGTCTTTGAGTAATGAGATTATGACAGCTGTGCGAGGGTCGCTTGACTATAGCAGCACGCTTCAAACGGTAGTCGCTGTCCTTGGTCGAGCCTTTGATACCGATCTGGCAGTGCTCTATCCCACCGAAACTTCAACCAGCGGACAAAACTCTCAAGATCTGTTGGTCTACCGGCGTGAGTCAGTGACGAGGCCGGACGAGGATGACTTCTCAGAGAGCTGGCCCATCGACTTGGAAGCTTTATCACAACTGCCTTCTGGGTTAGATATCTCTTCCGACTTAATTGTTGTTGAAGGGAAAACGGCGGCAAGAATTGTTGTTCCTTTTTTGGATAAGGGTCAGCCGATTGCTACCATTTGTCTATATAAAGATACGCTGCATCAGCGATGGGCAGAAAGCGCCGTGAGTCTGCTTGAAACCGTTTCCGAGCAGGTCGCGCTAGCCATCTCTCATGCCAGACTCTATCAGCGAATTCGCCGTCAGTCGCTGCAGATGCGGGCCGAACTGGATGTCGCCAGAAAAATTCAGAACAATCTGCTGCATCAGAGCTGGCCTGAAATTCCAGGCATCAAAATTCAGGCGCGCTGTCAGCCCGCGAGAGAGGTCGGAGGTGACTTTTTTGAGGTTTTCATGCATCCCCAGGGCGATATTTGGCTAGCCGTTGGCGATGTTTCGGGGAAGGGGGTGCCCGCTGCGCTGTTTATGGTCAGCGCAATTTCGGTATTGCGCCGCGAACTGGCTCAAGAAAAATCGCCAGAGCCTGATAAGGTCATGCGCAACCTCAATCACAGCTTGTCTAACGATTTGATCAGCAACAACTGCTTTATCACGATGGTTCTGATCCGCTACAGCAGCAATACCGGTCAGCTGGTCTATGCAAATGCGGGCCATGTGTATCCGATCATGTGGTCGCACCGAGCACTCGTAGCTAGCCGTCAGGCTGAGACAGCCGATGCTATAGTGCCAATCTACCTAGATGTTAGGGGGGTGCCGCTGGGCATTTTGCCGAACTGGGTAGCCGCAGCTGGCGAGTTACAGACGACGGCTGGCGACGTTGTTTTGCTCACCAGTGATGGCATCACCGAGGCGACGGTGTACTCGGACAACGGTAGTCCTTTTATGTTGAACCAAGAGGGGCTCTGGGACTTTTTACAGCAGCAGCCTGCTGAGCTTAACCTCGACGCATTGCTCGCTTATGTTCGCCTCTCTGAAGGTGAGCAGGAAGATGACCAAACTATTTTGTCACTGGAGGTGACCTCATGCTAAAAACCGAATTAGTCGTTCCCAGTGATTTGAGATTTTTAGCCGTGGTGGAGCACTGGCTACTGGAGTCTTTGCAGCTAGAGATTGACCAGGATATTGACTGGCGAGCAGTCGAAAATCGGCTGCGGCTGGTCGTGGTTGAGGTCTATTCGAACATCGTTCGCCACGCCCACAACGAAAAGCCCGAGTTGCCTGTGCTGATTCGCATTGAGCTAGAAAAAAACAATCTTTCTTTAGAAGTATGGGATCAGGGCGTCGGATTCAAGCTGGCTGACTACGCCGCGCCTTCTCCGAGTGATTTTCAAGAGGGAGGCTATGGCTGGCTGATTTTGCACAAAATTATGGATCGGGTGGAGTATCAGCTACAGGTGGGCGGCGATGGCGAAGCCTTCCAAGGGAATCGCAACTGCCTGAAGTTGGAAAAAGACCTGACAATCGCTCGCGACTGAAAAGGGATCAGCTCGTCTGCGCCTTGCCGTACTGGGCGACTTCCCGACCAACTTGCCAAGCCCAGAGCTGGTCACCCCACGAAAAGTGCCACCATTCGTTGGGATGCTGACAAAATCCAGCGCGGTTCATGGCAGCGTTAAGCAATTGGCGATGCTGGTGATAGCGCTGCGCCTTGGGGTCGGTGCTGTCGGCAAAGTGATCAGGGTAGGAGCGAGGAGATATTTCGTCTATCGCAGAGCCCATGTTGACGGGCTCTCTAGCGGCATTAACCAGGGTGAGATCGACGGCTGCGCCCGTGCTGTGAGGGGGCGGGGTCGTGGGGTCGGGGCTAGGAATTGCCCAGAATTTTAGAACTTTCTCCTGTAGCTGTGATCTGTCTACTTCATTCAGTTCAGCCGGATTGAGCCCTTCTGAGCGAGCGAGCTGTGTAAAGGTGTAGTCCACCATGAACTGCTGCACAGGAATAGGGCGGTAGGCGTCAAAGATTTGTAGCCGCCAGTCTGGCCGCTGCACCTGTAGGTGAGTTTGGGCCTCAGTTAGCTTTTGCAGGACGCGCTGGCGCAAAAAGTAGGGTGAAAAGCGACCATAGGGTGCGCCCAAGGCGGCGTAGGGATGAGGCGTCACCACGGCAAATCGGTCTAGCGGAATGGGCACTAGCGGTTCGCCGCAGTCTTGAATGGGGACGCTCTGGTAGGGCTTCACACTGCTGAGGCGGCGACTGGCTGGCTCTGGCGCACGTAGGTGACAAAGTTACTGAGAATTTGCAGGCCAGCAGTGGAAGATTTTTCGGGGTGAAACTGAACGGCCATGAGGTTGCCTTCAAAGACAGCGGCGGTCACGGTTTGATGGCCGTGGGTGACGGTGGCAGCGTTGATCGCAGGGTCTGTAGGGGCGGCGTAGAAAGAGTGCACAAAGTACACCCAGGACTCAGGCGGAATATTCTGCCAGATCGGGCAGTCGGGCTGGGTGAGGGTGAGCTGATTCCAGCCCATATGCGGAATGGTGAGATTGGGCTCTCGCTGAAAGCGGCGAATGGTGCCCGCCAGAATGCCCAAGCCCGGCTCTGTACCTTCTTCACTCCCTTCAAAGAGAACTTGCAGTCCGACGCAAATGCCGAGGAAGGGTTTGCCGCTGCGGGCAATGCGGCGGATAGGCTCGACAAGCTGGCGCGATCGCAAATGCTGCATGGCCGGGTCAAATGCACCCACACCGGGCAGTACAACTCCATCGGCGCGTTCGATATCGGCGACAGAATCGGTCACGAGGGTGGTGGCCCCAGCCGCCTGCAAGCCTTTACAGGCAGAATGTAGGTTGCCCATGTCGTAGTCAATTACGGCGATAGTCGTCACGGCAGTCAAGCCTCTAGCAAAGTGGGGCAGTGTGAACGGCAGATAGAATGGTCGCTATTTGTCCATTACTTTTAGCCAGATTATATCTGCATCTCTGCAATGAAGACAGGCCCGATTTTGATCACGTCCTTTCTGCCCTGGCGAACTTACCAGCGCTCTAACTCGTCGGACGATCTGATTGCTGAGCTTCATGCTGCGGGGCAGATGCCTGCCGATGCGCATTGGCTGCGACAGGTGCCCGTTAGTTTTCAGCTAGCGCCGACGCGAGTAATGGGTGAAATTTACCGGCTGCGGCCCCGCTTAGTGATTTGCTGCGGGATGGCCGAAAACCGCTCCTACTTGTCTTTAGAGCGACAGGCTACAAGGGCGAGTCATACTCTGAGAACTTCGGTAGATCTATCGGCACTGATGGCAGAGACCACCCTTACAGAGATCAGCGATGATGCGGGTAATTATGTCTGCAATCATCTTTACTACAGCGTTTTAGACTTGGTCAGCGAGGTCGATTGGCAGATGGGGTGTGTGTTTGTGCATGTGCCGATTCTGAGTCAGGAGAATAAAGGGCTGATCTTGAAGGATTTTGGCGCGATCGCCCAGAGGATCTCTCAATCCTGTCCATCGTAGCCGCCCTGAATTGCAAAGGGGTGTTGCGAAACCAGACTTTGCGGCATCCCTTCGGAGAGAATAGGCAGGGACAATCCTGACCACCATTCAGAAGAAACCTATGCTCGCCTGGCTAAGTACGCTTTCACTGCTCTCAGCGCCGCTAAACATGCCGCCTTCAACCGCTCCGGCATTGACGGCTCAAGCTTCACCGGAGACGCCGGTAGAGCGCGTCAGTCCGCAGTCGGTCAGACCGCTGCCAGGGCAGTTAGATGGTACGCCAGTTTTTAATAGCAATAGCCCTGAGCTGGTAGGTGAGCCCGGAATTTTACTTTCTACGTTTCCACCTGAGGGAATGGCGGTGCCGGCAGCGCATCTCAGTTTTCCGTTTCAGGGGCGCTTTGACGTATTTGCTCACCATGTTTACAAAGTGGTGGAGCCAGAACCATTAGACAGTCTGTATTTGGGCGTGCTGATGTACAATCCGAGCGATTCCCCGGTAACGGTGAGGGTGCTGACCGGGGCGAGCTACTTAAGCCAGCCGGACGCGCCTTTTGTGCCGCTGCCGAGCTTCATTTCGTTTAGCCCCTTAGATCCGGTATTCGCGGGGCCAGGAAGTCGGGCGATGGGCGATATTTTGCAGGAGCGCCGTCAGGATATTTTTCCGCCAGTAATCGAGATTTTGCCTGGTGAAAGTCAACTGCTAATGAATCAGCCGATTCCAGTGCGTGAACTCGATCCGCCGATTAACGGGCGATCTACACTGGTGCAGTTAGAGAGCGATGGGCCAGTCTATGTGGCGAGTTTGGCGCAGCGAGTGGGCCTTGATGAAGCAGGGAATGAGGTGCCGCCGAGTCTAGAATCCTGGCAGCAGCTTTTGCAGGAGAGTGGATTGGCAGGGCCGCGCGATCGCATCCCAACGCCCTTACCCCCTGCCGCTGAGGCGCAGCTAATTTACGGTCGGGTCGCTGGCGTCTCCTCAGGCTCACAGTGGCAGGCGACGCTGACAGATCCGGTGGGTGGAATTGCAGCTCCTCAGCTGACCATTCCAGCAGCGGGCGCAGCGTTCTCCTACGGGCTGAGCCTGCTGGTGGGGGGAACAATGGGCACAGACCAGGTGCAGACTGCGCCGATGCTGGTGCGCTATCCGGATACGGCCTATCAGGCTCACGGCAATTACGGGGTGCGCTACCGTCTGGATTTGCCGCTGTTCAATCCAACTGATAGCCCGCAAACGGTGACAGTATCGTTGCAGACGCCGATTAAGGAGGACAGTTTAAGTGAGGGGGGACTGCGCTTTTTGGAGCCGCCTGCGCCGCAGACTTTTTTCCGAGGGCCGGTGCAGGTGCGCTATCAGAGCGATCGCGGTTTCCCCATCATCCGCAATATCCACCTCGTGCAGCGACGCGGTCAACCGGGAGAAGCGCTCGCCACCGTCACATTAGCGCCTCAGTCGGAGCGGACGATTAGCGTAGACCTGCTCTATCCGCCTGATTCGACACCGCCTCAGGTACTGACGGTGGAGACGACGCCTTAGGTCAGCTCAAACTCATCAAACTTGACGATGGCAGAGGCTGGGTCGCGGGTGTCGAAGTAGTAGCTGCTGAGGGTGCCTTTGCCCGTGTCAAAAATGGTGAAGCTGGTAATGTCATTGCTGGCAATGTAGGGCATGGGCTGGCCGCTATCGTCTGTGAGCGGGGCAACGGTCGGCATGACGGGAGGGAGACCGTTGGGGTCGCCAGTGGCTCTGTAAATTTCCTGGAAGCGCTTTAGATCGCCAGCGGCGACGACATCGGCCAGCGTTGGTACCTCACGTGGGTGATCGGCTAGATGTGCACCGTAGCTGTTGCCGACGTTAGAAGTTTCTAAAAAGTGCAGACTGCCGTCAGGGCTGACAAATCGGTTCCACAGGTGAGAGTGACCGTAAAAGACGAGGTGCACGTGAGCGGACTGAAGCAGCGGCATCAGGTCGCGAATAATGTAGTCGTTTGCTTTGGGATATTCGTACTGAACCGATTGCAGGCTGCCGTCTGTAGTACGGTTTTCGATGGCGACTGGGTTGGTAAAGGCAGGGACGATGTTGCCGCCAAGGGTATGCGGCGGGTGGTGCAGCATGACGATTTTGTACTTGGCAGCTTTGAAGTCGTCGCTGAGGAGTTCTCGCTGCAGCCATTCGTACTGAGGACTGCCTCTGCGAATGTCGGCAAAAATATGGTGGCCGTAGCCCCAGGCTACGGGATTGTCTAGATCGGCTTGTTTTTCGCGGTAGCGGCCTTTGGTGTTCGGTTTGAGGGAGGGCGATCGCCAGATCTGAGTCACATACAGGCTCACCAGCCGCACGTCGCCAAAAGAAACCGCGTAGTATTCGTGAGTTTCGCTGCCATCAGGCAGTTGGGCAGAGGGTAAGGAAAATATCTCTTCGTAGGTGTCGGTATTGTAGGCGTGATCTTTGATCCAGGCTTCGGTAGGGTTGTCTTGATCGGGCTGAGGGTAAAAGCGCTTGACCAGGCGGCGGGGCAGGGTGTCGGTAAATTGAGCCTTGAGACTATTGGTGGCGGACTGTCGGCCCATGACTTCGTGATTGCCAATGGCAGGAAAGAGCGGGGCGTGCTGAATGAGTTCGCCGCCGCTGTAGGGCGTGGTAGTGCCGTTTTTGTCGAGCCGGTAGCGGGCACGACCCTGCAAGCCGGGGAAGAAGGCCAGTCCTCGGGCGTCGTCAAACCATTCGGAGGCGCGATCGCTCACGTTGATCAAGTCACCGGCAAAAAATACCGCATCTACTCGTCCCACCGTCTCTGCCACCTTTTGTAGGTTGACTGGGGTCAGGGGCATGAGCTGATGGTCGGAGGTGAGGAGGATTTTTAGCGGTTGACCCGGCGGCGGATTGGCCGCAAGGGTGAAGCTACGGCTAATGATGGATTGGCCCGTGGCGGTGCGGCTAGTGACGTAGTAGGGGAGGCGAATACCGGGGGTAAGTCCGGTCACGGTGGCCTCATGCCGCCAAATTTTGCGGCGGGTGAGGGTGTTGTAAGTGCGATTGGGTACCTGAGAGTCGCTGTCTTCGCGGGTGCGGCTGAGCTGGGTGGTGGTGGCCTGAGCAGTGAGGCCGTCGCCGTATTCTACGGTGTGCTGAGTGCCCTCAAATTCGGTGAACCACACGATTCGTACTGAGGTGTCGGTAGGCAATTGTAAAAAAGGATCGCTTAGCAGCGTCGCTGAGTTGCTCGCATTGTCAGCGCGGCTCGGGAGAGCTGAGGCCATGGTAAAAAGGGTGATGGCGGCAATAGCAGCCAGGGCAAATAGCAAAAGCTGCCTGGTTAACTTTGGGGTTGAAAGCATTATGCCTGATGAGAAAGCCTGCTCTGGGTTAGATAGCTCGTTCAAACGTATCAAATTACGTCGAGCCGTACCATAAGTAGGCTAGCCATTTGACACGTTGGCAAGTGTCCTGAAACTGCACCCTGTTTCCTGCAAACTATGGCAGTCTGGAAAGATAGCTCGGCTCAGCGTGGAATGATCCTGAAAAACCGTAACTGGAAAAAGCTAATTCACCGGTTCTATCCACTGCTACTCGTCTCTTTGGGACTTCATGGGTTAGCGTTACTGATTCCCTTAACCCCCCAACCAGAAACAATAGTAGAAGAGTTTAAGCCTGAGCCTGAGCCTATTCAAGTTTCGGTGCTACCTAAGAATCCGCCTGAAACCACCTTTAGCCCTGCGCCTGCGCCTAACCCTAAGCCACCGACTGAAGTTTCAGCGCAGCCAACGCCTCAGATTGCTGCCCAGCCTCCGGTCGCTACACCCGCCCCTCAACCGGCTCTGCCTATTCCCAACTCAACGGCGACAACTCCTACAGATGCTACCGCTGCTACCGCTACTGAACCAGCAGAAAACACGACGCCTCAAGCATTTGTTCCCCCAGATACCGACTTTGCAACGACCGCTCAGGCGACAGCAAGCTTCACACAGGACATTCTGACAGCCTATACAAACCAATTAGCCAATGGAGATATCTCGCCGCCTGAGCTGAAGAACATTGGGAAAGGATCTTTTGGGTTGAACTATACAGGCGATCGCTGCTTCCCAGATAAATCGAGCGTAGAAGGCTCCCTCGCGGTTGTGATTGACGATAGTCCTTCCCTCTTGGAAGGCGAGATCACGGTCGGCACCGGCTACGAGACGGTGAATCAAGCGATTGATGTCTGGTTCTCTCAACTTGCTGATCCAACCGCTACCCAAGACTCGAACATCGAAGTTGTCGAGCAAGATCTGTTTGAATGGATTTATGAAAAAAAGCAACCTTGGTTTGCTCAGGGCGAAAGCTACGAGGCGTATATGTTCAAGACAACCGTAAACCTGGTCAACAACACCTGCCTTCCGTAGCGGCCGATCTATCTAACGGTGATCCTCTAGCCACCGCTCACAGGGGGAATGAGCACTAGCTCATCGCCGGGCTGCAGTGGCGTTTCTGCCTCGACAAACTGTAAATTGATACCGAAGCGGGTGAGATCTCGCCAGGGGGAGAGGGTGGGATAGTCGGCCAGGAGGCGATCGCGCACTTCTCCAGCCGTCGTCCCCACCGGCAGCGTCAGCTTCTTTTCAGGCAGTCCCAAGGTCTCCTGATAGACGGCAAACAGCTTCAGGGTGATCGTCATCGTTTCTGCCATCAGCTCCCCTTCTCTCCCCCGGTCTCCTTCAAAGAGGCCGCTAAGCTCTCTAGCAAGGCTCTCTCCTGATACGGTTTAGAAAAATAAGCCGTGGCGCCCAAATCCATCGCCAGCTGACGGGGCTTGTCGCCGCTGCGAGAGGTGAGCAGCGTGACCGGCGTATTTTTGTGGGTGGGAAGCGATCGCAGCCGGGTCAAAAAGCCATAGCCATCCATCTGCGGCATTTCTACATCGCAGACAATGCTATCGACTTCTAGCCCCGCTTCTAGCTTTTCCAAAGCCGCCTGACCGTCTTCTGCCTGCTCCACTGCGTACCCTGCTTTTTCGAGGAGGAGGGACAGCAGACGGCGCACGTTCACCGAGTCATCAATTACTAAGAAGCGGGCGTGCCGCCGAACCCTCTGATCCAGCATTCCCGGCCAGCTCAACGCAGCCAGCGCGTCGTTCATCGCCGAATTGGAATATAGCGCTGCTGCTGAGTTGATTTCTGACCCTTCGCAACTCGCGACCCAGCGGGCTAAGTCAGGTAGATTGATCAGCGGGACAACTCTGCCATCGCCCAAAATGGTGCAGTTGCTGAAGCCTGGAGGCAGGGCAATCGGGCCTTCTACCGGGCGTACCGCACTCTCCTGTTCGCCCCAGGAGCGATCTATTTGCAGCCCCATCCGCTGTTCACCCATCCGAAAAATGATAATGCTAGGACTGTCTATCCGAGGAGGTTCGTTGAGGCCGCCAACCTGTCTGGGACAGTTAAAAGCTAACCAGTTAGAAAGTCGAATTAGCCGGATTGCGTCTCCCCCGAAGTGAAACATCTCGCGGCCTTCCTGCTGATAAAAGTTGCCGGGCTCTAAAATGACGACTTCTTCAATGCTGTCTGTTGGCACAGCGACCAGCATCCGATTGCCTTCCGCGAGGATCACTCGCGTAATGGAGAGCGTGTAGGGAACTGAAATAGTGAACGTAGTGCCCTTACCAACTTGGGTACCTACAGTGATATCTCCCCGGATTTGAGTTAGGTTATTGCGCACGACATCCATGCCTACCCCTCGGCCAGAGAGGGCAGTGACCTCTTTAGAAGTGCTAAAGCCCGGTTCAAAAATCAAAGAGAGCAGGTCGGCTTCACTGGCCGCATTCAGCAGGTCGGTGTCAAGGCCCATTGAGCAGGCATGACTGCGGATCTTTTCGAGGTCAATGCCTTTACCGTCGTCACTGACCGTGATCACCGTGCGGTTGCCGCGATTGGCGGCGTGAATGGCGATCACACCTGCATTCGACTTTCCCTGGGCCTGCCGCCTCTGCGGGGTTTCAATACCGTGATCGAAGGCATTCCGCACAATATGCATGAGCGGATCGCTCAGGGCTTCTAAAATGTTGCGGTCAATCAGCGTATTTTCGCCGTCTAGCTGTAGCGCTACCGACTTGCCGTGCGTTAGCTCCAGCGCCCGCAGCGCCCGAGGAAATCGATTGGTGATATCCGAGAATGGCCGCATTCGCAGGTGGTTGAGCGTTCGCTGCAAACGCCGGCTGGTTCGATGCAGCACGCGCGTTGTTTGCTCTGTCTTGTCTACGCTCAGCTCAATGTCGCCTGCGACCTCTCGCAGCTTGACAACTGATTCAGCCATCTGCCGAAAGCTCAAATGAACCTCGCTGTAGCGGCTAAACTCTAATCTGTCAAAATTAGGACAATGGCTCAAGTCACCGGGCGATTCAGTCTTTGGGGGCGGTACCGGATCTGAACCGATCAGTGAGCCCATAGCTATCGGTAAGCGCCGATTCTCAGAGGGCTCGTACAGTTCTTTGACGGTGTCGCTGATTTCATCGAGCGATCGCAGCTGCTGGCTTAAGTTCTTAGCCAGACGGCGCATTTGCTTCACCTCAGCTTCCAGGCGATTGCGTTCAATGGTCAGCTCGCCAAAGTGATTGTTGAGCTCCTTGAGCTTGCGAACCGATACCCGCACGGTGTTATCGCTCAAATCAGCCGTCTCAGCATGAGGCTCAGGCAATTCTGAAAAGCGAAATTCGGTGCCGCCCAGATCGCGCCGCGCTACCGAACTACCGTCTATCTTCTCACTACCGGCTCTTTCGAAGACATCTGCAAAGGCGTCTTCAGTCGCTGTTTCACTCTCTTCTGTCTGATCGCTATCCGCTGCCTCATCGCTGTCCTCTAGCCCCGAGAAGACAGTTTCTACCAGGGCATCGTCTTCCGTACCTAGGTCATTCCAAGCGTCCTCTGGCAGCGGCAAATCTGCGGCTTCTACGACGTCATCAGCAGTAAACCCTGAAGCACTTGCTGTGCGATCAGCGCTCGGTTCAAAACTCATGCCCGTGATCTCTTCTGGCATCGACTCGGTATTGCCGGTGAGCACCAGCGCCCGAGCGCGCCGCCAGAACCGTAGCGTCTGGTTTGCGACTTCCTGTATTTGTGCCGAAGTGGCCGCGCTCAGGGCATAGCGCTCTGCCGACTCGCAGAGCTGAACAAATACGGGCAAATCCAGCATTTCTCCCAGGCCGCTCAGCTCTTGACACATGATGACAATTTCTTCTTTCAGGTTAGCGGCCTGCTCGTCAATCAACGCCTCCAAGCGCCCTAAGACTGCTCCAACCTCGGTTTGAAAAATTAGGGGGACGACATTTTGACCCTCATCTGTATCCATCAACGAGGCCGCATCTTCGGCAGAAGGCTCGCCCAGCGTGTCGTGCAGCCCGTCGAATAGGGGCAAAATGGCCGTGGCTACCCAGCTTTCGTCGGGTGGCAGACCCCGGCGATCGCGCTCCAAAACCTGGCGGATGGCATCTACACCTCTGAGCAGCTGGCCTTCTACATCGCTGGTAACGCCGATACCTCGCTGGATTTTGAGCACCTTGAGCGAATCCTCTAGCCGGTGGGCTAAGTCACTGGTGAGCCCATAGCCCATCAGCGCTGCTCCCCCTTTAATCGAATGGGCTGCTCGCAGCGCTCCGTTCATCTCATGGATCTCTACCCCGCGCTGAGCAACACCCAACAATGTCGTTTCCAGCGTATCTAAATACGCTGTTGCCTCATCGATAAACTGAAGGCGAATCTCTTCCTCTCGCTCGACCATTCGCTACTCCTCCATGACCGTAAACGTTGCCACCTGATCCTGCAGACTTTGGGCGATCGCCACGGTCTGCTGCAGCGCTTCAGAAGCCTGACGTGAAGAGGCAGAGGTACGCTGAGAGAGCTGGGCAACTTTGGCGATTAGCTGAGAAACGGTGACAGAGGTTTCTACCTGAGAACCGGTTGTCTCAGAAATCATCCGGGCAAGGTCGTCCATTTTCTGTGAACCTGCCAAAATCTGATTGAGGCTCGTCTTTGCATCTTCTACCTGCCGGGTCCCTTCGGCAACTTGAGCGGTGCTCTGCTCAATGGCTTCAACCACATCGAGGGTTTCTCGCTGAATTGTCTCGACGATCTGCCCAATTTCTTCAGTCGCTGTCGCGGAGCGGGTGGCCAGTTCGCTCACTTCTTCAGCGACGGCAGCAAAGCCCTGACCCTCTTCTCCCGCTCGCGCCGCTTCGATGCCTGCATTGATAGCCAGCAGGTTGGTTTGCTGAGAGATTTGGCTGATCAGCAGCACCGCTTTGTTGATTTGCTGTGAGGAGTCGCCTAGCCGCTTCACTTTTCTGGCGGTTTGGCCAACGGCTTGACGCAGCGCCAGGATATTGCTGACGGTTAAGTCCATGGCTTCTTCACCAGCGCTGGCCGTTTCTGAGGCGGTTCTAGCAACCGTAGCAGCGGCCTGAGCCTGCTGGGCCACCTGCTGAATGGACGCGGTCATAGCACCCATTGATTCCAGGGTTAGCGCCGTCTGCTCGGCCTGCTGGAGGGCTTCCTCTGCCAACGTGCGAATCGCGCCTTCGTTTTCACTCAAGGAAACGTTAACCTGCTGGGCCGAGCGCTTTACCTGAGTGACAATCTGCCGCAGGTTTTCGACAACGACGTTGAAAAAGTCGGCAACCGTGCCGATCTCTCCGGCTGAAACATTGGCACGCACGGTGAGGTTGCCATCTGCTACCGCTTCGACATCGTTCAGCAGATCGAGCAGCTGGCCCTGGAGGCGCTCTTGCCGCTGCAGCCGTTCTTCTGAAAGGGCCTGAGTTTGAGCCAGCGCCAGCTCTTTTTGAAGGGTTACCTCAGCCTGCTCTAGGGCATAGCCTAGCTGAGTTGCAGCCCGCTGTACGAAGTTTGTCGTCAGCGCTGACCAGTTTCTAGGGCCTTCGCAGTCGTGGGCAATCAGCAGCCCGAGCAGCCGGTCTTCTACCACAATTGGGGCGACCAGGTTAGCGCGAACCATCAAAGGCTCTAACTGGCCAAGATGGCAGTTGGTCAACCCGGCCTTGTAAATGTCGGCGGTAGCTTTCACCCGGCCTGTACGGTACTGCTCAACGTAGTTCTCGGCAAAGCAGGGGTCGGCGATTGTTGAGCCGAGGGTGCGTGGCCATTCGGGGTCGACGGCTTCAGCGACGATAGTCCCCTGCCACTCGCTGTCGAAGGTGTAAACCACAACACGGTTGGCTCTGATCGCAGCTTTGACCTCGCGGGTGACAGTGCGGAAAATTTCCTCGCGATCGCTGGTCTCTCGAATCTGCGTGACTAGACGGGTGAGCTGCTGCTCTCGCTGGGCCAGCTGGGTCTGCGTTTCAGACTGGAATTGCAGGTAGGATTCAGAGGTAGAGACCGCTTCTGCGAGGGCGTTGAACGCCTTGGCGGCCTGGCCGACTTCGTCTCTGGCAAACACGTCGGCGCGGGCAGTGCGATCACCCAGGGCAAATCTTTCGGTCGCCGCCTGCAAATTTCTTGCCGGCCTGGCAATCGAGCGGCCCAGCAGTCGGGCGATGATCACATCGACCAGCAAAGCTAGCACCCCTACCCCTAGCAGTAGCCAAAGAGCTTGGCGTAGCCGCTGGCCAATCGTTGCCTCTGGGAGCCCTCGCACAACGACGCCAACCGGCTCATTGTTGCTATTGACAATTGCCTTTGCAGCCAAGGTGTAGCGATCGCCATTAGGCTGCTTGATCTGTTCACTGACGACCGCTGGTGCCGCCTCAATCGCCTCAGTTAAGACGCCCAGCCGCTCATCCTCAAGATCGCTTTTAGGGGCAGCAATGTCTGTCCCTGATCCCTGCCCAATGAGCGTTAGGCCGTCGCCAAGATCTCGCCGGTAGACCGCAGTAAAGCCAGTGGGAAATCGCCTCAGGGCATCGGTCACAGCTGCCAACTCGCCATCTATCCTATTGCCAGTTACCAGCGCACCGATGGCGGCAGCCGGCGGGCTGGCCTCACCTGCCGGGTCTTCGCTGGCAAAGATAGGCGTCACCCGGTACCGAACCAAAGCCGCTGCTTCAGCATCTTTCGGAATACTTACCCCTAACTGCTGAAGTGCTTCTAAGCTCAGCAAGCTAGTTGTGACCTGGATCTGCCCTGCCGTCAGCGCGCTCGAAACCAGATCATCAGGATTGAACGTATCGCCGCTGCGATCAGCTCCGCCGCTGGCAATCACCTTAAGATCTGGGCCAACCAGCGCGACATATTCTAGCTGGTTGCTGATCATTTCAGCTCGAAGCACCGGCTGAACGTCGTCTTGAATGAGGATCTGCGCTTGGAGGCTGCTGTCGTTGGCATAGCGCTCAGCCGCCTGCACAATGTTGTCGTTCAGAGGATCTGCGACCTCGTCATTTAGACCGCTGACAGTTGCTGAGAGTTCAGCGTCCGCCTGGTCGACAAGCTGACGGTGGCCCATGGTTGACAGCAGCCATAAGCTGATACCGATAAAACCTAATGCCGAAATCGCTTTTGACGCAAACAGCCCTGTCAGCTGCTTGTCAGCGACCGGCAGGCCATAAAACCACTGAACAGCCGGGGGGCGCTCAGTCGTCTCACTCGTCTCAACGGTCTGCGGGATATCTCGATTCTGGTTTTCGCGGTTCTGGTCGTTGCTGACTTCCTCAGCAGCAGCTTCGTCACTAACAAGCTGATCGCCATTGGCAGAATCCGGCGCTATTTCAAGCTCATCAGATTCGGCAGGTGAGGACGGGCGAGTATCAGTTGTCATATCGGACTCACTCCAAAGACGGGGCACGGTAAAGCAGTCGGGTTAGTCTCTAGGGCACAGCAGTAGCTCGGGTGGAACTGGGGTTAGCCTAGCGCTCCGCTAGAGAATTGCCCTGGCTCATCACCTTTGAAAAACAGAAGATTGCAAAATAGCCTCTGCATCTAACACCAGCAGCGTTTGCTCGTTTTGAGTGGTGCATCCTCTCAAGTAAGGCATCAAGATTGGGTTGACCTGAGGCGGTAGTGGCTGAAGCTGCTGGGTCTTCAAGTGAACGATACCCTCGATTTCATCGACCACGAGTCCTAGCGACGACCCTGCTTTGATGATGACCGTATTGTATTGTTGCCTCGGTAGATCGGGCCCAGGCAATCCCAATAACCTGACCAAATCCGCCATCCAAATTACCCGATTGCGACAGTTGACCAGACCGAGCATACAGGGCGGCATATTGGGCATGGCCGTCACCTGAGCGCTCGGCAGTACCGCCGCCTCTTCCACCGCTCGCGCCGCGAATACAGCGAGTACCTGGGGAGCCAGCTGAAATTTGAGATAGGCTTCGCCAGCTAGCGGACGATTGGCAGTAGCGAGCTTAGTTTTCACAGGCAGATCGACTTAGTCAGAGATCTAGTAAAAAGAGACAGTCAAAAAGAGCAATGGTAAATATCAAAGCCAGTCACGCTGATTGCGAATGCTTTGGTTTAGTCTTATTGGGCTTAGACCTACAAGCTTAAGGCTTTTTGAAGTAGCACTCAGTAGATTTACTGGCCTTTATAAAATCTTCTCAGAGGATGTCTAAAAAGTCTAAGGTAGGCGTTTGAACTAGCGATGCGCTACGAGGCATCCGGCAGTGCTAGGGCCGTTTTCACCGCCTGCATTTCTGAAGGCGCATCTTCGACGATAAGTGCTGTGGTCGGGTGTGTCGTATTCATGTGCAACGCTTACTGGATTCTCAGTTGGGCAGGTGCTTAAAAACTATTTTTAAAAGCTCGGACTGCGTGAAAGGCTTAGTCAGGTAGCCGGAGGCTCTGACGAGCTTTGCTCTAGCGCGATCAATCAGCCCTGTATTGCCGGTCACCATGACAATGGGCGTGCGTTTGTAGCGAGGATGTCGTCTCAGCAGCGCGCACAGCTCATAGCCATCAAGGTTAGGCATAGTGATATCGAGCAAGACCAGATCGGGCTTGCTGCGCACAATCTGCATCAGGGCCTTAACCGGGTCATTGATAGCAACTACTGACAGGTTGTGACCCTCTAAGAATTTTTGGATGGCGTTGAGTACGGTCGGGCTGTCGTCAATGCAGGCCACGGTGTAGCTAGTGCGGTTGAGAGCGTCTATTCTCTGGCGTCCCGCAGAGGCTACCTGCGAAGTCGCCATCCGGCTGGCTAGGACTTCGGGTGCTAGGGTACTACCTTCCGGGCGCTGGCCAGTCACTGTTCCCTGGGCTGTGTGCAGGCGGCTGCTGCGCTGAGCACGCGCTACGATTGGCCGTAAATCCAGACGGCAGAAGGTAGGAATACCTACCGTCTGGCTGGCTGGAACCAGCTCGTAGCGACCCTCTCGAATGCTTAAAAAAGGCTCGACGACTTCGATAGCGATCGCCTCAATCAGCTGAGTTGCCTGCGCACTGTTTACATGCTGTTGCTCCACCAGCCAGCAGATAGCCCGATAGTCCCGGCTGACGACATGATCGACATCGTCGAATTGCTCAAACAACAGTCTCATCTGATCGATGACCGTATCGGGCAGGTCTGAGGCAGCTACGTTTAGGTGCCGCACTAGCCTGTCAAAGGCACCTGTAGAGCGAGTGGCAAAATTGAGCTGGCCGCGCTCAATCAACAGCCGCCAGTCGGCAGACTGGGCCGATAGCTTCAGAGCGCCACTCACCTCACGAGTGATCAGCTGGGCTAGCAAGCTCAATGGATGAAGTTTGGGGGAGGTGCTGTAACTTGTGCTGGAGCGGCTGTTTATCATTTATCTAAGCTAAGCATCCTGAAATCAGCGTTTTAAAACCTAGCACTCTAAAGCTGGCATGGGAAATTAGGGCAACGTCAGTTCTCATAAGATTAGCCTAAATGAAGCATCGGCTCGCCGAGATATCAAGGTCAAAGCTAGGACTACTTTGGCGGGCTGCCAACTTTAGGGGAAGCGATTTCTCGGGTAATTTCTTTCACCTCACTCACCTGAAAGACAAATTGAAAAGGCTGTCTCATTGTGCCTGCTGCCAATGACTTCGCGCCTGCCTGTACGAGCGCTATTTCGCCTTCTAGAATGCCAAACGCCACCGACCGAATCGGCAGCATCAGCGGCGCTATTAGCATCGCCCCAATAATCACCGCCGCACTGTTAGATAGCAATCCCAACGTAGCAATTAGACAGGCTCCCAGCGTCAGGACGATATAGTCTCCATCAAGCTCTGCTTCCTCTAGCAGGCTGTCTCGTAGATGCCTGTGAGCCTGGAGACACTCGCCGCCCAACGAGATACTTTTGCCCCCACTCGTCTATTCGATTCCTCAAAGCTGCGCCTCCCCTTACAGAAATACAGACAAAATTACGACCGCAGAAATAATCTGCCTCTAAACATACACAGCTTTCGATACATAGCTCCTGACAGAACCGTCGAGTATGGTGACCTGTGGGACGGGCTCTCTTATCCCTACGTACATTTATTTGGAAATTAAAATGGGTTTTTTCAGCAGAATTTTTGGCAAAGACAAGCCAGCCAACGCTTCTTCTTCTATCAAACGCGGTGTTGCCAAGGCTGCCAGTAATAAGTCTGAAGGCAGTGATATTCCCGATTACAAAGTAGGCGTAGATGGCAACTTTGATGAAAGCGGACTCGCTAAGCGGGTAGCCCTCGCCTTTGACGAAGATGCTCAGCTAGACGATATTGATACGCTCTGGGTCGCTCAAACTAGCGGTACTGTTGTCCTTAAGGGTAAGGTTCCCAGCCAGAAAATTTTAGACAAAATGGTTGCCGTCGCCAAAAAGACCGACGGGACAGATGCGGTCGATACCCAGCAGGTTGAGGTGGGTTAGAAAAATATTTCACCTTTAGTGACCTTGAAAGGGAGGCAGAAACTGCCTCCCTTTTCGCTTATACAATAACGCTATGAGCGAATCCACTACAGCGCGAGAATATGAGCGAGCAATCCAAGATTTCAGTCGTCGTCAACGGTGCCCTTGGCAAAATGGGGCGAGCCATCGTCCAGGCGGTCGCAGCGGCAGACGATATGACCCTAGTGGGAGCGATTGACCGCAATCCAAAGTTTATCGGCCAGGATATTGGCGAAGTAATTGGGACTGAACCGCTGGAAATTCCGGTGATGAATGACTTAGAAGCTACCCTGGTGATGGCTCAAAGCGAGGCGACGGCAGGCGCGGTGATGGTCGATGTGACTCACCCAGACAGTGTGTATGGCTCAGCGCGAGCGGCTTTGGCCTATGGGGTACGCCCCGTGATTGGAACAACTGGTATGAGTCCTCAGCAGATCCGAGACCTGGCAGAATTTGCCGATAAAGCCAGTACGGGTTGCTTACTCATTCCCAATTTTTCGATTGGCATGGTGCTTTTGCAGCAGGCGGCGGCGCAGGCGGCGGCTTACTTTGACCATGTCGAAATCATTGAGCTGCACCACAATCAAAAGGCCGATGCGCCCAGCGGCACGGCTGTGAAGACGGCGCAGATGCTCTCAGCGCTCAATAAAAGCTATAACTCGCCCGAAGTCGAAGAAACTGAAAAAATGACGGGTGCCAGGGGCACTCAAACCGAAGATGGCGTCCGTATTCACAGCGTTCGCCTGCCGGGACTGGTCGCCCATCAGGAGGTAATCTTTGGAGCGGCAGGTCAGGTTTATACGCTGCGCCACGATACGAGCGATCGCATCTGCTACATGCCCGGCGTGCTGCTCTCTATCCGCCGGGTGCTGCCGCTCAAGTCAATGCTGTACGGCCTCGACAAAATCCTGTGAGCTGATACAAAATTCTGTGAGCTGATATTAGTTTAAAAAGAAAAATGCCTGACCCCTTTAAGCCCCCAGGATCAGGCGTTTTATGTAGAGCAGGCATATAAAGCTCATTTCAAGCTACCAAAATGCCCCTGAGGAAGACTGAATGGCTTTACATGCGCTTTACATAAGTGGCTCTATTCTCTCTGGTGGAGACAGCTTACACCTCGAAGTAAATACGGAAGTCACTGCGGCTTGGATGAGGGGGCGATGAGAATGATCCGTATATCTACGCTTTCGATAATGCTGCGGTTGGTGATTGCAAGTTGAGCGATCGCTTTCTAGCCTGCTTGAGAACATGCCTAGAATAAGTCTGATGCTTTCAATGTTAGCCCACGCGCTCCCTGTAGAACTTTTGCCCGCCTGCTGGAACAAAGCTAGACTATAGGCGTTCTAACGGCTCACCGGGCTCCCGATTAAAATGGCTCGCTGGTTCAATACTGCTGGCCCTTGCAAAGCAGATATTCACTACATGCTTTCTCCTCTGGCCCGGTTACCGCAGCTTCAGCGCGTCATCGATCAGCAGGGCTACTTTGTGCTGCACGCCCCTCGCCAAATATGGAGCCGAGTAGCCCGCTACACTAGAGGGCATGGACGATCTGCAAGTAGCTAGGCCTGACGACTGTATTCAGCCATTGACGCCAGATGTGGTTTCTCTGATGGCGGCTGGAGAAGTGATTGATTCTCTGGCAGCGGTGGTGCGCGAGCTGGTGGAAAATGCGCTAGATGCCAAGGCGACTCGAATTGCAGTCAGTCTGTGGCCTGAGCAGTGGCAGGTGCGGGTTGCTGACAACGGCACGGGGATGAGCCTGGGTAATTTGCAGCAGGCAGCTAAAGCCCACGCTACCAGCAAAATTTCTACCTGTCCCGATTTGCTCAACGTTCGCAGCTTAGGCTTTAGGGGCGAAGCCTTGCACAGTATTACCCAGCTAGCCCAGCTTGAGATTTGCAGTCGCCCGCGATCCGATCAGGGCTATCAGGTGAGCTACAGCAGCGAAGGGCAGCCGCAGCAGATTCAGGAAGTAGCGATCGCCCCCGGCACCATTGTCACTGTTAGCCAGCTTTTTCACACCTGGCAGGCAAGGCGTCAAGTGCCCTCCCTGGCTCAGCAGATGAAAGCGGTCGCTCAGCTCATGCAGCAGTTTGCGCTCTGTCATCCCCAAGTCACCTGGCAAATTGAAAAAGACAGCGCCCCTTGGCTGTCACTTTGGCCTGGGCCAACGGCGAAGACCTTGATGGCTCAGATGCTGCGCAATATTCACGCCAGCGATCTCAAGGAGCTAAATGTAGAAGGGCTATACCTGGCGGTAGGACTGCCTGATCGCTGTTATCGGCGACGGCCTGACTGGGTACGGGTTGCCATTAACGGCAGGCCAGTTGAGGTGAGCGAGCTTTCCTCCGCGCTGATCAATGGCTTTCGGCGGACTTTGCCGCGTGATCGCTATCCCGTTTGCTTTTTGCATCTGACATTGCCGCCTAGCCAGCTCGATTGGAATCGCCACCCGGCCAAGTCAGAAATTTATGTACAGGATTTGGTGGCGGTGAGTGAGCGTATTGCCGCCGCAGTCAACGACGTCCTGGGGATTGACGATCTCACTGAGGCAGCCCAGAATCAGCGCGCGACCTCTCTGATTAAAGCAGCTGAAGAAGCGGGAAGCTATCAGGTGTCCAGGCAGATAGCCTCCTCCCCAAACGGATTGCCTGAAGCGGCGCGTGTGAATCTGTCGGATGCTTTGCCGGGTGAAGTGCCGGGAAGCTTGAAGGCGCTTGCCCAAGTTCATGACATGTACATTCTGGCGGAGTACGAAGGGGGCCTGTGCCTGATTGAGCAGCATATTGCCCACGAACGCGTACTGTACGAGCAGCTTCAGCAGCGCTGGCAAATGGTTCCTGTAGCATCGCCGATCATTTTGGCTGATTTGCAGTCCGAGCAGATAGAACACCTGAGCGAACTCGGTCTGGATGTCGCTGCTTTTGGCGATAACTTGTGGGCCGCTCGCAGCGTCCCCGAGCCTTTAAAGGATCGACAAGACTGCGCTGAGGCACTGAATGAACTGAGCCTGGGGGCAAATTTGGAGGCGGCTCTAGTGGCGACAGCCTGTCGTACCGCTATTCGTAATGGCACTGCGCTCAGCCAGACGGAAATGCAGCAGTTGGTGAATCAGTGGCAGCGAACGAAGCGATCGCGCACCTGTCCGCACGGACGACCGATTTGCCTGTCGCTGAAGGAAGCTAGCCTTGCCAAATATTTCCGCCGGAGCTGGGTGATTGGCAAAAGTCACGGTATTTGAGGATCAACCCCCGACGACAGCGCCTTCCTCTTCAGCTTCGGCTTCAGACTGCTCTACAGCAGGTTCTGGCTCAGCTGCTGCGGGCTTCACCCCAAATTTCAGCTTTCCTGACTTGTTTACGTCGATCACCACGGTGCTGCCTTCGCTAAAGGTGTTTTCTAAAATGAGCATGGCCAGCGGATTTTCTAGCTCGCGCTGAATTGCTCGTTTGAGCGGCCGCGCACCGTAAGATGGATCGTAACCGGCATCAGCCACATGGTCGATGGCAGCTTCGGACATTTCCAGCGAGATTTTTTGGTCGGAGAGCAGCCGGTGAATACGCTTGAGCTGAATGGTAATAATGCTGCGCAGCTCTTTTTTGCTGAGGGCGTGGAAGAGAATCAGGTCGTCAATGCGGTTGAGAAATTCGGGGCGGAAGTGAGATCGCAACGCCGCCAGCACCAGCGTCTGCATCTCCTCAAACTGCGAATCATCGCCAGACACATCGAGAATATGCTCGCTGCCGATATTGCTGGTCATGACAATCACGGTGTTACGAAAATCTACCGTGCGCCCCTGAGAGTCGGTAATGCGACCGTCATCGAGCACCTGCAAGAGGATATTGAACACATCGGTATGTGCTTTTTCGACTTCATCGAGCAAGACGACAGAATAAGGTCTGCGCCTGACAGCTTCCGAAAGCTGACCCCCTTCTTCGTAGCCCACGTATCCAGGCGGCGCGCCGACCAGCCGTGAGACGGAGTTTTTCTCCATGTATTCAGACATATCGAGCCGGATCAGCGCTTCTTCGGTATCGAACAAGAAAGCTGCCAGCGCTCTGGCTAGCTCTGTTTTACCGACGCCAGTTGGCCCCATAAAGAGAAATGAGCCAATTGGCCGACCGGGATCTTTCATGCCTGCCCGAGCCCGCCGAATCGCGGCAGATACTGCCGTCACCGCTTCCGACTGACCAATCACCCGTTCGTGCAGATGGCTCTCCAACTGCAACAGCTTTTGCCGCTCAGAAGCCATCAGTCGATTGACCGGAATGCCCGTCCAGCGGGCCACGATTTCCGCGATGTCCGACTCAGTGACCTGCTCTCTGAGCATCGTCATGCCTTTCGCCTGCATCTCCTGTAGCCTGATGTCGTGCTCCTCTAGCTCTTTTTGGATGGCTTCTAAGCGGCCATACTTGAGCTGAGCGGCTCGCTCCAGATCGTTGGCTCGCTCAGCCTGGTTCATTCGCAGGCGGGTGCGCTCTTCTTCTTCTTTGAGCTCGTTGATGGCGCTGAGCGTTTCTTTTTCGGCATGCCACTGCTCATCGAGTATTTTCTGTTCTTTGGAGAGACTTTCGATCTCTTTTTTAAGTCTGTTCAGGCGCTGGCGAGAGGTGCGATTGGTCGATCCTGCCGCTTCTTCCCCTTCTAAGGAAAGTTTCTCCATCTCTAGCTGCATCAGCCGCCGGTCGATAATCTCCAAGTCTTCAGGCTTAGAGTCTATCTCCATCTTGAGCTTGGCAGCGGCTTCGTCGATTAGATCAATGGCTTTGTCGGGGAGAAAGCGATCGCTGATATACCGATCTGACAGGGCCGCTGCTGCCACCAGCGCCGAATCCAAGATAGTCACCCCGTGGTGTACCTCATAGCGCTCCTTGAGGCCGCGCAGTATCGAGACCGCGTCTTCTACACTGGGCTGATCGACATACACCTGCTGAAACCGCCGCTCTAGGGCCGTATCTTTCTCAATGTACTTGCGATACTCATCTAGCGTGCTCGCCCCAATGCAGCGCAAACCGCCCCGCGCCAGCATCGGCTTGAGCAAATTGCTCGCATCTACGTTGTTCTGGCCTGCGCCCGCACCGACGACCGTGTGCAGTTCGTCAATAAACATCACAATCTGACCGCTGGACTCGGTGACTTCCTTGAGCACTGAGCGCAGCCGGTCTTCAAATTCGCCGCGATATTTGGCCCCCGCGATTAAGCTGCCGACATCGAGCGAAATTAGCGTGCGGTTTTTCAGCGATTCGGGGACGTCGCCATTGATGATGCGCTGGGCGAGGGCTTCGGCGATCGCCGTCTTCCCTACCCCCGGCTCACCAATCAGCACCGGATTATTCTTCGTGCGCCGCGAGAGCACGTGGATCACCCGGCGAATTTCCTCATCCCGGCCAATCACCGGATCGAGCCTGCCGCTACGAGCCTCTTCAGTGAGGTCACGGCCGTACTTATTCAAGGCGGGATATTCGCTGTCAGCAACCGGCTCTGCCTTCTTTTCCTCGCCGCCGCGCACCGCCTGAATCGCCTTCATGATGTGGGAGGTATCCACATCGAAGCCGCGCAGCAATCGCCTGCCAATGCGCTCATCTTCGACAAAGCCAATCAGCAAATGTTCGACTGAAATCAGCTCATCTTGCAGGTTCAGCCGCGCCCCATCAGCCGCATCCAACATGCGATCCAGGCTTTGGCCCAAATACAAATTATTGTCGACGGCAACCCGCACCCGCGCCTGCCGCTTGGCAAACACCTCCAGCTCTTGCAAGATCTGCTCTGGTGAGAGCCCTGCCTTACTCAAAATGGTATCGGCCAGCCCTGCCTGCTCCAGCACCGCCAGCGTCACATGCTCAACTTCTAGATACTGCTGCCGAAACCGGCGCGCGACATCCTGGGCCTCGACAATGGCATCCCAGGCTTTGGCGGTAAACTTATCTGGATCAGTTGGCTGCATGAGGGGTGAAAAAAGGGAATTGGTGCGTTAGGCCCAAGTTTGGCTGAGTAGTTCAGTATAGCAATGGAACGGTCGTTGAACCGTCAGCAGTGCCTGCGTTGAAAGCATCCCTGTTCCAGCTCATTTAAAGTTTTTGATTGCTCTTTGCTTTCCTCAGTTTAGAACTAACCCCTTCCTTCAATCAGCTCTACCTTATAGCCATCGGGATCTTCCACAAAGGCGATCACCGTCGTCCCGTGCTTCATTGGCCCCGGCTCGCGGGTGACCTTGCCGCCCTGCTGCCTGATGGCTTCGCAGGTGCTGTAAATATCGTCGACGCCGAGGGCAATATGGCCGTAGGCATCGCCCAGGTCATAGCGATCGGTCTCCCAATTGTGCGTCAGCTCTAACACGCTGTGGTCAGATTCGTCGCCGTAGCCGACAAAGGCCAGCGTAAATTTGCCGCCGGGATAGTCCTTTTTACGCAGGAGCTTCATCCCTAGCACCTCGCAGTAAAAGTCTAAAGATTTCTCTAAATTGCCGACTCTGAGCATGGTGTGTAGCAAGCGCATTGGATTGATCCTCTCGTTGTGCCTTATGATTTTTACGGAAAGCGAACGTTACCGATCTATAGCAGGCCCAGCGCATGATTGACTCCCTCGACACGGCGATTGAAGATATTCAGGCTAGAGAAATCCTCGATTCTCGCGGTCGGCCTACCATTGAGGCAGAAGTGTATCTAACCAATGGGTCGGCGGGCATGGCCCAGGTACCGAGCGGCGCGTCGACCGGGAGCTTCGAGGCGCATGAACTGCGCGATGGGGACGGGAGTCGCTACGGCGGCAAAGGCGTCCTCAAGGCAGTAGAGAACGTCAACGATGTGATCGCCCGCGAACTGATCGGCATGGACGCTTTCAGCCAGATCGAAATCGATCAGACCATGGTCGCCCTCGACGGCACCCCCAATAAAAAACATCTGGGGGCCAATGCCATTTTAGCGGTCTCTCTGGCAAACGCGAAGGCAGCGGCCCAGGCTTCGGACATGCCGCTTTACCGCTACTTAGGTGGGCCCCTCGCGAATGTGCTGCCCGTGCCGATGATGAACGTCATCAACGGCGGTGAACATGCGAGTAATAACGTCGACATTCAAGAATTCATGATTATGCCAGTCGGCGCTAGCACCTTCCGCGAAGCGCTGCGCTGGGGGGCAGAAATTTTTGCGCAGCTCAGCAAAGTGCTCGATAAAAAAGGATTGCTCACAGGCGTTGGCGACGAAGGCGGCTTTGCCCCCAATCTGAGCTCTAACCAGGAAGCGCTAGATCTGCTGATGTCGGCAATCTCTGAAGCGGGCTACACACCGGGCGAACAGGTAGCACTGGCGCTAGACGTTGCCGCTAGCGAAATGTACAAGGATGGTCAGTACGTTTACGATGGCTCGGCCCACTCCCCGGCGGAGATGATTGACTATTTAGAGGGCCTGGCGAGCAACTACCCGATTGTTTCAATTGAAGATGGCCTGCATGAGGAGGACTGGGCTAGCTGGAAACTGTTGACTGAGCGCATTGGCAGCAAAGTGCAGCTGGTGGGCGATGACCTTTTTGTGACAAATCCGACTCGTCTGCAAAAAGGCATCGAGCAGGCATCGGCCAACTCTCTGCTAGTCAAGCTCAACCAGATCGGCACGCTGACTGAAACGCTACAGGCGATTGACCTGGCTAAGCGCAACCAATTTACCTGTGTGATCAGCCATCGCTCTGGCGAAACCGAAGATACGACCATCGCTGACCTGGCCGTAGCGACGCGGGCCGGTCAGATTAAGACGGGATCGCTCTGCCGGAGTGAGCGCGTTGCTAAGTACAACCAGCTGCTGCGGATTGAAGATGAGCTAGGGGCTCAGGCGGTGTATGCAGGTGTGGTTGGGATGGGGCCTAAGAGGTAGGGGTTGGAAGACTTGGGCATAGGGGATGGGGAATGGGGTCTTCCCCTGTTCTTGACTATGCCTCTCCGCTGATGCTGTACTGAATCCGGTTAAACGATGAGTGTACATAGAAAGCAGAATAGAAAGAGAAAAATTAAAACTTCGATATTGATGTCGTTGGGGTTTGTTTTAGTGGGTGCTCAGGTTGCCAGAGCGCAGCAGTCGATTACGGGCAATGTGCTAGGACTGGAGGTCGATGGTGACAGCTGCAATATTGCGCTGATCGATGCAGCAGGCCAGTTCCTGACAGGCGTCACTGACGCTGCAATTTGTGAGCAGACGCTGGTAGGTAGTGAGATTCAATTCACTGTCGAGATTGCTCAAGTCGAGGTGATACCGCCGCCTGCGGTCGCGACTGTTTCGAGGTTGGTCGCAGGTGATCGCGCTTGCTATGTAGATCTCGTAGACGCCAACGGTAAGCCCACGACTCAATTTGCCAATTTTGAAATATGCGAACAGGATATCGTCGGCGCAGAAGTTCAGCTTGCTTATGCAACCGAAAACGTGCTTGCTTTTTCTTGCCAGGGCGATATCGACTGTGGCAGGACTGATACGGCTACCTTGATCACGCAGGCCGAGGTTATCAGCAGACCCTCAGCCCCTGCTCAACCTGCTATCGGCAGCTTGCCGGACGGAAACTATCGCTACTGGAGTGGTTCGAGCAGTGATACAACTGTTTCTGACCAAGAACTTTTGGCCAGTGGCGGAGTCACTTTTCTCTTCAGCAAACGAGGGAATGACATTACCGGTATATTTGGCTATGTCGATGGTGAAGCAATTTGCGTGCAGGGTCAGGTAGCTGACATGACCGTTACCGGTATCTCTGTTCAAAACTTACGCGGTGCTCGTATCCTTAGCAGTGGAGAATCCTTCGCTAGCTTTGGGTCGAGCGATCGCCTCAAAGTTCGCCGGGGCCAGCCAATCGACGCAGATACCGTCCGCTACAGCAGCACACTCCTCAACCTTGAAGGGCTGAACCGAATCAATGCCGGCTCGGTGCTTCCCCCCGAAAGCTGCTAAGGCGCCAGCCGTTAAAGCGTAAACGCCTCAACTAAATTTGTAAACGAGCTACCGGCGGTTGGGCCACCGCCAGCAACATAGGTGACATCGTCAATTGTGCCGTAGGCTGCTCCATGGCGAGGAGTAGAAATTGAGCTCAGGGGTTTCCATCTCCCTGTGACGGGATTGTATTCCTCATGCGCAGCGAATGTCTCACCGCCGCCCTCGCCGCCAGTCACCTGAATTCGCCCATCAATGGTACCGACCACCATGGTTCGCCGGGCGGTCAACATGTCGTTGCCAAAGCTCCAAGTGTCTGTAGTCGGGTTGTATATTTCAAGACTGGCAAGCGTGTCGCTGACGTTGCGGGTGCGCCCTCCAAAAACGTAAAGCAGATCGTCAATCACCGCGCTGCCAGGGTTATCCCGGGCCGTTTGCAGCGAAGATCCGCCAGCCCACTGGCCGGTTACCGGATCAAATATCTCGACGGTGCTCAGCGAAGATCCATCCTCTGCTAAACCGCCAATGACGTAGATATTGCCATCGACTACCTGAGCAGTAGCGCCCCCTCGGGCTGTGGGCATATCGGCCAGCGCCATCCAGCTGGAGGTGAGCGGATCAAAGACAGCAGCGTTGCTGACGGCACCTGAGAAAGGCCCGGTAGATCCCCCAAAAGCATATATTTGACCATCGAGGGAAACGACTGCTGGATTTTCTACGGCTACACCAGGTAAGTTAGGGGCGGCTGACCAGATATCGTCAGTGGCGTCAATCGAATCCCCAGGGTCGTAAACGTAGACACTGCTGACGTGGGCGTTTTGGGTCTTTCCGCCCACCATATAGAGCTTGCCATCCAGCGTCGTGCTGCCTGCATCCAAAATGGCTAAAGGGGCCGGAACCGAAGGTAGGTCTTTGCGCCAGGTACCAATGGATTCCAGAATAGTAACCTTGCCGCCATTAAACTCGCCTACAAAAATTGAGCCATCAGGCCCCATGAGGATAGGGAGTGGATCGAGGAAGCCACCGATTAACGACTCGCTCGGAGCAGGATCTTCAAATCCAACAATGAGGGGTGCAGCGCTATCTTCAACGATTAAGCCGTCGTCGGAAAGCTCGACCCGGGTGATATCGTCACCCTGCGAGAAGTTGGTGATGAGTAAGTCTCCTTTTAGCTGGCCGAAGAAGTTGTCTGCGGTGTATTCGATAATCCCGTTAGCAGACTTGTTCAGACCTAGATTGAGCAGCGGAGGGGTGTAGGCGGGGTGCCCAGGAATGCTAGCAGGGTTAAGCCCCTGAAAGCTGCCGTCCTGGAAAACGACCTCATCTCGGTACGGGTTGGGATGGCCATAATAGCCGCCCTCTACGATGCGGTTAAGCGGGTCGCCTTGAGGGCCCGGATTGTCGACGGGATTCTCGCCGAAGCGGGTGGTGACGCTGCGATCGCTCGGATCGCCCAGTCGCGGTACCGGTACAGTCGTCCCTTTGACCCCTAAGCCGTTGCCCGGTGCATAGAGACTGCCGTTGCTGTGAAATACGCCGTCGTAAGTGTTGCGCAAGCCAGAAGCGTAAACTTGCAGTTCGGTGAAAGGACGTCCTAACTCTGTTTCCTTACGGGCATAGAACTCATCGATAAATTCTCCAATCGGAGAAGACACATCCCCCTCGAAGTTCACCGGATCGAGCTTCCACTGAGGAATATCGGCCACGAGCGCTGCCGCCGAGAACACTTGCTCAGGGCGATCGCCAAACTCGGTCACTTCAGTATTTGCAGAACCCGCTCCGGTATTTCCGCCCTGCCAGATATACAGCTTGCCGTCTGGCCCAAAGTCAATATTGTTAGTGGCGTGATTGGCGATCGCTCTCGGCAATCCCGTAATCACATCTTCTTTTTGAGTAAAGCCCAGCCCAGACAAAACAGAAATCTTGCCCGAATTTAGCGCCCCGTCGTTGACAGCCCCATCAGAGTGAGCCACCCAGAGCCTAACGTCTGTTGCCGTAGAATCGGGATCGACAGCTAGCCCAAGTGTTAAACGAGGCCCTTCAGCATCCGGTAGGGTGGTAATCACCTCATCGACAAACGTCCGAGTCTCAGCGTCGAGCGTAAACGCGTGAATCGTGCCAAATAGCGTGGCCACATACAGCCTGCCATCTGGCCCAACAGCCATTGCCGTTGGATTATTCACCGGTACAGACCACCGGTCGAACAGGGTATCGGGCTCTGGCACCGTATCTTCAGTAATGGAAAAGTCTTCGAAGCTAAAAACTTGAGGCGTAGCAGCCTTGCGATCCGTCGCAAAAATGCCGCCGAAGCTGCGAGTTGCAATCTCTGGCACGAGACCTGCTTGGTCAAAACTAAACCAGTCAAGCGGCAGTCCCGAAAGCACAGAGAGCGTTGAAAAGCCTTCTCCAGTGTCGTACTCAGTGATCACCGTCTGAGTAAACGGATTAATAGATATGGCCAAATCAATCGAGGCTAGGCCGTTGGGAACCAGCGCCTTTTGGCTTTGAATGATGACGCCATCTTCTTCCAGCAGCGTTTCTAGAACATATCGCCCCGCTGTATCAGACACGAGTGCGATTTTGACGTAGTCGTCTTCGCTAGTGCCGGCGCCGCCGCCTTCAGCCCGACCAAACCACAGCCCAGCCTGAGCGAATCCTCCCACCGGCTCAGGCAGATCAACGAGCGTCGTTTCCAATCTGACGGAGCGGCTTGGTACGTTGAGACCGACCCCGAGGGCGTTGTCTAAACTGTTGCTGCCAACGATCTGAATGCCTGAGGTCGTGGTTATCTTGAGCTTGCCTTCGTCAATATCGAGATTGCTGGGCAGATAGCCAACAACGCCCGCCTGAGGGGCAGGATTGCTCGGATTAGATGACGGATCGACCATCGTAAACCCTAGCCCTTCGCCATCTTTGTCGGTGAGGCCGACCTCTGCGCCGTCAAAGTCAAAAACAAGGTCACCTTCTACGCGAACATCGGTGCAGGGTAACAGAGAAATCGGCGAGCAGATGTTGTCCAGGGCAGATGGATTGCTGACCTCCAGGTAGTCGAAGTTAGCGCCGCTGCTACCGATGGCAGTGAGCCGAATAGTATTAGCGCCTGCGGCCAAGTCAACCGACTGATTGACAATTTCCCACCGTCGAAAGCCACCCGTATTGGCAAACCCCAGGTTCGGCAGCGCTATGGCGCCATTCACAGACAGCTCCAGAGGTCGATTACTATTCCTGCCGCCTAGTGCGTAGCGCCAAGCTAGGTCGTAGGTGCCAGCGCTCTCTGCGTTCACGGTCCATTCAATAAAGTCTCCTGAGGCATTCACATAGTCGGCGTAGCCACTGCCGGTTGAATCTTTGCCGGTTTTGACGACAGCCCCTGAGAGAACAGCATTTTCCGCTTGATAGATCACGCTAGCCGTATTGTCAGTATCGTTGTCAACCAGCGAGCCTGTGCCGGTGTCAGTGATGTCATCGACGCTACCTGCTAAAACGCCTGACACCTGCAACGAGAGCGTTTCTATGGCTTCTGCCACATCGTCGTCATTGACGGCTAAGCGTACTTTCAGTGCCGTTTGGCCAGGCCCAAAGGTGACCTCAGTGCCGTTATTCGCCGCCCGCCAGGTACTGCCGCCGTCACTGCTGACTTCAAATTCTTGGCTGGCATAGTCGACCGGGTCACCTGCGGGGTCGACAGCGAAGTCGCTGATCACACCGCCCTTGGCTGACCCGTCAACAGCAGTTAAGTCCAGAACCACTGCGTCACGACTGCTCGAAGAGAGCGCAATATCGAAAACAAGAAAGTTGTTTGTGCCTTCTATAGCGTTAGCATTTGAAATAGCAACATCGACAGGGATGGAAGTGTCATTGTCGGCAATGGAGCCGCTGCCGATATCAGAGAAATCGCCAACGCTGCTGCCGCCAGCGAGAACACTAGCAACTCGTAATGAGAGGGTCTCTGGAGACTCCGCCGCCGTATCGTCATTGACGGCTAAACGCACTTTCAGCGCCGTCTGGCTAGGGGCAAAGGTGACCTCAGTGCCGTTCGCCGCTTGCCAGGTGCTACCGCCGTCACTGCTGACTTCAAGTTCTTGGTTAGCGTAATCGACCGGATCACCTGCAGGGTCAATGCCAAAATCACTGACGAGTCCCCCCGTCGCAGTGCTGTCAACCGCCTCTAAGTCCAGCACAATGCTCTCAGCACTGGGAGCAGAAAGCGTTACATCAAAGATGAGATAGTCGTTTACACCTTCGGTCACACTGGCATTCGAGATCGAGATATCTACCGGCTTTGAGGGCAGCAGTTCGCTGACTTCTAGCCAGTCAAAGTTGCCTCCGCTGCTGCCGGTCGCAGTTATCCGAATCGTGTTGAGCCCGGCCTGTAGGGCAGTGGACTGATTGACGATCGCCCAGTTAGACCAGCCGCCCGTACCCGAGAAGTCAATACTGGTCTGCTGGGTCACGCCATTGATTCCTAGCGCTAGCGGTCGATTGGTGGAGCCGTTGGCATAGCGAAACGAAAGATCGTAGGTACCCACTTCAGCGACTTCGACAGTCCACTCAATGAAGTCTCCTGTTTTATTCTTGAAATCGACGTATGGGCCTTCGGTGCCGCTGTTGCTTGAAGCGATCGCAGCGCCGCTAAAAAAAGCATCTTCAGCCTGTAATCTGGTCATGGGAATAAGCTTCAGTCCGAGTAAATTAGTTTTGTTGAGTGATGAGTGTGGAGATGCTACAGACCTGATGTGAAAAATCTGATGTGAATTTTGAGAGCGGCGAGTCGGTCCTACAGCCCAAACAGATTGCTCGGGACAAACTCGATATAATCTAATCGGGCATGTTCACTCGCCTCTTCGAAGCCAGTGATCGTCAGGACATCGCCGACACCAAGCTGAATAGACTGTGCAAGAGTGAGTTCGACAAAGGTTTGAGCGTTGGCAGAGCCACTCCCTAGCTGTTGGTCTAGCGTTGCACTGCCGATGAGACTGTCGTTGTGAGTCAATTCAAAGCGGGCAAGCCCATCATTTTCATCAAACGTTCCAATCAATACGTCGTAAACGCCCTCAGAGGCGGTAAAGTCAACTGTAGCGACGCCAATTTCATTCCCGGCACTGCCTCTGAGACTCAGCACCTGGCTACCGGAAGCCGCCCCCACAGCCTCCAGCCGGTAAGACACAATATCGCTATCAGCAAGTGACTCCGCTTCAACTCTGATACTGCTATCAGTATTGTCACTATCGTTATCAATTATGTTTCCGATTCCGGTGTCGCTATAGTCGTCTACATTGCCTAAGACAACGCTGTCTACACCCAGTGTCATGGTCTCTGCTGCCTCTTCCACTGCCAGATCGTCATTGACTGCCAGTCTCACCTTCAGGGATGTTTGACCGGCTGAGAAGGTGATCTGATGATCGCTATTGGTTAGCTGCCAGCTGCTACCGCCATCGCTACTCACCTCAATGTCCTGATTGGCATAGTCCACCGCGCCGGCTGAGTCAAATTCACTCGGGCTTCCTCCCGTCGCTGAACCATCTACAGTCGCTAAGTTCAGTGTAATGTCCGCTGTGCTCGCACTTGAGAGAACGATATCAAAGGTCAAATAAGCGGCTGCGGCTTCAGAGACAGACGTATCTGCGATGGTGACGACCACCGGAGACGGGCCATCGGTAATTTGAAAGCTATCGATAATGACAGGCGGCGAGCCGTCTCCGATCAAGCCATAGGTATCTAGTCGCAGTGAGCCCTCAGCCGCAACAGTCAGCTGAGAAAAATGATGCATCGTATTGTCGCGAAAGGCGATATACGGCTGTGGCGTCTCATTGGCGAAAGGCGAAAATCCCCCATTTTTGTTGCTAAGCTTACCGCCAGGGCTGGTTTTGACAAAGACAACGCCATCTTCTTTTGTATAGTTCGTCAAGGAGAGTGAGGTTGGTGTAATCAAACTCTCCTTATTGACCGGCGGAAGATTCGCCAGGGGATAGGTTCGCTCGTAAGCCTGGTCGTGGGAGTAAATGGCTAAATCAACATCGAGACGCTCGAAAAGAGGCCCAAATCTCTTGCGAAACTCTATATTTGAGCCATGGTTAATCCCATTGCTGAAAGGCCCTGCATGAAAGTAGGGAATGATCCAGCGCTGGCCCCGCGCCTGCGCCGCCAGAATATCTTGTTCAACCCAGTTGACCCGTTCATCCGTCACGCCGCCAATGTCTTGAACCGCTAAGATAGAGACGAAATGGACATCGCCCACATCAAACGAATAGTTTTGACGACTGTCTAATCCCTCGGGGGTAGGGAAGCGAGCTGCCCAAGATTCAAACCCTTCACCTAAAATTACTTCGTGGTTTCCGTAGGTTGGCATCACTGGGGATTCAGTCAACACCGGTTGCCACTGATTGAACCATTCATCAATCGCGTCATCTAGCTGAGAAAATCTGGTTTCGGTATTGTAATAAGCATAATCGCCACCGCCCAATATTAAGAGGGGATCAAGCTCGTCAATTTCATCAATGACTTGTTGAGTCCCTGTGGTTAACCCATCTGTTCTGCCAACTAGGCCCGTGTCGGCCACGTAGATAGCCGTAAAATCAGAGGGGCCGGAGGCAGGGGCTGTTCGAGTTTGGTAGATATTACTCCAGCCTGAACCGTCGCCTTGTACGCGATACTCGTAAGCCGTAGACGGCGTTAGTCCGGTTAGGGTTACTTCGTGCAGTGTCCCTGTTGTTCCCGAAGTCCGCAGCGCTCCCGTCGCTGTTTGCCAGCTAGTTTCACCAATTTCTCTGTAATTCACAGTGGAGGGGACATCCAGCGTAAGCGTCCTCCACACGACGGTCATTGTGCTGGCTGGGTCGTTCACCCAAGCGAGGTGAATTTGATCCGGCGGCTGAGCAATACTGCTACTGTCGTTATCGACAATGGCACCGCTACCTGTGTCAGTCGCATCGTCAACGGTTCCAGAGAGGACAGTAGCTACGCCTAAACTCAAGGTCTCAGGGGTGCTGCCTTCTTCTGTCGTATCATCATTGACTGCTAAGCGCACTGCCAATATCGTTTGATTGGGCTCAAAGGTCACTTCAGTTCCGTTGAAGGCTGCCTGCCAGGTGCTACCGCCATCGCTGCTGAACTCAAAAGCTTGATTGTCGTAGTCAACTAACCCTAAGGGATCAAAATTACTGGTCAAGCCACCCTTAGCGGTACCGTCAGTGGTAAACAGATCGAGCACAACGTTCTCATTGCTCGCCGTAGAGAGGCCAACGTTGAACGACAGGTAGCTATCTGTTCCCTCTGTCGCACTGGCATCAGAGATGACCACATTAACAGGGGATAGGGCTGTGGCATCGCTGACTTGCAGCCAGTCAAAGTTAGGGCCACTCTTACCAGTGGCGGTCAGCCGCACGGTGTTGGTTCCCGCCTGTAAGGCTGCTTGCTGGGTCACTAACTCCCAGCTATTCCAGCTGTTAGTCCCGTCAAAGTCCAGGCTGGAAACCTGGCTGGTGCCATTCACCGCAAAGTCTAAAGGTCGATTAGAAGCGCCGTTAGCATAGCGAAACGCGAGATCGTAGGTGCCAGCGATCGCAACATCCACCGTCCACTCGATAAAGTCTTCTGTTTTGTTCTTAAAGTCGACGTAAAGACCTTCTGCTCCGCTGTGGGCTGAGGCGATGATAGGGCCGCTAAGAGAAGCGTTCTCCGCCTGTAGTTTTGTCATAGGAAGTAAGTTTCTATTGAGAAATGTTAAGATGTGTAGAGAAATTTCTGAAATGTAGGCTCGTTCGGGGGAGGATACATTCTTCAAAGAATGAAACTCTGGCGCGAAGATGTTTCCGGTGGTTTATGAGATTTTCATAAAATAACAATGTCCACGAGGTTCTTCACAGAGTTGCCGCTCCATGAAGAACCTTGACATTTCAGTGACTGAGAATAGTAAATTTATTGTTCTTTGTTGAACGTATCAAGTTAACAGGTTACATTGCCGGCAAATGAAGTGGCTTTATCATTCTTTTTCAATGCCTTCAAGCTAGCTTGTCAAGCCAGTCTTAACTACGGACGTCAAATCTTACGGAAATTGCTGCTTGCTGCATATTCCTCACTATGTACCAATTTGCTTGGAACGAGAATTGAGTAAACTTCCCTGTGGTCTGAAGTAGGCTGACAATCTTCCGCTCCAACCCAACTTAGTAAAAGTCTAGCCAAGATAGAAAAAAACTGTTTT
>JBARVU010000353.1:0-2621 GCA_049646425.1 Phormidesmis sp. | reverse complement strand
GACAACAGCTCTGGCAGATCAGGACTTTTCAGTCCTCGTCTGCTGAGGCTGACGTTGTTAAAGTCCCCAGAAATTTGTTCAACGCTTGGTCTGACTTACTTTGCTATGCTGCTTGATGGATAAAGTCAAGCTGAGGTAGGCTATCAAGATAATTCGACTGAATAGAACGCTAAGCTGGTAGCGCTAAATTCAAACCGTGTCCAAACAAGAAGTGTATAAAAATGCACAGTCCCTTCAGCTACATGACTCGGCTCACCCCTGTGATTCCTGTCACTGTCGCGCTCTTGGTCTCGAGCTGTACTCAAGTGAGTACCAACGCCTACGAAGCCACCGCCGACTTTGAAGCCACCGCTGCCACTACCTACACCTGGCAGGTCGAGTACGAACCCCGCGTCGGGCAAGATCGCCCCAATGATCGCCGCTTGGAGCAATTCGAATCGACCACAGTGACCAGCCGCAACGGCATTCGTCCCGATGCTGCTGGCTCCGGCCCAGATAGTCAAGGGCTCTGGTGGCCAGTACTGCCGCCCGAACCGACCGTAGACGACATTGAATCCCAGGCGCGGTCTGGCGAAATCGCCGGTTCGCCAGAGGTGATCAAAGCAGTAGACTATAAAATCACCTTTGATCAGGCTGGCGAAAGCAAAACCCTGCCGACCGACTATGATGTTTACCGGCAGGCCGTCAAAGCCTTTGAAAGAGACCGACCACTCGCGCTGACCTTAGGCCCGCAGGATGCCTCTGTGCTCAAGGCCGAAATTCAGTAGCCTCTTTCAGTAGTTCCTTACCGTGTAGTCTTCCACTCGCAGCTCAACTCCATGGCCCAGCCCCGCATTCTCTCAGGTATTCAACCCACTGGTGACCTTCACCTGGGCAATTACCTGGGCGCAATCCGCAACTGGGTAGCGCTGCAAAAAGACTACGACTGCTTTCTATTCATGGCCGATCTGCACGCCATCACGGTGCCTCACGACCCGGCAGTGCTGGCTGAAAATACGCTCAAAGTGGCCGCTACCTATATTGCCTGTGGCATTGACCCTGAGCAGTCCACCATCTTTGTCCAGTCTCAGCTGCCTGAGCACAGCGAGCTGGCATGGCTATTTAACTGCATCACGCCGATTAACTGGCTGGAGCGGATGATTCAGTTCAAAGAAAAATCGGTAAAGCAGGGCGAAAACGTCAGCGTTGGCCTGATGGATTACCCCGTACTCCAGGCTGCCGATATATTGCTGTACGAGCCCGATAGCGTGCCCGTTGGCGAAGACCAAAAGCAGCATCTGGAGCTGACGCGCGACATTGCCGCCCGCCTGAATTTTCAGTTTGGCAGTGAAGACAAGCCTATCCTCAAGGTGCCCGAGCCGCTGATTCGCAAAGCAGGCGCACGGGTGATGAGCCTCACCGACGGCACCAAAAAAATGTCAAAATCCGACCCGTCTGACCAAAGTCGGATTGACCTGACCGATGAGCCCGCCGTCATCACGAAGAAAATCAAGCGGGCCAAGACCGACCCCGAGCGCGGCCTGGAATTCGACAATCCCAAGCGGCCTGAGTGTCACAACCTGCTAGGGCTCTATCAGCTGCTGTCGAATCAGAGCAAAGAGGCTGTCGCCGCCGAATGCCGAGAAATGGGCTGGGGCCAGTTCAAGCCGCTGCTAGCTGAAACGACCGTCACCGCACTCGCGCCAATTCAGGAAAAGTACAAAGGGTTGATGAGCGATCGCACCTACCTAAAGCAGGTTCTTGCCGAGGGCAAAGAAAAAGCCCAAGCCGTCGCTGTCCCCACCCTGGCCAAGATTAAAACAGCCATGGGATTCGCTCAGTAAGGAGCGATTTCTCCCGTTGCAGTCATCCTCTCGGTCTGAACCGCAGCCCTTTCATGCTTGCGACGTGACTTCAGACTACTTATTACCGGATGAGAGATCACGCGTATCGGAGATGTTCGTAAATTAGGACAAAAAGTTTCGCCCGTTTAAGGATAGTATTATGTCTATGAATATCTTGTTTTCATAGACAAAAAGCTATAAGACGAGCGCTTAATCTCGGTCGAACGCCGCTGCCACCTCGGTGTAACCGCTCAGCTTTTTCACAAGTTCCATATATTAAACAGGTTTAGCCATGCAGCTAACAAATCAAATTCACTTTCGAAATGTACGAGGTGACCTCTTTGGCGGGGTTACCGCCGCTGTCATTGCCCTTCCGATGGCCTTGGCGTTTGGGGTTGCCTCCGGTGCTGGCGCAGTTGCTGGACTGTGGGGGGCTGTGCTAGTTGGTTTTTTTGCAGCGCTCTTTGGGGGCACACCCACCCTTATTTCCGAACCCACCGGTCAGACTCGGCGACGCCTTGAAAATCTCAAAGTCTTGAGCTTGCTGCCCCCCAATCATCTCTTTGACAATCGAGAAGAGGCGCTGAGATACGCGGCTGCGGTGGTTACGCCAGGGCGGGAGGAACAGCCTGTTGACTATGGAGCAGCCCCGGCGTTTACTTAAGGGTTGTTAACGGACAACGGTAGTAATCGGAGGATGAAGAATGGGGGATGACGCGTTTGATCAGTTTTTTTATCCCTTGAATCCCTATTTTCCTACTCTTTGTATCCGGACTTTTGGGCTTGACGCTGCATGAG
>JBARVU010000352.1:0-6170 GCA_049646425.1 Phormidesmis sp. | reverse complement strand
GACAACAGCTCTGGCAGATCAGGACTTTTCAGTCCTCGTCTGCTGAGGCTGACGTTGTTAAAGTCCCCAGAAATTTGTTCAACGCTTGGTCTGACTTACTTTGCTATGCTGCTTGATGGATAAAGTCGAGCTCAGGGGATAGAGACATTTTGCGCATAAAACTGCCTGTCTATCTGAGAGGCTGTATGAAAAGTGGTTGCCGGTATCAAATTAGGCCAATCGCCTGACCATCAGGCGAATCATCGCAATGTAGACCATCGCCTCAGCCGAAGCAGGTTGACGCTCATAGTCTTTGCTCAATCGCCGATACCAGTTGAACCAGCCAAACGTCCGCTCGACCACCCAGCGCTTTTTGAGTAGCGTGAATCCTTTTGCCTGCTTGGGTCTAAGCACGACTTGCACAATCCACCGAAAGCGATCCATCACCCATCTCAAGAACGGCTGACCGCTGTAGCCACCATCGGCCCAAATCAGCGATAGCCGCGATACGGCTTCACCCATCTGATGGACACGGCTGAGCACTTGTTTGCCGCCCGCGCGTTCAGGCAGACTCGCAGCAGTGACCACCACGCGCAACACCAATCCCAGCGTATCGACCACCGTATGGCGCTTGCGGCCTTTGGTCTGCTTAGCCCCATCATAGCCGACAGCCTCATGCACCATCGTCGCCGTCGGCACGCTTTGAGAGTCCACTATCGCCTCGGACGGACTCTCAAAGCGACCACTGCTGACTCTCTCCCAACTACGCAAGCGGTCATGAATCGCTAGCCAGGTGCCATCATTGCGCCAGGTGCGAAAGTAGGTATACACCGTTGACCAGGGCGGCAGGTCGCCTGGAATATCGCGCCACTTACAGCCTTGCACCACAACGTACATAATCCCATTGAGTACCGCCCACATGTCCACACTGCGGGGGCGTCCACCGCTCTTTGCCGGGGGAATCAGCGATTCGATTAGGTCAAACTGCTCTCGGGTAAGATTGCTAGAGTATGCTTTAGTCATGGCTCATTCGGTGCTGTTTTGTTAGTAACTACAGCTTAGACCGAGTGAGCTTTTTTACTCTCTCTTGGACTTTTCATACAGCCTCTGACGTATTTTTTTACGTCACTACCTCACACAGGGATGGAAGCACGCAACCGATTACACACTATACAAATTCAGCCTTCTGGCGCTGAGCTACAGTCTTGAGCCGGCTGAAATTCAGGTACCTCCTCAGCTCCCGGAGACGGTGCCCATGTAGCTACCGGTAGGCCAGCGCCAGTGAGCCCCCGCACAATTCGCTGTTCGCGAGCAGAAAAAGCGCCCTCTCTGTCCGTAAAGATCACAAACAGAGGGTGCGGTGTTTCAGCGCCTTCTGCCAGCAAATGCTTGTAGCGCCTGGGCATTAGCCATTCCACACCCTGACCCAGGGCTCTCTGCGTTTGCCGCCAGCGCCCGAGCAGATCAGAGAAATCTTCACCCGGTCGCTGAATGAACATCACAATCTCAATACCTGTTTTAATCTTCCACTCCGGATCGCACATCATCAGCGCAATATCGCAGGGCAGCAGATCAATGCGGTAGCAGGTGTCAATAATGCCGCCCCTTTCTGAAACCTCTCGACTGCGCACATTTGGCAAAGGAATGATCACCATACTCTCTTGCGGCCTGCGAACGCTCGGCAGCGCCTCGAAGTAGGGCCGGTACTGCATCAGCATCGGTAGAATACCTTCGTAATGACAGCACTCTGCTAGCAGCGCCTCGTAAGCTTGCCTGCTGTGATGCTCTATACCCACTGATGTCTGTCCCAACTGACCGCCCGGCGTCCAACGGTGCTAGTTTGCCCACCAGAGCGCGTCTAATGCCCTCCGATCATGTGCCGGTAGTGTCAAGTCCATCGAACATTTCTCCGACTTCAACCCGACTGCCGTTGGCAAAATCCCAGCCTGAGAGCGTCTTTTTCCCGGCTGGCTTCACTTCCCATAGCAGGAGGCGATCGCTCCCCGTTTGAATCACCGGCCCATAGTTTTTCAGCACCGTCACTACCGTCCCCGGCTGGGCATTCGAGGCTATCTCCGCAGCTTCGTAAAGCGATCGCATCGCAGCCAGCTCTGGCGGTAGCTGATCCCAACAAGTTTGGGCAAGTGGCACCGTAGCACTCACTTTCAGCGGGCTCCCTTGAAACGAGGTGACGCAGTTAGGATAAAAGCCCCTGACCTGATCGTGCAGAGCCTTGGCACTTTTGCGCCAGTCTATCTGGTAGTCAGCTTTCTGAATCAGAGGGGCATAGGTAGCGCGCTCATCATCCTGGGGCACCGGGCGAATCAATTGCTGCTGAAGCTTTTGCAGCGTCGTGGGCAGGAGGTTGGCGCTGAGCTTGGAGAGCTTTTCGGCTATCTGCCACGCATTATCCATCAGGTCAATGGGAACGGTTTCTTTCATTAGCATCGGGCCCGTATCCATGCCTACGTCCATCAGCATAGTGGTAACGCCGGTCTCCATCTCGCCATTGACCAAGCTCCACTGAATCGGCGCCGCGCCGCGATACGCAGGTAACAGTGAACCGTGGGCATTGACGCAGCCCAAGCGCGGCATCGCCAAGATTTCTTGAGAGAGGATTTGACCGTAGGCAATAACGACAAAGGCATCTGCCTGAAGCGCTTTAAGCTGAGCCAAGGTCTCAACATCTTTCTTGATGCGGGCGGGCTGCCAGATAGGTATCTGAGAGGTGCCAGTGGCGCCGAGGACGGTGGCTTTAACGGGGCAGGGGGTGACTTTGCCACCTCGCCCTCGGCGCTTGTCGGGCTGGGTAACAACGGCGACCACTTCAAGGTCTGAGGGGACCAGCAGCCGCTTTAAGCTGGGCACAGCAAACGCAGGCGTGCCAAAGAAAACAATTTTCATGCGAGTTATGTATGTCCTTTGACTACCATTCTCTACCGGCTATCTACCAATATTTCAACCCGGCGATTGCGCTGGCGTCCGGCAGCATCCTCATTGCTGGCGACCGGCGACGACTGACCGCCCCCCAAAATCACCCAGCGATAGGACTCCGGCAGCGCCGCCTGGAGATAGTCGCTGAGGGCAGTAGCCTGGGCAAACGTATATTTACGGCTGTCTATCGCTCTCGCCTGATCGTCACTATAGCTGCGGATCAAAACCGTCGCGCCAGGATAGTCCACTAGCTGATCAAGCACCTGGTGCAATAGCGCGGTATCTTTGATATCGCTTTGTCCTGGGGCAAAGAGGGCGTCGCTGGGCAGGGTAATTTTCAGCTTGGCAACGGTCAGCAATGACTCAGTTGGATCGCTCGGGACAGGCTCATAGTCGGCTGCGACCTCAGGGCGCACAGGCGGATCAATGGCTATCCTGAGCGAGTTGACGCGGCTGTCGATATCAGCGCCCTGATACGGCGGTTTGCCCAGCTGCTTTTCTAAAGTTTGCAGCCGCCGATCTAGCGTGATAATTTCAGTTTCTATGGAATTTAGCTCGTCGATCAGCGGCTGCCGTTCCATCGGCGATAGCTCAACCGGCGCGAGGACTGGCCCACTTTCGGGCAGGGGAATGGCTTCGACGCGGATCTCCTCAGTCGGAAACTGCCATAGCTGACGAAAGTGCCACAGCCGCGAAGCCACCCGGCTAGACTTGCGCAGCACTGCTTCCTGCAAAGGCGGTTTGTCAAAGCTGCCAGGCAAAATCTGAGCGATCAGAATACCCAAAAGCCAGGCAGCCATCAGAGACCCGCCAAGAGCCGCGACATAGGCAGTTCTCTCTAGCCACGGCGAATATAACCGTCTAAAGCGTCCTTGAGGCTGGGCTGGCGGCAGCTCGCGATCAGAGGCGCCAGCCTCGGTTTCAGCCTGCATCGGATTGGGCAGCGGCGATGAGTATGCGCTGGCCTCAGGATTGGCCGGGTCGAAAGGCGCGATCACCCGCCCACTATCTTCCACTCCCCGCCTCAGAACAGGCCGGGACGCATAAAAGTTCGACCAGGCTGCTCCCTGCTCATCAGTAGCCTCTTCCGGCGTCGATTCTGGCTCACTGCTCACGACCTCATCTCCCCCGCTGAGCGTCTTAGCCGATCATAAATCTAATGGCCGAGATCTGCGACGTCCTGAAGGGTCATCCGAGCCCGCACACCAGCCTTACATACAAAGCTGAGCGCTACTCATAATAGTTCCACCCTAGCCAGGGACTGACTTCAATCACCCCGCGCTGGGTAAACACCACCCGGTAGTCCACCGCTGGCGCTGCTGCGGGCTCGGATTCTACCAGATCTGGCAGCGGCGTTTCGGTGATCGCTTGCTCTGCCGACGGGTCAAGCGGCTCATAGTCCGTAATCGTACCGTCTTCACTCACCCGGACTCGATAGGACGCGGTTTCTCCCACTCTGGGCTGCTGACGGTTCTCAACCAAGGTCTGCCTGAGCTGGCCGTTGAGAGATTCTACCGCGCCCATGCTGCGCAGGGTCGGAGAGGGCTCATTTGCCAAAATTGCCCTGACAGTACTGCTGGGGTCGGCGTCTTCAGGTGCTTCCGGTTCAGTCTCTTCAGACGCTTCCGCTTCGGCAACCTCGGTGTCTTCTGGCTCGGCGGTGCTCGCTTCAGGCTCGTCGGGGGAGAGCGTTGCCACCGGCTCGTCAGGCTCGGGCGCTGTACCGTCACCGGGCGGCGACGTATTCTCAGCCTCTGCCGGGATCACTTCAGCGGCGTCTTCAGCTTGCCCTTCCAGGACAGGTTCGCGCATTTTGGGCACAGGCAGCAGGCTGATTAGCAGCGTGGCGGCGACTAAGCTGCCAATGCCTAAGACCGCCGGTAAAGCGCGATCACTCAAAGGCTTCTCGGCCCGTACAAAGCGCTGAGGCAGCGGGGTGAGAGCAGGTACCAGCTCTGGTAGGGTCTGGCTGTCGTCGAAAAACTGATCGACTGCTTCTGCTAAGTCAAACAGCTGCACTGCTGAAAGCTTGATATCAATCGCCCGGCCATCGTTCGCCCCCCCCAAATCAGCGACCTCTGGCTGCACCACCAGATGATGGTATGGGCCATCGCCTGGATTAATATGCACCAGCAGCGGCTCTCCTTCAGCTACCTGAGGATGCGCAAAGCCACTCAACACCTCCTGCGCATACTGGCTGACCGCCCGCACGAGCGCCGCAAAAAAGCCGTAGCCCCCGTTGAGCGATCGCTCTAGTCCGCTAATCCGACACTCGGCATTGACCAGTACCGACATCACCGCTTCATTCTCTGGTGCTGGATCAATGCTCAGTCCATCCAAAATCAAGCTGCAATTAGGTAGCTGATACTGCCTGCGAATCGTCATGGCACTTCTCCATCAAAAAGACTCACCCACAGGCGATCTGCGCCGTCTGTGCCGGTACAAAATAGTAGCTTAGTCAGCAGCTCAATCGCTAGCGCGTCCAGCTTTTCATCCGTACTGTAGGCAATTACGCTGGTGCGCTTGTCATTCATCCGGGCGCGAAAGTGAGCCTGAAAGCGAGCCAGATAATCAGACAGCCGGAAGTGATGCTCAAAAGACAGCGCCTGATCGCTTAGCTGCTGATAGCCCAGCAGTAGCTGCCGAATCAGCACTGTCAGACGACGCGCCAAAAAGCAGGTAATCAGTACCAGCGCTTTCCCCTCTTCCAGAGACATCGGTTGCCTTTGACTAAACCGCCGCAGGGGATTACTGCTGCGCAGCCGCCACAGATGGACGCGACCGTGAATCACCCCTTCCAAACCCATCTCCTTGGCCGCTGCCAACATGGCCTCAGCACCGCCCAAATCCAGCGCCTCAATCGCCAGCAAGAGGAAGTCGATCTGGGTCTTAGCTCGCCGAGAACACTCGTTCGGAATACCGGTGGGATCGCTCAGCTGATTGATCGCTGGGGGATAGGAAGGTTGGGCTGTAGGAGGACTCTGCACTTGCATACGCTGGCGACTATTCACACGGAAGTCTTATCAAAACATATTTACGAACAGTTAAGGCGCCCCTCGTCTAAATAGACTGGCTGGCACCGACGCCGTTCGGCGGTATTCAAAAAATCAGGTGCCTAGGGAAATCTTAAGCAATTTTGGACGCTGCAATCGTGAGATCAGTTTGCCGCTGCCTGAAAAGTTACCCAAACAGAACTTACCCGACCACCAGCGCCCCATAACAATCTTACTTGAAACGCACCCCCTCAAGTCTAGTGA
>JBARVU010000351.1:0-7121 GCA_049646425.1 Phormidesmis sp. | reverse complement strand
GCCCTACCTTCTGCTCTCCTGTCTCCTGCTCTCCTGTCTCCTCTCCCCCTACCTTCTGCTTTCCCTCTCCCACCGCCGCCCGCACCTCCTGCAAAATCGCCTCAGCCTGCTGAACCGGCAGCTCGGTGCGATCGCAGATCTCTGCCAGGAGCGTCTCTCTTTGCTGACTCAGAAGTTCAGGCAGCTGCTGCTGAGTGGCGATCGCCTCCGAGAGTTTTCCCGCAATGGTCTGCAGTCGCTCAGCCTCTGAGAGAGGCGTATCTTCAGCCGATGATACCGTTTGTCCAATCGCTGAGAACAGGCGACGAATGCCTGCTGCCGCTGTTCCTAAAACAGCGCCAATAATGCTAGAGACCGCTACTGAGCTCAGCCAGCTCAGAATAAGTAGGTAAGCAGCCCATAGAATCGTGCCAAAGATCAGGCCCATTCTGGGCTGGTCAAATCCGCTGAACTGCACCGTTAAGAAAGAAGTCGCAAACAAAACGACCGCCAAGCTAAAGGCAACGCCCGCCCCGAGGAGATGGCTAATAGGCTCTGCCGATTGGGTCTCAGACTCGGCCGGTTCATCGGTTACTTTGCTAGGGGCTAGTGCCCAGCCAGCAAAAGATAGCCCCAGCGCCACCTCCAAACTGGTTAACAGCAGCTGAAAGGCAAATGCCATAGTCAGCCCTGCCAGCAAAGAGAAAAACATTTATTCGACCACTTGCTAATCCTTGAGCGTAGAGAAGTCTCTTGGGAACTGTCATCTATCGTAGGATGTAAAGGTCTATGAAGATGGGGTAGGGGGAATGGGAGCTGAAGAAGGGTTTGAAGGAACGGGATGGAAATTCGTGTGTTTCAGCCTGCTGACGAAACCGCCGTCATCGACATTTGGTCGCGCTGTGGGCTGCTGCGAGCCTGGAATGATCCGCGTAAAGATATTGCCCGTAAGCTTTCTGTGCAGCCAGAGCTATTTTTAGTGGGTACAGAGAACGACCGGATCGTAGGTACGGTCATGGCTGGGTATGACGGTCATCGTGGGTGGATCAACTATTTGGCGGTCGATCCCGAGAGCCGCAGACAGGGATACGGCCGAGCGCTGATGGGAGCAGTGGAGCAGTGCCTACAGGCAGTGGGCTGTCCTAAAATAAATTTGCAGATTCGCCAAGACAATTTAGCGGCGACCAAATTTTATGCGCGAATTGGGTTTGCGCCCGATGCGGTCGTCAGCTTTGGTAAACGCCTGGTAGAAGATGAGAGCTAAGCTGCCTATAGTGAAAAGTACACTCAACTCAATCGACCCTATGAATTTACTGAAGGCGTTTTGTGGCCGGAGCCAGCCACTGGCTGCACTGGTAGCCCCTTTTTTAGCTGTGTTCGTGCTGATGATGCCTGTCCTAGCAGCGGGCACGCTTTCTCATGCTCCGACCACAGCTAACCTCTATATCATCACACCCAAAGATGGCCAAGCGGTTCCTGAAAACTTTACGGTCAGGTTTGGCCTATCTGGCATGGGAATCGCCCCGGCTGGCGTCAACAAAGACGGCACGGGCCACCATCATTTGCTGATTGATGTCGATGAGCTGCCGTCTCTCACCGACCCGCTGCCTGCGACTGCCCATATCAAGCACTTTGGCGGCGGCCAAACTGAGACAACGATTAGCCTGCCACCGGGCGAGCATACGCTGCAGCTATTGCTGGGCAACTACAGCCATGTGCCGCACGACAATCCGGTGCTCTCTCAGCCAGTCACAGTGACGGTGCAGTAGGCGCTTACTCCATCACCCCCTTACATCCGTCATTCAATCGCAGGCAAGTAAACCTTGATCTGAGTGCCCCGACCGACTTCGCTATACACTTTCAAAAACCCACCGGCTTTCTTGACAATACCCAGCACTGTCGCTAGCCCTAAGCCAGTCCCCTTGTCGGGTGATTTAGTGGTAAAGAATGGATCGAACATGCGATCGCGTACTTCAGGTGAAATTCCGCTGCCCGTATCGCTGACGGTGACCACCACATAGTGACCTATCGACATATTCAAATTTTTGTCTGCAATCGCTTTATCGACAAATTCATTATCGACGGCTAGCGTGAGGACACCGCCATCGGGCATCGCATCCCGCCCGTTAATGCACAGGTTCATAAACACCTGATGGAGATGGGTCGAGTCGGCCAGAACCTTTCTCAGGGGTCGATTAGAAGCTTCTAGACAAGGCGTATTCTGACGAAGTTCAATTGTGCTAGGAAATCCCTGACGGGCAACGTCGACCACTTCTTGCAGCAGCTCTACGATGTCTACTACCGTCTCGTGGCCGGGGCTGCCTTGAGTAAAGGTCAGAATTTGTCTGACCATATCCGTGCCGCGTTTGGCACTCTTTTCTAAAATATCTAGCTGTTGCTGAGTGGCCGCATCGCTTTTCGCTTGAGAGAGGCGTAGCAGCTGAGCAATGCCTAAAATGGGCGTTAAAATATTGCCAAGGTCGTGAGCAATTCCTCCTGCCAAACGGCCTAGGCTTTCTAGCCGCTGGGCCTGATAGAACTGAGCTTCGAGCTGTTTTTTATCGGTGATATCGGTATTCACCTCTAGTAGCGACTGCGGACGGCCTAAGGTATCTTGTACCAGGGTCCAACGGCTGGCGACCAAGACTTGATTTCCGGCTTTGGTCAATTGAGTCAGTTCGCCCTGCCAAAAGCCCTGGTCCATCGTTGTATTGAGTGCCACTTCAACCGCCGCTTTGTCTTTTTTTAGCAATTCATGCGCAATTTGGCCGATCGCTTCTTCGGATTGCCAGCCATAGAGTCTTTCTGCGCCCCGACTCCAAAACACAATCCGGCCCGACAAATCGCGAACGAAGATAGCGTCGGTAGCAATGTCAATAAGCGCAGCCTGCTCACGGGTTTTTTGATAGAGCTCTGCCTGCTGAATAGCTATCCCCATTTGAGTGGCAACTTTTTGCAGCAGCCGGGTGCTTTCAGGTCGCCACTGCCGAGGCCCATGGCAGCTATGGGCAATCAGCAGTCCCCACAGGGTTTCGCCCTGCAAAATGGGGACAACCAAATTTGCTTGCACCTGAAGCCCTAACAGCAGATCTCGATGATAGGGATCGACCTCTGCCGAGGTGACATCTGAAATCATACTCACTCGCCCCTGCCGGTAGCTAGCGACGTAGAGGTCCCCTAGGCAAGAGTCCTGGATGACCATACCTAGGGTTGGGCTCCAGCCTGAAGCGACTGATTCGGCTTCGACAATGCCCTGCCAGTTACGCTCAAATCGAAAGACAATCACCCGATCTGTCTGGAGTAGGTGACGGACTTCGTCAACCGCAGACTGTAGTATTTCATCGAGGTCGAGCGTCTGGCGAATCGAGTCTGTAATTTCGCTGATCAGCCGTTCGACCTCGAGCTGCTGCTGGAGCTGACGTTCTCGTCGCTTGCGATCGCTGCCGCTACGACGAAGCAGAAACGCGATCCGCATAGCGAGTTCTTCGGCGTCGAATGGCTTAGTCAGGTAGTCGTCTGCGCCCGCTTCAAGGGCAGTGATACTGGCATCAGGACTGCGCTCTACCAGTAGCAAGATGGGCGTCTGACAGCCCTGAGCGCGCAGCTGCTGGCAGAAGTGATCGCCGTCTAGCGCAGATGGAGCATCCAGCACGATCAGATCATAGTCGGCAGCGATCGCCTTTTGAAAGCTTGTGGCCCCCTCTACTGCGGTATCTATTTCGTGATGGTAGTTAGCGCGCAGATGCTGAGCGGCAAGCGCAACCGTGGGGTTGTCCCCTACAGCCATGATTTTCATAATCTGATCCGGCGAAGCGGGCAGGCATATAACACTTAGGCTAACTCAACATACCCTGATTAAGTTTTCTTAAAAAATGTTCTGATGTAATTATTAAGCTGTAGCTATGTTGGCGTACTTTGCAATTCATCTACCACTCGTCTCTACAATTCTTATACCCCCCTCTTCTCAAAGGGATCAGCAACGACTATGAAAACAGATATTTCCCGTGCTCAGTTCGAGGCTGTTCTTTTTGATCTTGACGGTGTGCTAACGCCTACAGCCAAAATCCATGCGGCCTGCTGGAAACGGGTGTTTGATAGCTTTCTTCAGGATTGCGCTCAGACCGCTGAAGACATGCCTTTTGTTCCCTTCGATATTCAGCAGGATTACTTTCTTTATGTCGATGGCAAGCCGCGCTATCCGGGCGTGGAGAGCTTCCTGGCATCCCGAGGGATTCAGCTTCCCTACGGAGATCCGAGTGCGCCGCCGAATCAAACGACGGTCTGCGGCTTGGGGAATAGCAAAGACAGCTACTTTGCCAGTGTCCTTCACGAGGAAGGCATTGCCGCTGAGCCGGGAGCTGTAGCACTCGTTCACTACCTGCGCGCAGAGGGCATCAAAACCGCCGTGGTCTCTTCTAGCCGCAACTGCAAAGAAGTCTTAAAGGTCGCCGAAATTACTGACCTATTTGACAGCGTCGTCGACGGCAGGCTGGCAGAACAGCTTGATTTAGCTGGGAAACCTGCGCCCGATACGTTTCTGTATGCCGCTGAGCAGCTGGGCTGTCAGCCTCAGCGGGCGGTCGTCTTTGAGGATGCGATCGCGGGCGTACAGGCAGGCAAGCAGGGGAAATTTGGTCTGGTGATCGGTGTCGCGCATGGCGGTAATGCTCAGGCGCTGCGAGAGAATGGTGCAGACCGTGTTGTCAGTGACCTCAGAGAGATGCTGCCCGACGCATCTCCGGCTCAAGTCAAAAGCTTAGGTTGAAAGCTTAGGTTGAAAGCTTAGGTCAGAAATTATTGGCGATGTGCGATCGCCCCTTACGATGGAAATTAGGACATCACTGTAGAACGTAACTCTTAGGACAGCAAACCAAACCAATGCTTCATCGCGAACCGATTAACCTCCCTGAGCATATCTATCCAACTCACCCCTGGCAGCTAGAAGAAAAACAATTCTATCCTCGTTTTTTGGGACAGTTGGAGACTCTGTATGCGCTCAGCAACGGCTATTTGGGCATTCGGGGCGGTTTTGAAGAAGGCGCGCCTTCTCACCACAGCGGCACCTTTGTCAACGGGTTCTACGAGCTGTGGCCCATTATTTACCCCGAAGAAGCCTATGGGTTTGCCAAGACCGGACAAACCATGCTGACCGTTCCTGACAGCACCATCATCAAACTATATGTGGACGATGAGCTGTTTTCCCTACCGACCGCTCATCTGCTCGGCTACCGGCGCGTGCTCAATATGAAAACGGGCACGCTAGAGCGAGAAGTGCTGTGGGAGACTCCTGCTGGCAAGCAGATCTCCATCAAATCTTGTCGGCTCGTTTCCTTTGAGTATCGCCATTTGGCCGCTATTTCCTATGAGGTCACTGCCTTAGACGCCGATGCCGCCATCGAAATTGTCTCCAAAATTCACTACGACCCCACCACTCAAAGCGGCAAGCAGCCTACTCCCTACAATGACCCACGCCGCTCCAGGGAATTTGCCAGTCGGGTGCTCTTGCCCCAGTCTTGCGATGTTTTTGGATACCGCCTGGTGCTGGCTCAGCAAACACGCGAAAGCAAAATGACGCTGGCCTGCGGTGTCGATCACAGCATTATCACCGAGTGTGCCCACACGACCAGCCGTCTGTGCGGAGAAGACAGCGGTGAGATTGGTTTTTCGGTGAAGGCTAAAGCGGGGTTGCCGATTGAAATTATCAAGTACATGACCTATCACACGGCCACTGACACACCAGCCACCGACACACCGGCCAAGGAGCTATGCGCCCGCGCTGATCGAACCCTAGACCGAGCCCTAGAGCAGGGCTTTGAGCACTTACGGGAGGGGCAAAAGCAGCATTTGGATGGCTTCTGGCGGCGCAGCGACATTCAAATCGAAGGGAACCCAGCTGTCGAAAGTAAAACGGACGCCTTACAGCAGGCGATTCGCTTCAGCCTGTTCCATATTCTACAGGCAACCAGCCGCACAGACGGCCTCGGCCTGCCTGCCAAAGGGCTCACCGGACAAGGCTACGAAGGTCATTACTTTTGGGATACTGAAATTTATGTGTTGCCCTTTCTGAGCTATACCAACCCCCGACTGGCCAAAAATCTGCTCAACTTTCGCTACAGCTTGCTCAACAAAGCCCGCGAACGGGCCCGGGCAGTGAATCAAAAGGGCGCACTTTTCCCCTGGCGCACGATTAACGGCGAAGAAGCCTCTGCATACTACGCTGCTGGCACAGCTCAATATCACATCAATGCTGACATCATCTTTGGACGGCGAAAATATGTAGAAGCTACAGGAGATGAAGCCTTTCTCTACAGCAATGGCGCAGAAATGCTGATCGAGACCGCTCGGCTGTGGTACGACCTAGGCTTCTTTTCGGAACGAGCGGGCGGGCAATTCTGTATTCATGGGGTTACTGGCCCCGATGAATACAACGCTGTTGTCAACGACAACTTATACACCAATCTCATGGCCCGCGAGAATTTGCGCTATGCGCTAGCGACGCTTGAACACCTGCAAAAACATCGGCCAGAACGCTTCGACGACCTCGCGCGTGACACTGAGCTAGCCCCTTTAGAAATGGCTGGATGGCAGCAGGCCGCAGACCGGATGTATGTGCCTTTTGACGACCGGCTGAAGATTCACTTACAGCATGACGGTTTCTTAGATGAAAAGGTTTGGGACTTTGAGAATACGCCTGCCGACCAGTACCCGCTGCTGCTTCACTTTCATCCGCTGTTTATCTATCGTCATCAGGTGATCAAACAGGCAGATCTTGTATTGGCCATGTTTCTATTGGGCAATGAGTTCTCGCTAGAACAAAAACAGCGGAACTTCAAGTACTATGACGCGCTGACAACCGGAGACTCTTCTCTGTCGGTCTGTATTCAAAGCATTGTCGCGTCAGAGATTGGCGAAGTGGAAAAGGCTTTTACCTACGCCACTTATGCAATCATTATGGACTTAGGGAACCTGTCAGGCAATGTCAAGGATGGCTGTCATATTGCTTCTATGGGCGGAAGCTGGATGGTGATGGTCTATGGCTTTGGCGGTTTACGTGACTATGGCGGAGAAATCTCCTTTAATCCTCGCTTACCTTTGGAGCTAACCCAGCTAAGGTTTTCTGTGACGATCCGAGGCCAGCTTCT
>JBARVU010000350.1:0-4783 GCA_049646425.1 Phormidesmis sp. | reverse complement strand
GTCTTGGAATGAATCATGTCAGTCCTTCGGAGGTGTTCTTTCTGAGCACGTTGTTTGAGCCAGAAAGCGCTGCCATCAACCAAAATTAAGATAAGGTTAATGGAACACAACTTTAGAATTAAGCTTAGATTAAGGCAAGATTAAGCAGCTCGTCTGCCTAATCTACACATTGAAGGCTCGATATGTGAAGCTTCTGAGAAAAGTGGTCGCGTTTCTGCTAGCGGTAGAATCAGGCAGTAAGCAGGCTTAGAATCGCCATGCAAAATGAGATTGATGGTCAGTATGCTAGCTACAGAATGGCCGCCTACTAAAGAGAAATCGCTGCTTGGGCATACTGCCCGGGTCTGAGCCGTTCGATAATTTGTCACAGGCTTTGATGCGCGTTGGATGCTAGCATTGTGCTAGCACGTGAGTAGATGAAGCAATTATGCCAACGCTGACAATTCGTAACCTGCCAGATGATGTGGTGAAGCGGATCAAAACGCTTGCTGCTACGAAGGGGCATTCCATGGAGCAGGAAGTTCGTGAACTACTCGAAATCCGGTATGCACCTCGGTGCGAGGTCATTAACTGTATTCTCCATCGCTGGCCAACTTTGCCTGAGACCACCTCAGAAGAGGCGGACGGCTGGAGAGCAGTGGGTCGCCGCAATGATCGTTGACACCATGGTATTTGCCTACGCCTTACTCAGGGTAGAAAACAACTATGAAGAATCGGCGCTGATCTTGGAGCAGGCTCGCTCAATTTTGGTGCCGGATTCTTTTCGAGCAGAATTAGCTAATGTTGTTTGGCAGTGGGTTAAGTTTAAGAGCGTTCCTGAAGACGTTGCATACGGCGTTCTTCAGGATGCCGATACGCTAGTTGATCATATTGTCAGTAGTGAAAGGATTTGGGTAAAAGCCTTACAGCTCTCTGTCGCTTTTGATCACCCGGTGTATGACACACTATTTGTAGCAACTGCGGAAGCTTTCGAAGATAAGGTGGTTACCTACGATACAAAGATGCAGTCTAAGTTTCCGAATCAAGTGTTATCGCCTCAAGCTTTCTTAGAACTAGGCTGAAAACGTTGGCGAGATCGTCGACATGGAGTTTGTTCGAGGCGATCGCCGAACCCCTCGGCAGACGAATTACCCTACGCGACGCCTGCGGGGAGTGAGGTCTTGATTGCAAAGATTCTCTCGATCACTTCCTGGACTGCCTTGTCAGGGGTGGAAGCGCCTGACGTAATGCCCACCGAAACTTTACCTGCGGGTAGCCAATTGTGGTCAGTCGTCAGCTCAGCGCTGTGCAGCGGCTTGTGTTCAATGCGGTTGTCTGGGCCGACCCGAGCCGCGCTGTCAATATGAAAAGAAGGAATGTCGCGCTCTACGGCAATCTCCTGAAGATGGGTCGTGTTCGATGAATTAAAGCCGCCAATCACCACCATCAGGTCAATGTCGGCATCGACCAGGCTAAACATGGCGTCCTGCCGCTCTTGGGTAGCATCGCAGATGGTGTTGAAGCTGTGGAAGTGTTCGTTGAGCTTGAGCGGGCCGTATTTTTTGAGCATCGTGCGCTCGAAAAGCTTGCCGATTTGCTCGGTTTCGCCTTTGAGCATGGTGGTTTGATTGGCAATGCCGACAAAATTCAAGTCGGTACCCGGGTCGAAGCCTGCGGAATGGGCATTGGCAAACTTAGTGAGGAATTCGCTGCGGTTGCCGCCGTTCAAAATATAGTTGGCGACATACTCAGCTTCCGCCAAGTTCAGTACGACCAGGTACGTCCCGGCAAAGGAACTGGTCGCGACCGTTTCTTCGTGCTTGTACTTGCCGTGAATGATGGAGGTGAATTCTTTTTTCTTGTGCTTTTCTACGGTGTTCCACACCTTGGATACCCAGGGGCAGGTCGTGTCTACAATCGTGCAGCCCTGGTCGTACAGCAGCTTCATTTCCTGCACGCTGGCTCCAAAGGCGGGCAAAATGACCACATCGCCCTGGCCTACGCCGGAAAAGTCTTTGACCCCATCCACTAGCTCGATGAACTGCACCTGCATCTGCTTGAGCTGCTGGTTGACTTCGGGGTTATGGATAATTTCGTTGGTGATCCAAATGCGCTGGTTGGGAAAGTGCTGGCGCGCCTCATAGGCCATGGCCACTGCTCGCTCGACCCCCCAGCAAAAGCCAAAAGACTCCGCCAGGTGAATTGTGACTTCGCCATTCACGAGCAGATTATTGTTGTTTCTAATCTCTTGGATCAGGCTGCTTTCGTATTCTGAGCGCATTTGCCCAGCGACGTCTTCTTTTTGGCCAAAGCCCTGATTGCGATAGTAGTTGTCAGTGTGGTTGAGGGCACGCTTAAAAGCTTTGGTATCCATAGAATCTAAACTATCCGGCGGTTCTATCTCCTTTAGTCTACTTTAGATAGCCGGCGGTTTAGAGCGCAAGCGGCTACTCAAGCTTGAGCTGGGCGTAAAGTGCGATCGCGCTGCGCCAAACCAAATATCCCTGCCGGTTGAGATGCAGCCCGTCAGTGGTCAGATCGTCGCGCAGCCCGCCGTCGCCTGTGACAAAGATGGGGTAGAGATCCAGATAGAAGGCGTCACTGTCAGCAGCGATATCCTTGAGGGCATTGTTCATAGAGACAATGCGATCGCTCTTCAGCGCCAGCAGCTTATCGCGGCTCTCCCAGGTAGAATTCTCGCCGCCGTGCGGCAAAATTGACTGCACCACAATTTGCGTATTAGGGTGCTCCTCCTTGAGCTGCCACACAATTTCCTTGTAGTTGGCGATAATCTCCTCGTCGCTAACGCCCCAGATCAGATCGTTGATGCCGATCATCAAAAAGACAGCTTCAACGTTATTCCCCTTGATCAAGTTCAGCCGCCTGAGCAGTCCCTGAGTTTTTTCACCCGAAATGCTTTGATTCATCCAGACGCGGTTCCCGGGCATCAACTCTCCCGGGAACCACAGACTCAAAGAATCTCCGAGTAGGACAGTCAAGTGCTCAGGACGTTTGGTCGCCATCGATTGAGCTTCGGAGTCGAGTACTTCTACCCACTGCTGGTAGCTGAGCTTGCGCCCACCGTCCGGGTTGGGCAGTTGGGTATCGGCAATAGCGGCTTCGGTTGTAAAGGTATCGAGCGGCTGTTGACTGGCCATCAACAGCTCAGCCGAATCGGAGAAGGCCGCCTGATCTTGCCATACTGCAATCAGACTGCCAAACAGCAATCCGTTCATGATCAGCGATAGCGCCGCCCAGCCTGGAATTTTGGTGAACCACTTAACCACGGGGGGACATCAAACGAACAACTGTTGTGTCGGACTAAATGTTTATCGAACTAAAGCAGATTTTAATCGCAACTGTCCGCGCTGCCTAGTCTATTTCCTCAGGTTCCGTAGGAATACGTGGGTTGATAGCCTGTCAGAACACAGCCGCCGCTTTATACATTGAAGCGGAACAGCATCACATCGCCCTCTTTGACGGTATATTCTTTGCCCTCACTGCGGACCAGCCCCTTCTCCTTTGCGGCTGCCATTGAGCCTGAGGTTACCAGGTCTTCATAGCCCACCGTTTCAGCCCGAATAAAGCCCCGCTCAAAGTCAGTGTGAATTACCCCAGCTGCCTGAGGCGCTAGCATCCCTGCTTTGATTGTCCAGGCCCGGGTTTCCTCAGGGCCAGTCGTAAAGTAGGTGCGCAGACCCAGCAAGTCATAAGTTGCGCGAATCAGAGACTGCAATCCCCCTTCTGCTACCCCAAGCGCCTCTAAGAAGTCGGTCCGCTCCTCGGCTGGAATTTCTAATAGCTCTGCCTCGACCTGCGCGGAGACCACAACGACCTGGGCGTCTTCAGCTCCAGCGAAAGCTCGCACGTCATCTACCCAGGAGTTGCCCTCTGCGAGGTCATCTTCAGAAACATTGGCCGCGTAGATCACCGGTTTGCGGGTTAGCAGCCCCAGCGGCTTGATCATCAGCGCTTCGTCGTCATCGAGGTCTACCGTGCGAGCAGCCTTGCCTTCATTGAGCACAGGCTGAATTTTCTCAAGCACATCGAGCTCAGCCTGCGCCTCTTTGCTGTTGCGCGCCTGCTTGCGAATGCGATCCATCCGCTTCTCAATTTGTGAGAGGTCCGAAAGCGCCAGCTCCAGGTTGATTATTTCAATGTCGCGCAGGGGGCCAATAGAGCCAGAGACGTGGATGATGTCGTCATTTTCAAAGCAGCGCACCACATGGATAATGGCATCAACTTCGCGAATGTTAGCTAGAAACTGGTTGCCCAAGCCTTCGCCCTGACTTGCCCCCTGCACCAGGCCGGCAATATCGACGAACTCGACCCGGGCAGGCAGGATTTCTTTGGAGCTAGAGATCTCGGCGAGTGCCTGAAGCCGCGCGTCCGGAACGGCGACGATACCCACATTGGGCTCAATCGTGCAAAAGGGAAAGTTGGCGGCCTGAGCCTTTGCGTTTGCGACCACCGCATTAAATAACGTAGATTTTCCGACGTTGGGCAACCCAACAATTCCGGCTCTGAGCATAGGGATAAGGGCGCGCTGGTAGTTAGCTTTCTCCAGCATAAAGGGAATAGGGGATATTTCCCTACCTCATCACCGACTGCTATGCTTTGGCTAACTTATCCGCCCCTCGGCCTGAAAACCGTTAAACTCACCGTCAAAACGATGCCTCTCAGCCGCTCTGCCAATCGCCTCGTAAAAGGTTTGATAGTCTCTTGGCTGCTAGTCACCGGGCTCAGCGGCTGTGGGGTGGGGCGCGATCGCCGCAGCGAGGTAGAGAATGCCGCCAGCCCATCC
>JBARVU010000349.1:0-2492 GCA_049646425.1 Phormidesmis sp. | reverse complement strand
GCTGTAGAATGGCGGCGATCGCGCCCTAAACGACATGAAAACTCTGTAAAAGCAGGCTCGAACGCCAACATCAGGGGTTACGCTAGATGAGAGTTTAGTTTTTATAAAATTGGATATGTCGGATCTGACGCCAGATGAGCTGCTGACTGAAATCTATAACGTTTTTCAGCCTTTTGAGCCGCCGCCAGAGGGGACGTATGTGAACTGCGAGGAGGTGCGCGGTCGGTGGGATGTGGTGCGGGAGCTAGGGAAGCAGATCGTTCGCTCTAAGCAGCCGACCTGTCAGCTTTATAGCGGCCATCGGGGGGTGGGGAAAACGACGGAGCTGCTGCGACTGAGGGAGTATTTGCAGGGGCGAGGCTATCATGTGGTGTATTTTGCGGTGGAGGAGGATGTTGAGACGCAGGATGCGGAGTATGCCGACATTTTGTTTGCCTGTACGAAAAATTTGGTGCAGAGCGTTGAGCTGAGGGATCATAATCCGCTGGTGGAGTGGATGCGGGAGCGGTGGCAGTCGCTAAAGGAGCTAGCGCTGACTGATTTGGAGTTTGACAGCTTGAGCTTAGAGCAGCAGGTGAGTCAGTTTGCCAAAATTACGGCGAGTGTGCAGGCGGTGCCAGATATTCGGCGGGAGCTGCGGAAAAAGCTGAGCGACAGTACGCCTTCGCTGCTGGCCGCGCTGAATGGCTTTATTGCGGAAGCGCAAAGGCAGATATCGCCAGCGTGTAAGGGCATTGTGGTGATTGCCGATAACTTGGATCGGATTGCTGAGAACAACACCGATGGCAGAAGCAATTTTGATGAAATTTATATCAATCGCAGCGAGCCAATGCGGGGGCTGGCCTGCCATGTGATTTATACGGTGCCGATTCAGATGATCTATTCGCCTCGGGTGACGCGGCTAGAAGACTACTACAGTAAGCCGGATGTGCTGCCGATGGTGATGGTGAAGTCGCTGGCCGGTGAGGTGAATCAGGCCGGTGTAGACAAGCTGAAGGAGGTGATTTGCCGTCGGCTTCAGCGGGTCGATCCGCAGCTCACTGAGGAAATTGATACCCAGGTATTTGACAGTGCGGCGACGCTGGATCGGCTGTGTATGATGAGCGGCGGGCATATGCGGGTGCTGATGCAGCTTTTGCAGCGGTCGATGGATTGGATAGATGAGCTGCCGATTACGGCGGAGGCGGTGCAGATTGCGATTGAGGAGCAGCGGAATACGTACCAGATGGCAATTCGGGGAAATCGCTGGGCGGTGATGGCCCAGGCTCACCGCAGTAAGCGGTTTGACAACGAAGATTCGTCTTTAGAGCTATTGCTGAATCGCTGTTTGGTGGAATATCGCTATTATGATAGTCAGACTCAGCTCCGGCAGTGGTGTGATGTGCATCCGCTGATCGAAGGGTTTGAGCCGTTTAGAGAGGCCCTGGCAAAGCTGGATGCTACGAGCGGAGACTAATGGCGATTGTGGATGATGCAGAAGCGAAGCAGGTACCGTCAGATCGAGAGCCGCTGACCGTAGAACAGGCTACGCAAATTTCGCCCGCGATAGAAAAGGACGCTAGAAAGAAGATAGACGATCCGGAGGCGCTATACCGTTCGCTGGTTCGGTCATTAAAAAGGCGCAGTGGATTTGGCATTTTGTTCTTGCAGTGTACGCCGGTGCAAGGGCGAGAGATATTCTCGCGTCTGACAAAAGACATGCCAAAGAAGCGAATCGGTAGGCTAACGCTGGATGAACCGATTGACAACCTGCGCCGCTTGATTGAGGCAAGAGAAGATTTGGCTGAGCTGAATGTGTTGTTTATTGAAGGGATAGATAAGTCTTTAGCGCCTCACATAAAAACAGAAGCGGGACGAAATGACTATTACAAGCTAGAAGTGCTACCGCCGATTTTAGATCATCTCAACCGGCAGCGAGAGAACTTTTCCAGTCAGTTTGGGCATTTGTGTCTGCTGTTTGTGGTCACACCGTCTTCGCTGAAGTATTTTATGCACCGGGCGGTTGACTTTTTTGACTGGCGCTCAGGGGTGTGGACATTTTCTCGTGATAGTGAACAACTCACTCAAGAAACTGCTCAGGTACTAGACGGAGAGTATTTTGATTATTTAGCGCTTTCGAAGACAGAGAGAATGGAAAAGATCGTAAAGCTGCAAGATTTGATCGATGAGAAGAATCAGTCTGATGAGCAACGGGCGCAGCTACTAGTAGAACAAAGTTGGGTGTTTGAGGCGGGTCGAGACTTTGCGACGGCATTACGTTGTTGTGAGGAAGCAACTGCCCTACAACCGACCAACTATGATGCCTGGTTCGCCAAAGGCGTTGCGCTGTTCAACTTGGGCCGATATGAGGAAGTGATCGCCGCCTGTGATGCTGCCCTCTATTTCCATCCTGACAAACACCGCGCGCTCCATAACAAAGGCATTGCGCTATTCCACTTGGGTCGGCATGAGGAAGCGATCGCTTCCTACGACGCTGCCCTCCAGCTCAAGCC
>JBARVU010000348.1:0-4078 GCA_049646425.1 Phormidesmis sp. | reverse complement strand
GGTAACGCTCACTGTAGATGGCAGCGGCAAGTGCACTGCCAATACGGGCATTCCTTTTTTAGACCATATGCTGCATCAGATCGCTTCTCATGGCCTGTTCGATCTCGATGTGCGCGCCACCGGCGATATCGAAATTGACGACCACCATACCAATGAAGATGTCGGCATCACGCTGGGGATGGCGCTGCATCAGGCATTGGGCGATCGCAAAGGCATTACCCGCTTCGGCCACTTCGTCGCGCCTTTAGACGAGGCACTGGTGCAAATCGCGCTGGACTTTTCGGGTCGCCCCCATCTTAGCTACGGCCTGGAAATTCCCACCCAGCGCGTGGGCACCTACGACACTCAGCTCGTGCGCGAATTTTTTGTGGCCATCATCAACCACGCTCAGATGACGCTGCACATTCGCCAGCTAGACGGCATCAACTCTCACCACATTATCGAAGCGACCTTCAAGGCTTTCGCTCGGGCAATGCGCATGGCAACTGAAATCGACCCTCGTCGAGCCGGAACCATTCCCAGCTCTAAAGGCGTGATTTAGACGCTGCCCCAACAGCGCTCGGAAGCCTTAGAACGAAGCTTCTGAGCCATCAAATGGAGCTATCAAACCTGAGCTGTCGCCAGCTGCTTAGTCTCCGCTATCTCATGGGTACCGCTTGTTCTGGGCGCGACGGCTAGCCGGTAGTTGCGCACAAAAATTTCAATTTGGTTGAGCGCTTGAGCCACTGTTTTTTCAGTAGAAACAGGCTGTACTCGCTGCGCTCGGATTTCTGTCATCGGCAGCTGAAACCACCAGGCTTGAGGCGATTGACCGTGGCGATTGTGAACAGCGCTCAGGAGTGCCACTGGCCCTTGAGAAATCAGATGAGGCTTGGGGCTATGCCGGGAAGAGACGCTGAGCGGACTCACTTTGATCTGTGCGCAGGGCTGAGGGTATCGGGTGATGAAGATTGCGTAGTCAGACTGGGCGATCGCATCCGCTTCGCTCAGGGGCAAATGATTGCAGAGAAGCGATCGCACGCCCGGCAACTGCCACTGCGCGACCGCTTGAGAAATTTGCTGGGTTGCTTCAGTCTCCTCGCAGCAAACGACCCAAAACTTTGTTTTATTCGAGACAGGGATAGGCATGACGGTTTAGTGCTGAATTTTGCGGAATGGGAAGAGATGAGCCCTTAGAGATTCTGACAGGGATTTTGAGTGAGTAACGCTAAGTTTCTTTAAAGCCGGTTGTTCTATGCAGTCAGCTGTAACAAAATGCTAATTTTTTGACCCTGAAGCCCCAAATTTCAAGCAATTCGGCTAAGGCTCCTGATGTGAATCTCATTGCTTTCACAGCTTAAATGTTCCCTGGAGGGAGGAGGAAATCAATTGTTTTTAATGGAATACTGTTTGACAAAGTGTTAAGCATTTAGCCGAACCGCACTGTGTTTTGATGTCTGTTGGCTCTAACTCCTATGACGCTGCTCAAACCTCCTTCTGTTACAACAACGACTGCTCACTTCCTACAGGCGCTCAGCTTTGCCGCTGAAAAGCATCGCCATCAGCGCCGTAAAGACAGTGCTAAGACGCCGTATATCAATCACCCGATTGCGGTGGCGAATATTTTGCTGAATGAAGCGAATGTAGACGATGAAGGGGTGTTGATGGCCGCTTTATTGCATGACACAGTTGAAGATACCGATACCCGCTTTGAAGAAATTGAGCGCTGCTTTGGCCCTTTGGTGCGCGATATCGTCGAGGAAGTGACCGACGATAAATCTTTACCCAGTGAGGAGCGCAAGCAGCGGCAGATAGACCATGCACCGAGCTTGAGTGATCGCGCCCGCTTGGTCAAACTCGCTGATAAAACAGCAAATCTGCGCGATGTGGCCACATCGCCACCGGCAGGATGGCCGGTCTCTCGTCTGGATAGCTACTTGGATTGGGGCAAAGCCGTGGTCGACAATATTCGCGGTAGCCATGCTCGGTTAGAGGCGTTGTTTGACGAAGCCTATGCGCAGGGAAAAGCAACGGTTAAAGCATTGCGCGAATTAGACTAAAGAAAACAGGCAGAGGTGCAGTCTTGATAAAAGTGCGCATTAGGCCATGGCAGGTCGGGGTGTTGGTCGCGCCCATCGTAGTAATTGTGGCGTTTTTGCTGGTGGCCGCAGGGCAGCAGATTCGCGCCTGGGGAATCAACTGGATTTGGGCAGTGGTCATTTTCATGCTGCTGGGCTGGCGGTGGCTGGTCGTCCGGTGGACGCGTCCGGCGCTAGCTCAGGCCGAGGCCCTCGTCAGCGAAGTGAATGCCGAGCTAGAGGCCGCCACCCAGGAAGCTGTAGAAGCCGCTGAAGAAAACCGGGGTAGCCCCAAAAGCGCTCAGGTAGAAGCTGCTCTCACCCAGACCCTTCAGACTGCTCAAGATGACCTACCTATGTGGGACGACTGGGGGACTTTTTGGCAGCGCTGTCTGGCGCTGATTACCGCCGTCTCTCAGGTCTATCACCCGGAAGTCAAGCGACCGCTGCTCAATATCTATGTGCCAGAAGCCTACGGGCTGATCCGGGGCACCGTCGATGACACCGACCGGATGATGCAAAAGCTCACCCCCGTGCTGGGCCAGGTCTCGATTGGCCAGATGGTAGAAGGGGTAGAGATCTACCGCAAGTTAGAGCCCTCGGCCAAAAAGCTGGTCAAGGCATTTAACTGGGCGCAGTGGCTGCTGAACCCGGCAGCGGCGATCGCCCGTCAAACCAGCATCAAGTACACCGATCAGGCCAACCAGCAAATCGTCCTCAATCTCAGCAACCTGCTGCGAGAAACCGCACTGCGCAATCTGGCCCAGCAGGCAGTTGCCCTCTATGGCGGTGGCGCCAAGGTCGCTTTGAAGGAGGTAACCGCTGCTGCTGCCGTTCCCAAAGCTGACACTCAGACCCTTAAGGAAATTTTGGAGCGGGCTGAGCCAACGGCCACCGTTGAACAAAAGCCCGTCAGCATCTTGCTAGTAGGACGGACAGGTGCCGGTAAAAGCAGTGTTATCAATACCTTGTTTCGATCAGAGCAGGCAGCAGTGGACGTGCTGCCCAGCACCGACAAGATTCAAAGCTACCGGTGGCAGCGCTCAGCGAGTGGCGACGCTGAAGAAGCGCTAGTACTGTGGGATACGCCAGGATATGAGCAGGTTGCTCGCCCTGAGCTGCGCGAGCAGGTGCTCGACTATGCGCATAAGGCCGATCTGCTGCTGCTGGTAACCCCAGCTTTAGACCCGGCGCTGCAAATGGACGCTGACTTTTTGCAGGGAATGCGATCTGAGGTGGCTGACTTACTCGCGATCGCTGTTGTCAGCCAGGTCGACAGGCTCAGGCCAATCCGGGAGTGGAGCCCGCCTTACCACTGGCGAACCGGCGCCTGGCCCAAAGAAACTGCAATCCGGGAGGCGGTGGCCTACCGGGCCGAGCAGCTAGGTGAGCTCTGCCAGCAGGTACTGCCGCTGGCCAGTCAAACTGGCCAGCGGGCTGCTTGGGGCGATGAAGAACTGGCTCAGGCGCTGATAGAGGCGATCGCACCTACCAAACAGCTCCGGCTAGCCCGGTTCTTACGCAACCGGCAGGCGCGCACCACAGCCGCCGCTAAAATCATCGACCGCTACACCTTTCAAATGGCCACTACAGAAGGGCTTACCAAGCTACTCAAAAGCCCCATTTTGCAGTTCATTTCGACCCTAACCACTGGCACGCCGGCGCTGGGCGCACTGCTCAGCGAAAAGATTCCTGCCGAAGACGCTCCCATTGTGCTCGGCAAGCTGCAAATGGCCTATGAGCTATTTCTGCTTTTGAGCGACGAGTCGGGCTGGAAGGCGACTAGGACGGCTAGCTTTGATTTATTGACGCTGTGGCCGCTGCTGCTAAAAAGTGATCGTCCTGCCGAGCAACAGGCTTGGGCCTTTGGCCATGCGCTGATTGAGTACTGGACGCAGAATGTGCCACCGGAGCAGCTTACGGAACGCATTGCCTTTTATGAGGAGAATGGGGAATTAAGGGGAATGAGGGATAGGGGATAGGGAATGGAGAAGGACTTATCCAATCAGGTTCCCTATCTC
>JBARVU010000347.1:0-4620 GCA_049646425.1 Phormidesmis sp. | reverse complement strand
AACAACCATTAGCGTATTTATCACCTCAGAGGGTTCCCAGGCTATGCCTACCCGAGCAACACAGAAATTAGCGTTAGCGATCGCGAATCGCTACACCCACAAAAGCTGACTTTTTCAGCAAGCCCTACGTAAGCCCCGGTGGACACATGCGGCTGATTGGAATGCTCGACTCTCCTTATGTTCGGCGGGTAGCGATCGCCCTAAACCACCTAAACCTCCCCTTCGAGCATTCGTTTCTCTCGGTCTTTCGCGATATGGATGCCTTTCGCCAGATCAATCCACTGATCAAAGCACCGACGCTGGTCTGTGACAACGGTGAAGTTTTGATGGATTCGACGCTGATACTGGCCTATATCGAAAAGCTCTCTGGCCAAACGCTGATGTCGTCAGACCTGGGTGAGTATCAAAAGGCGCTGCGGCTGATTGGGCTCGCTTTCAATGCCTGTGATAAGAGCGTACAGATCGTATATGAACGCGACTTACGGCCCGTCGAAAAGCAGCATCAGCCCTGGCGCGATCGCGTTCAAACCCAGCTCATCGCCGCCTACGATCTGCTAGAACCCTACGCGGCTGGTACGTCCGGCTGGCTAGTTGGCGACCTGCTCACCCAGGCTGACATTACCGTATGCGTCGCCTGGCAGTTTTCTCAGCTGACCGTTGCCGATGTCGTTAACATAAAAGCTTACCCGGCGTTGTCGGCACTGTCTGAGCGAGCTGAAGCCCTACCGGAATTTAGGGCGGTCCCTCTCGAACCGAGCTGGCAGCCGAAAACGTGACGGGCTAAGCAGTCAAAGGAGAAACCGCTGATGAAAATTGACCTATTGCAGATTCCGGTTGAATCGGGTACGAGCTACCCGGACGAGTTCAAAGCCAGGGTCACTGGTCGGAGCCGTCAGCGAGTAGGCGATGCCGCTGGGCTCAAAAACTTGGGTGTTAACCTGACCACGCTCGAACCGGATAGCCAGTCGGCGCTGAGGCATTGGCACTCTGACCAAGACGAATTTGTCTACATCTTGCAGGGCGAGGTGGTGATGGTGACCGACGAAGGTGAGCAGACGCTAAGCGCAGGGGATATGGCAGGGTTCGCGGCAGGGGTAAAAAACGGTCACCATCTGATCAACCGCTCAGATGCGCCAGCTGTGTATCTGGAAGTGGGAGATAGAACCGCGCCCGACCAGGTAGAATACCCAGACGACAATTTGTTCTTTGCCTTGACGGAGACTGGTCAAAGGCGGTTTGCCCGCACTGACGGAAGAGCTTACAAGCGAGGTCGATAGTTTTGGAAGGTGCTTTGCGGATGGGGTGCTCGATTAGATCTGGGAGAGCAGTGGTTTGGGGGGCGATCGCCCTGGTCACCATCGCAGGCTGTCAGTCTCAATCTGCCCAAGATAGTCTAGCCCCAGCCTCCCCTGGCCAACAGCCCCCAGCTTCCAACAGTCCACTGTCAGTTCCCCCACCGCCGCCACCGGGCGCATATTTAGGAAAAATTTCTCCCGCCGTATCCAGCCAGCTGCAAGGACTGCCGCTGCTCGCGCCCGCATATATTCCCGCCGGATTTACCCTCGCTGAGCACGGCACGACCCCCTCAAAGGGCTACTACTTGATCTATCGCAGCCCCGATCAGTGCTTTGCCATCGAGCATACTGGCCCTAAGCAACCGCCCGAAAACCTCCCTGCTGACATCACATTACTGTCAGTAGAATCTTTTGACTCCCCTATCTTCGGCCCGAACCGCAGACTGTACCACAGCAAAGCCGAGCCCGCCCCCACCAAACTGATCAGTCAATGGCTGACCAGTTCCCAAGGTGCCTATCGCCTGGTCGGAGCCGACACCGTCCAAACCTACCCAGACCAATCCCCCTGCCAGAACGTCCCCCTGACCGAGGCTATCAATATCATCGTCTCAATGACGGATCTTACCGTCGGCCCTACGGATTCAGTCGGCGACTAGCAGCGCGCTCACTCCCGATGCTCATTGCTATAGTTGACCCGCGCCCCCGCCCACTGCAGCTTATTTCGCAGCGTCCGGTAGTAAGAGTGGTCCTTACGTAGAATGATGAACTTAGCCAAATGGCTGGCCATGCGAATATCAACCCGCTGACCCGGCCAAATGGGCGTGCCAAAGACACCGTCTGTCCAAAGCTTGGTATTGCCTTCCGGATCCACCAGCGGCCATACGCTGACCGTGCTTCCAGGGGGCAGCACAATGGGCCGACTCGATAGACTCATCGGACAAATGGGGGTGACGATAATGGCCTGCATTCCCGGATGCATAATTGGGCCGTTCGCTGAGACGGTGTAGCCCGTCGAGCCGGTCGGTGTGCCGATCAGCAGGCCGTCGCCCTGATACTGATCGACCACTTCCCCGTCAATTTCAACTTCCAGCGTGGAGGTGATCATGCGGTTGGGAGAAGCTGGCTTAACGCACATTTCGTTGAGGGCAAAGTAGCGATCGCTGGTCGGATCAAAGTTGCCCGACGCCCCTCGATGCGCCCTCGCCTGTAGCATCATCCGCTGCTGTACGGCATAGCGGTCATTCAGCAGCCGCTCCCACACCTCATCGAAGTCATCAATCACATCGGCAGACTCAGTTAGAAAGCCGAGGTGACCGCCCACATTCACCGCCAGTATCGGAATATCATCCGCCGCCAAATGGCGAGCTGCCGAGAGCGCGGTGCCATCTCCACCCAGCACCACCGCCAAATCGATAGGCGCCAGCGCCGACTCTAAAAAAACTGGATAAGGATTATCCTGAGCGCCGCTAGGCCCTATCATGACCTTAGCGCCCAGTGCCTCTAGCTTACGGGCGCATTTATCAGCCCAGCTTTTGCTCGACGAACTGCCCGCTTTATAAACGATAATGACCTGCTTTAGATCCACCTAAGACCTTCTACCACTTCAGCAGGTTGAACTGTTCCATATCAACAGTGTCGCGATTGCGATAGATCGAAAGCACGATCGCCAGTCCAACCGCCGCCTCAGCCGCCGCAATCGTAATCACAAAGACTGCAAAGACCTGCCCTCTGATATTGACCGGATCTAAATAGTTAGAGAACGCCATCAGATTAATATTGACTGCGTTCAGCATCAGCTCAATCGACAGCAGCACACGGATAACGTTGCGACTAGACACCAGCCCATAGATGCCAATACTAAACAGAGCCGCCGCTAATAGTAAAAAATACTCAAGTTGCATGAAGAACTCCTTTTAGTTTTCGTCACGTGCGCCAGCGGCCACCAGTTCCCGAGGGCGCTCAGGCAACGTTAGCGCTTCTTCCTGATTAGAGGGCATCTCCGGAATGTACTCGCGACGCGCTAAAACAATTGCCCCGACTAATGCCACCAACAGCAATACAGAGGCCAGTTCGAAAGGCAACAGATAGTCGCTGAAAAAGTGCTGACCGATAACTTCAATCGCTTTTTCACCCGCCGCAGGCGCAGTTGAAATCGCCCACGGATGAGAAACCACCATCGTCCCAATCAGGCCAAAGATACCCGCGCAAACCGCAGCCGTTGCCGCTTTGCCAATCCAGGCTTGCTTCACGGGCGCAAAGGCTTCATCCTTATTCACCAGCATGATCCCGAACAAAATCAGCACGTTCACCGAGCCGACATACACCAACACCTGAGCGGCGGCGACAAAACCAGCATTGAGCAGGATATAGAGCCCAGCAACACTCATGAACGTCAGCCCTAGCAAAAAGGCCGAGTAGACGATGTTCGAGAGCAGCACGACGCCCAGCGCCGAAGCGATCATCATCAGCGACAGAATACCAAACGAGACGAGCTGTACACCTTCTGCCAAATTCAAAACAATTTTCTCCTCACTGATTTTCTTTTCACCAGAACTGGCCTATCCAAATGATTCCAAGCCGGGCTTAGACGCCTATCCGAATCGCTATCCCTTTCCGTCACTGGCACCAGCTTCTGCTGTTTCCGCTGTTTCCTTGGCCTCTAGCTCATCGAGAATGTCTTTGGGCAGCCGACCAGCGCGCTGGGCCCCCGCTGGCAGATCGTGCGGATCCATCACACCCTTAGGTAGGTAGGCAAACTCTCGTAAAGGCGTCACCATCGGATCTTCGGTCACTTTGTAAGGCAAGCGGCCCAGTGCCACACTATCGTAGTTGAGATCGTGACGGTCGTAGGCCGATAGCTCATATTCTTCAGTCATCGACAGGCAGTTCGTGGGGCAGTATTCGACGCAGTTGCCGCAGAAAATGCATACGCCGAAGTCAATGCTGTAGTGACTGAGGTTCTTTTTCTTCGTCTCTTTGTTAAATTCCCAGTCGACAACCGGCAAATTGATCGGGCAGACCCGAACGCACACTTCACAGGCAATACACTTATCAAACTCGAAGTGAATGCGACCGCGATAGCGCTCTGAGGGGATGACCTTCTCGTATGGGTACTGCACCGTCACCGGACGACGTCTCATATGGTCAAAGGTGACCGACAGACCCTGGCCAATGTACTTTGCTGCTTGACGCGTTTCTTTGGCGTAGTCACCGACTTGTTTAAGAAAATTCAGCATAGCGCTAGAGAATCTGTAAGGGATACGTTGGAGCGAGGAGCGTTTGGATTCAAAAGTTTCTTGGCCTATCTATCTGGCCTATCCACCGA
>JBARVU010000346.1:0-4193 GCA_049646425.1 Phormidesmis sp. | reverse complement strand
GCTTGAGATAGCTCGTCAGCTGACCAACCGGCTCAACTTTTCATGCGAGCTACGATACCTTTACGGCAGTCGATTGTCTTTAAACCGAGCAACGATTGAGCGCTGCGACGAACACTGGATTTGGAGTCCGTTGTCTAAGTTTTGTTCTCTCGAATACCTTTTTGCTCGGCTAGGGATCCGTCAAGACGAAGTTATCAATGATTTAGACGAGCTTGGATTTACGGCAAGCGATTGGCACCGGTCTTTAACCCCCGAAGAAGTTCAGCGACTGCGCTCGGCCTTCGACCAAACACCCGTAAAGGAACTGATTTTTGAGAAGACAGGCTGTAGAAGACAGCTTCTGGACAAATACCTATCTCAGGAGGGACTGTTGGATTCAGACAGAAAAGGGGTGGTTGATTTGGGCTGGGCTGGCTCTATGTATAGCGCGCTCTCTAGGCTTGTGAATGCTCAGGGCGGCAGCCCACTGGCAGGGTTTTATTTTGCAAAGAATCGCAGCCCGGGCATCGACTTAGAGTGTCAGCGATTAGAGGCTTACTTCTTTGATGAACGGGTGAGCCAAGGGTTCTTAGACAACACCATCAAAGATGCTTTAGAGCTGTTCTGTAGCGCTGACCATGGTACGGCGCTTGGCTATGAAGAAGGAAGCGGAGGCGTGCATCCTGTTTTAGAGAAGGGAACCCACCAAAGCATTATTGACTGGGGACTCCCCGTTCTCAGGAAGACAGTAGACTGCTTTGTGGAGAACCTATTGCTCGATCCCAGCTTGACTAACATACACGCAGATACTCGCAGCTGCGCAGCTGCAGTTTTCGAGGCTTTCTGGTTAGATCCTTCCGCGAGTGAGGCGGCTGCCTGGGGCGATTTGCCCTGGGACAATCACCTACCGCATTCAGATGGTAAGCAGCTTTCTTGGGCTGAGCGCTACGAGTGGAAGCACGTTCTAAAGTTTCTTCGTGATGGGAAGTATCCCCGCCACCATTCACATTCCTGGATTCGGGGTTCAACGGTGAGGAGCCCGCCTTCAATTCAGAAAGCCCTGAAGTATACAGCGTCTTTTAAGCGACGCGGGCTCAAGGGCAGCCTAAGAGAGATGCTGAAGTCGCGGATTGGCTGATAGAAACGGTGACAGAAGAAGGATTGCAGGCATCGATGAGACTATTAATAATAACGCCGTCCACATTGAGAGGGGGTGTAGAAGAGTACATCCTAAAGATTGCTTCAGCGGCATTAGAGAAAGGTTGGGATGTTTATGCGGCTTTTCCTAAAACTGAGGGAACGGTATCTCTTATTCGGGATTTCATGGCTCAGGGGGTAGTCTATCACCCTCTGGCGATCACCGAGACAAATCGCCGGCGACGGTCGAGGTTACAGAAGGATTTACCAAACCTGATTCGCACAGCGATTTTGTTGCTTCGGGTTCGGCCGGATGTTGCGCAAATTGTTTTACCCTACACTAACTATTGTTACGGTAGCGTGCTCGCCTGTGGGATGCTGCAGATGCCCACGCTAGTTCGGTTTGGGTTAGTTCCCAGCATTTTTACATTTACCCCTACCCAGCTAAAGTTGTATGCCTGGGCAAGAGCCAGAAACCAGCAGTGGATGACGGTCTCAGACAACAACCGGAAACTCGTCTGTGAGTCTTTTCGCATCCCTGAAAATCAAGTTCTGCGTATCTACAATGGCACTCAGTTAGCGGCTCAGGAGACTATAGGTAGCCAGGCTGAAAGTATTTTACTGCGCCATCAAATTCGGCAGGAGCTTGGCTTACATGCCGACAGTCGTCTCGTTTTGACAGTCGGTCGGCTAGATCCGCAGAAAGGCTACAGCGACCTTATTTCAGTCATTCCTCATCTGATCGAAGAGTTTCCCGACCTGAGATTTGTTTGGGCAGGGGAAGGTACACAGCGAGACCGGTTGCTTGACCAGCTGAGAAAGTACGGGATTGAAAAGAAAGTTTTACTTTTGGGATATCGGTCTGACGTCCCAAGGCTGCTAGCCGCCGCCGACCTATTTGTATTTCCAACGCTCTATGAAGGCCATTCCAGTGCCCTCATAGAGGCAATGGCATACGGATTGCCCGTCGTTGCTTCAGATGCTAGCGGGATCCCAGAAGTCATTGAAGATAAGGTACACGGTCTTTTGTTTTACACAGGCGATAGCTGTGATTTGCTAGAGACACTCCGATGGGGGCTTAGACACCCAGAAGAAATGAGGGCAATCGCTAAAAATGCCAGGCGCCGCGCTCAAGATTTTCCTAAGCAGAAAATGATTGAGGAAACGCTGCAAGCACTGGAGAAACTGGCCGAAGGTAAGCAGCATCTCCTGCCATGCAAGCGATTCAAGCAACGCATCCCGCAAAGGAAAACCGACTAGCAGTGACATCAAGGACGTTCATCCATGCTCCGCTCAGACTTTCTGAAGCAGCAGCCCCAGCGGGGCTTAAACCGCTTCCGCCGTAGAGGCTGCTAATTCTTCCAGGCGCTCCTGCTGATCCTGCGTAATGCAAGACTGCACAACCGTTTCGATGTCGCCTTCTAAGATGCCGCTGAGACCGAAGTTTTGGTTGAGCCGGTGATCGGTCATGCGGTTGTCTTTGTAGTTGTAGGTGCGGATTTTCTCGGAGCGAGAGCCGGAGCCGACTTGCGATCGCCGCATCGAGGTAATCTCGGCCTGCTGCTCAGCCAGCTTCATTTCGTACAGCTTGGCCCTTAAAATCTGCATGGCGCGCTCCCGGTTTTGCAGCTGCGATCGCTCTTCCGTACAAAACACCCGAATTCCCGTCGGCTTGTGCATCAAGTCAACCGCCGTCTCTACCTTGTTCACATTCTGACCGCCCGCACCACCCGACCGGGCCGTGGTCATCTCAATATCTTTCGGGTCGATATGAATTTCCACATCGTCAACTTCCGGCATCACCGCCACGGTCGCGGTAGAAGTATGTACTCGCCCGCCCGATTCGGTCATCGGCACTCGCTGCACCCGGTGGACGCCCGATTCGAACTTCAGCTTGCTATAAACCTGATCGCCTTTGACTTCAATGATGGCTTCTTTGACCCCGCCCATATCGGCCCTCGACTCACTCACCAGATTCGCCTTCCAGCCTTGGCCTTCCGCGTAGCGACTGTACAGACGCATGAGATCGCCCGCCCAAATGCCTGCCTCGTCACCGCCCGTACCGGCCCGAATTTCCAGCATGATGTTCTTATCGTCATTGGGATCTCTAGGCAGCAGCAGTACCTTCAGCCGACTTTCAAGCTGCTCATTCTTTTCCTCCAGCTCAGCCACTTCTAGCCCAGCCATCTCGTGCATTTCTGCATCGCTGACCGACTCCTTGTATACTTCCTGAGCACCCTTCAGCTCTTCCTGAAGCTGCTGCCACTGACGATAGGTCATCACTGTCTCTTCTAAAGAGGCCCGTGACTTTGCAATCTCTTGAAACTCGTCAGGATTACTCGCCACGTCCGGATCGGCCATCCGGCGAGTGAGCTCTGTAAAGGTTTGCTCTACCGACGCTAGTTTTTTGAGTAAGTAAGGTTCTGCCATGGGCTTTTACCAGAGTGCGTTTGCTGGGAAGTTAGAAATGCTGCCAAAAAAATATCCGAGCAGCCTACCTCTAAAGGTTTGCCACCCGGACCGTTTCAAGACTAGCGTCGCTACTTCTTAGCGTCAGCTTCAGTTGCCGGCTCATCTGTCTCGTCAGACATACCGTACTTGCGCAGGAAGCGCTCAACGCGACCTTCGGTATCGATAATTTTCTGAGTACCAGTGTAGAAGGGGTGATTGCCCGACCACACGTCGACGCTCAGCTCAGGCTTGGTCGAGCCCACGGTCATGACCTGTTCGCCATTGCAAAATACTTTGGCTTCGGGGTACCACTTAGGATGAATATCAGCTTTAGGCATTGTTCGGGAGGAATATGGATGAGTTGAGAGTAGTTGGGCTTTTCCCGTAGAAGCGCTTTACGTTGGCTTTTCCGGCCCTTTGGGCTTACGACTGCGCTCAGCCTACGAGTGGGTTAGTGAGCTAGCTGAAGAGAAGAAATATTGTCGAAGTTACCGCTTCGAGAACTGTCCGGCTTTGCGGGCCTTCTTCAAACCGTACTTCTTACGCTCTTTTTGACGGGGATCGCGAGTGAGATAGCCTTCCGTCTTCAAAGGCGTCCGGTTGTCTGGGTCCAACTGACACAGTGC
>JBARVU010000345.1:0-7766 GCA_049646425.1 Phormidesmis sp. | reverse complement strand
TAAAGCGTGCTATTACACTGGGCTGTAGAGGGCTGGGTCAACTGACGCATGGCTCGGTGATCGCTGGAGAAGGAACCGTTCCTAATCAATATACAGCTTTGCTATTCTGTCAATGCGTAAGTTCTATAGATGTTATTTTCTTTGTTAGAGAATGACGTGCTCCCTGTCGCTAAAAGACATAGGGTGCAGCACAAGCTCGATAGCTTCGCCTATCGTTGGAAACTAGCAAGGGTAGCTCTTCAAATCGTTAGTGCGTCTGGTGGTACTGTCTTGGATCGCTATCTGACTCTAGCCGACCGTCTACCAGGTTGATAATGCGATCAGCAACGTCGAGAATACGATTGTCGTGGGTGACCATCAGGACCGTTGTTCCCTCTTCTTCGCATAGATGACGCATCAGATTAACCACATCTCGTCCAGAAGCTTTGTCTAGCGCTGCTGTGGGTTCGTCTGCGAGAACGATTTTTGGTCGGTTGACGAGGGCACGGGCGATCGCCACCCGCTGCTTTTGTCCTCCAGAGAGCGCCTTAGGCTTATAATCGATCCGCTCCTCTAGCCCTAGCTGAGTCAATATCTTTGCTGCCCGCTGCCGCTTGTCACCGAGTCGCCCCGTCAGCTCGACCGACATCTCTACATTTTGGCTAGCGCTGAGCGATTCAAATAGGTTATGCGCCTGAAAGATAAAGCCAATATTGCGACGCACGGCAATCAGGTCTCGGTTCTCTAGCCCAACCAGCTCTTTCCCTAGCACCCTCAGGCTGCCTTCTTGCACCGTACGCAGTGCACCCATTAGGGTCAGCAGCGTAGTCTTGCCAGAACCAGAAGGCCCAGTCAGAATCACGATCTGCCCAGCCGGTAAGTTGAGCGAAATATCAAACAGTACCTGTTTGCGAATCTCACCTTCGCCAAAGAAATAGTTGAGATCTCTGATCTCAATTGTTAGCTGCTGCTGAATGGGCGCAAGCGGCGCTTTTGGGGAAATGTTTGCCATAGTCTGATTATTAGCCTCCAAACACTTCTGCCGGGTCGGTTGCCTGAACCTTACGCACAGCAATAAAGCCTGAAACCAAACACATTACAAACGTAGCGATAAACAAATTGACCACTCGCTGGGTCGTCATCTGAAAAAACAGTCCGGTGACATTGCCTGCCCCAGTGTAGAGCAAGTTGCTAACGATAAAGCCGGGAATAAACCCGAGGAAAGAAAGAAACAAAGCCTCTTGCAAAACGATTTTAAGGAGATAGGTATTCGTGTAGCCCATGGCTTTGAGCGTGGCATACTCTGCCCAGTGATCGGCGACATCGGTATAGAGAATTTGATAGACCAGAATAATGCCAACAAAGAAACTCATCGCAGTGAGTAAAGAAAACACAAAGCCAATGCTGGTGTTGTTCTTCCAATAGTCCAGCTCGCGCGCTACGAATCCATTCTCCCCTTCCTTAGGTAGAATAATGACATCTTCTGGCAGCGCCTGTCGCAGTGCCGCTACAACCGTATTTGGATTCACATCAGGCTCCAGCTTAACAACGCCGATATCTACAGTGGCAAAGCTGCGCTGATCTTCCTCAGGCCCCCGGCTGGCAAAGTAACGCAAGAAATTGACATCGCTCATGAGCAGATTGCCGTTCCCCGAAGCAAAATCTGTCCCTAGCGTAAAGGTACCCACAATGTTTAGCGTTCGGTCGGCCAGCTCGGAGGTGATACCCGCTTCAGCCGGGCCAATTTCAGCGCGGGCGCGGGTATCAATCAAAGCGGTATCCGGCATTCTCAGCATTGGAATCTGCGGCGCTATCTCCAGCATAGGTAGGACGGGATCGTCCAGGTTAAAGGCTAGCGTTCTTACCGGAAAAGTCTTTTTAGTGACCGGATTTTTCCAGCTGCCTTCGCTAATATAGACAGGATAGGCATCAGCAACGCCGTCAAACGCTCGAACCTGATAGAGACGACGGCGAGCAAACGAATTCGGGACGAACATATTAGCTTTCAGGCGGTTTACCACAATAATCTCGCCGTTAAACTTGTTCAATAGCTGCACCTGAGAGTCGTAGAGCGCGTTCATGAAGCCGGTGAACATGAACATCAGCAGCACGGCAAAGGCAACGCCACCCAAAGAAGTAGCAAACTTACGATGATCGTAAGTCAGGTTTAGCCAGGCGAGCGGGATGCGCTTGAACATTAGCTCAAAATACCTCCGCTGGGTCGGTGGCGATCGCCTTTCTCACCGAAATCAACCCCGACACACTGCACATCGCTGCTGTTAACACTAAGACAAAGATAACCCGGCCCATATTCATTGCCATTGGCAACCCCCCCGATGTTGCCTGCCGCGTTAGCTCATAGAGGCCCATCGAAACAATCAGTCCCGGCACATATCCCATCGCCGCCAGCAGAATTGCCTGTTGTAGAACCACCTTAAACAAATAGCGATTGCGATAGCCCATTGCCTTCATGGTGGCGTACTCAGGCAAATGGTCGCGAATGTCGGTATAGAGAATTTGATAGACAATTACAACGCCCACCACAAAAGAGACCAGAACGCCCAATCCAAAGATAAATCCAATCGACGTAGCCGAAATCCAATGGGTCATGTCGCGGTTGATAATATCTGCTTTAGTAAAGACGTCAACATCAGCTGGAAGCGTCTTCCGCAAGGCGGCAGCTACTCGCCTAGGATTAACCCCCGGCTGTAAAGTGATGAGTCCTGTGTCCACCAAACCCAGGGGCCTAGGCGACAGATATCTCGTAAAGTTTAGATCGCTCATGATGACCGTGCCGTCTGCTGCGAAGCCACCGCCTAGACTGTAGGTGCCGCCAATAGTCACGCTGCGCCTGCCCGCTTCTGTTGTCGTCCCTATGCCGGTTGGGCCATATTCGGGCAGCGCCAGGCTATCAAAAAAAACGATATCCGGCTGACGTAGCAGTCTTTTAGCTTCCGGCGTTTGTAGCTCAGGAATCAAGAAAACGGGATCTTCAAGGTTGTAGGCATAGACGAAGATAGCCCGGCTGTCGTAGGGCGGCTCCGGACTGCGCCAGAGTAGATAACCGCTATACAAGGGCATGGCTCTCTCCACGCCAGGAACGCCTTCTGCCTGGTAAAGTCTTTCTATGGGGAAGACGCTAGTTGAGCTAATTTCCAGTGTCTCTGGAGAAGAGAGAAACAGATCGCCGTTGAATCTTTCGTAGAAATTGACCGTTGTTGCCGTTAGCGCGCCTAAGAATCCGAGGTTCATGAAGATCAGCAGCACGGCAAAGGCGACCCCAGCGATCGCCACCCAAAGCCTTGTCCGCTCATACAGCAAGTTCTGCCAGGCTACTGAAACGCGTTTCATCTACTCAGACTCCACTGTCTCTGAGTCATCTGTAATATCGCGTTCAGGCTTACTCACTGCTGCTTCATCGACATCGATCACCACGTCTACCTGGAGGTTAGTTAAGCCTGCAATCACCGTCGGCTGATCGACCGCAATATCCACCTCGACGACTCGCGCATCTGCCTCTGCCGCCGGGTCGTCATCGAGAATATCGTTCTTGAAAATCTGCAGCGCAATCTCGCTGACTGTGCCGGACAGCACCTCATCAAAGGCGGCATTGCGGCTGCGGATCGTCGCGTTTTGCCCCACCTCTACCAGACCAATATCCGACTCGTAGACTTCAGCGACGACCTTCATCTGCTCGGTATTGCCCATTGAAAGCACGGCCTGTTCGTTAACACTCTCCCCCGGATCGATAAAGACTTCAATGATCTGCCCACTGAACGGCGCCCGGATGATGGTTTGCTCCAACCGAGCCTCAGCCAGCGCTAGATTTTGCGCTGCCGACTGAACGCCTGCCGTTGCCTGTGAAAGCTGAAGATCGGCTTGCGCTGCACTAACTTGAGCGGTCGCATTGTTTATGTTGGCGCTGCGAGCCGATTCTAGCTGAGATAAAGTGGCCCGAGCGGCGGCAATCTGCTGCTGAATTTGGGTTACCTGTGCCTGCTGACTGTCTAGCTGCTGCTGGGCGATCGCCCCTCTATTCGCTAGCGTCTGAAACCGCGCTAAGTCTGTCTGAGCCAGGTCAAGCTGCGCCTGCAGGTCGCGAATGTCTGCTTCCTGGGCGCGAATGCGCTCACTTTCTGGCAGATCGACCTGATCGACCCGAGTATTGGCTTCTGCAATCCGCGCTGACCCAAGCTGCTGCTGAGCTGCTAGCACTCCCTGCGCTTCGGCGAGCTGACTGGCCGCGTAGTCTCGCTCAGCTTCGCGAACTTCAAAGATATCCAGGTAAGCCAGCACCTGATCCTGCTGAACGCGATCGCCCGCTTCCACCCGCAGTTCGCTGACCACGCCCTGCTCAGAGGACGCCACATTGACGACGCCACCGGACGGTTCTACTCGCCCTAGCGCCGCGACCTGTACCTGTGTCGGCAATGGCTGCGCGGCGAGTTCAGCTTCTGCCTGCCGCCTTTGAGCCTGCGATCGCACATACAGCCCGCCTCCAACGTTGAGGATCAAGAGCCCGGTGATCGCTGCTAGCAGCCGTCTGTCTTGCCATTTAGGCATTTGAAAAGTCATTTAAGCAACGCGCGCTTGTAATAGAAGTAAACTTACCAAATTAGTTTAGCTAACCCGCTTCTTTGCTGTCCTACTGCTAGAGCCGGAATTTGTCGCGCTGAGAATGATCAGTCTATTGTATGGCCGCCGCTTACACCCCTGCTTGTCAGGGCCGAGCTGTCAGTTTGACGAAAGTGAGATGCTGACGCTGCTGCTAGCGATGGAGACGTGGTTTAATTCGAGGTCACACTTTGGGCGCAATCAGGTAGTCTGAATGGCTGCCCCTTCCTGAGTGCGATGGCAAGGCCCCTCCTTCGGAGTATCGCCGATATGAGTTCAACCCTTTCCGTCGCTGCCAGTCTATCCCCCCAGTACTCACCAAGCGATTGGCCAGGTGCTGACTCGCTCACAGCCCATCAGCCACCTGGCAGAGAGTCATCAGGTGAGCCGCAAGTCCGTCTATCAGCAGGGCGACAAAGCTCAGCGCTCGCTCGATAGAACCTTTGCACCGTCCCAAGGTGATGACGATGTGTAGTGCCCCCAAATTTAGGACAGCAGCTAGAGAGAGTGATCTAGAGTCCATAGGGGGCAACCATCATGGCAAACAAGCAAAGAAATTACAGCAGTGAATTTAAGGCCAAAGTCGTCCTGGAGGTAGTCAGCGGCCAGCACAGCATCAGCGAAGCCAGTCGCGCTCACAAAGTGCATTCGTCGGTGATCAACCGTTGGCGCAACGAATTTCTCAAGCAGGCCCACCTGGCGTTCGGCGGGAAAGGCACGGGCGAGGACTCAGAGGAGAAGATAGCGGAGTTGGAGAGGATGATAGGCCGCCTAACGATGGAGCTAGCGGTAGCAAAAAAAGCTTCAGCGCTGTGGAGCCTGAACGGAAGCGAATGATTATTGACCAGATGAAAGCCGAGTATCCGATACAGACTTTATATCACCTGATTTTACTGTCCAAGTTTAGGGGTTCACTTCAGTATGTTTAAGTTGAATTATCTGTATTAGACGCTATGCGATCTCAGACTGAGTATGGTCGCGCCGTTCCAACTCAAGATAATTGCAATTATTTGGGCCTAGAAAAGCGTGATCGCGCTGCTACTGTCAAGAAGAGGGCCACCTAGCTAAGAAGCAATTGCCATCTGTTGTTGAATCTCAGCCATCCATTTTGATGACGGCATCTGGCAAGGAGACGTACCAGCACTGTTCAATGCCGACGGCGTCGATTTTGGTTAGTTCCATTGGTGTTGTCGGGCTTCATCGACTATCTCTTGAGCCTCTTCGAGAGGAATATCATAGCGATCGCTTAAAAGCTGAGGAATGCGCTCGCAGTCGCGATTGGGATTCACATCTGGATGGCTAGAATACGAAGGCAGTGCAGCGTTACATAGAAAAGGCGGAGGTTTCGCCTTTAGTTGAAGCGGTTCAAGATTTTTAACTTCTCGTGAATTTACAAAAAATAGCAAGGCAGCGCTGAGGTTGGCATCGCTGAGATTAGCGTATCTGAGTAAGGTACAGTTGAGGTCAGCACCACTGAGATTGGCATGTCTAAGGTCAGCACCACTGAGGTTGGCATGTCTAAGGTCAGCACCACTGAGGTTGGCATATCTAAGGTCAGCACCGCTGAGGTCGGCACCCCTGAGGTTGGCACTGATGAGATTGGCACCGCTAAGGTCAACACCCCTGAGGTCGGCACCCCTGAGGTCGGCCCCGCTGAGGTTGGCAGTCTCTGTATCTCTGTCGGCAGTGCGAGAATTGAGAATCAGGAAGACTCCGCCAGCAACCGTCGCGACTATCCCCATACCGTTGACAAGGGTTTCACGATGCTGGCGAGTAAGGGCTGCTCTTTCGTTGTGAGATAGGCGAACATAATCGGGCTGAAGCTTGCAATCCGAGAGTAACCAAAGCCACCCTACCGTCCAGAGAAGGACTGGAGTGGAGATCGCTCCAATCATCCACCACTTATTGATCTTGATCTTTGAGTGCCACTGCTTGAATCGCTCCCGCATCCTTGAGACTATCTTGATACTGAATCCATTATTACGCTTTTGATTCTGGAACGCGCTAACCTTTATACATGCTTAACCACCCCGTTCACTCCAAAGCAAACGGGCCGCTCTCGACACGTTTGGGCGGCAGCTCGGTGCGTGTGGTTGGATGGGTGGTAGGCCGAAGCAGCTGGACAAGAGCCAGGTGAGGGTGGCGATTCCCTTGGAAGGCTTCGCCATCGCCCTCGCTGAGGCAGGCAAGCTGACGATAAAGCAGATCTGCGAGCAGGTAGGTTGTAGCCGCTCTACCTACTACCGACAGGCCGCCCCGAAACTATAGAAAGGATTGGAAGCACTACAACAGGTACGTATGAGTTCTGGCACATTCTCCATGAATAACGACTCGGCAAACTTAAAATTTCACGACCTTGCGACTTTTGAGTCAGTTGATGATGCGCTCAAAGTAGTGGAGCGTAGAGCCAAGGCTTTTACGAGCGGACAAGGGATACGATGGGCAATCGAACTCAAACTAAGCCAACGCATCGTTGGCTCGTGTGGTTTTTCGTGGCATCCAGAACCATCAATCAAGGGCGCTGAGATAGGCTATGAACTGGCGAGTAAACACTGGCGGAAAGGTATTATGAGCGAAGCCTTGTCCGCAGCTCTGCGATATAGGTTTGAGGCAAGAGAGCTAAGACTTGTCATTGCTCAGGTGATGTTAGACAACACAGCGTCGAAAGGATTGCTAGAGAAGCTCGGATTCCAGCATCAAAAGATCATAGAGAAAGGCGGCTTCTGGAAAGGACAGCATCACGACTTAGAACAGTTTCTGCTAGAGCGAGACAACTTTGTAGACTTGCAATTGAGATTTTCTCATCGACCGTTTGCGACCCCAGCAACTACTCAACCAAAAAAACAAGGGTCTCAGCCGTTTTTTAGGCTAAATTTTCAGGCTTGTACTGCTCACGGTTGAGCAAAATCTAGTTCATTTTTAGTCCAGTAGATGTATTACTGTGATCCCTGTGTAGAGGGGAGTTAGCTGGTAAGTGGCCCCAAGTCACAGCTTTGCTATCCTAGGCCAACAAGATGAACTATTAAGCTTTGAAGAAGAGAGTGATCGCCCGCGCACATATTTTCAAGCAGTCGCTAGCCTAGGAGGAATTAACCTACCTATTCGGCCTTTCACCTAACCTCCTTTCAATTAAATGCTTGCCAATAGACAATCCTCTTATTCCTGTGAATCTC
>JBARVU010000344.1:0-3131 GCA_049646425.1 Phormidesmis sp. | reverse complement strand
ACTTTCATATTTTCCATTCCAGTGTTTCTCCTGTATGTGTTCATTTCTATTCTGTTGCCAGTGCGTATGACAGAGACATTTGAAGGAGTGTTTAAAGACACGTTCAAAAACAATCGCCGCCAGTCCTTCGGCAATTTGCCCAGTCGCAGCCGTTTCAAGATTTGACAAAACAACAATTGTCAACCTATCGTCCGGGTAGTAGGTCAAAGCGCTGTCAAATCCGCTGATGCCCCCCACATGATGAATTCGCTGCCGCTCCAGGTGAGTATCCAGCACCAGCCCGTAGCTATAGAAAGCATCAGGAATTTTCTCAAGTTCCATTTTTACAGCCGGTATGAGAAGCATCGCTCTAGCCGCATCGCTCAGAACAGCCTGATCTGAACCTTCCCCGAAAAGCCAATGATTCCATTTGGCTAAGTCTTCCCCTGTTGAATATAGTCCGCCTGCTCCCTGAGGAATACTCATGTCAAGCGGGCTCGTTTGCAGGTAGGTATCACCGCCAAGGAATAAATATCCTTGGGCCAAATCGGGAGTAACGGTGAGCGGAATTTCATAGCCTGTGTTGCTCAGTCCTAAGGGGTCGAAAAGGTTGGCTTGCAGGTAGTCTGCGTAGGTCTGGGCTGAGACAGTTTCGATAATTTGCGTGAGTAAAACATACCCCGAGTTGCCGTATCTAAACCTTTCTCCTGGTTCAAATTCGAGCGGTAAGTCGCGGAAGCGATCCACCAGCTGGTCGAGCGTAGTAGATAGTCGCATCCAGTCCAGAAAGTCTGGGAAGAGCGCAGGATTTAGGTATTCAGGAATGCCGGAGGTGTGGGTGAGGAGATGGTGAACTGTGATTTGGTCGCCTTGAGGATAGTCGGGCAAGTAAGTTGAGATGGAGGATTGCACGTTTAGCAGCCCTCTCTCTTGTAGCTGGAGGATGGCGATCGCCGTAAGTTGCTTGGTAACTGAGCCGATCCGAAATTTGGTCTGAGGATTGTTTGAGACCCTATGCTCCCGGTTAGCTTGGCCATAGCTTCGAGCGATCGCCCTTCCCTCCCCCTCCCCTTGCGTAATAACTACATTTCCCGAAAACCTACCAGTCTGGGCATGGGCTTCTAGATAGGTATTAATTTGGGCGATTACCTCAGTCGTCAACAATACGTTTGTTGTTGAATAAGTGGTCAAAGTCGTCGTCATACGGGCTTCCTGTTGAGTCAATGACTTCTCTAATTTGCTGGCGCTGTGAATAAATCTTTATAGTGAAGGGTCACTAAAATGCATGACGCAAATCACTTGCCCAGATGGTCGATGTTTCTTTCAGACTGTATTGTTCTTTCAAGTATTTTCAGTTAAAAGAAAAGTTTCTCAAGCCTGCACACCTCTCATTCAGGCTGCGCGATCTGCACGTACGCCTCGTCCCTATCTAGCGCTACACCGACTATCCCGTCTCGAACTGGCCCAATATCGGTGATCAGGCCATCAAAGTCTGTCGGCTTTAGCCGCCATCGTCCGGTGCGGTCAATCAAGCCAACAGCAGCGCCTAATCTCACGGTTGCAAACCCTTCGTTAAACCAGGTCACTGCATTGGGCCCGACAAAGGCTCCAACGACTTCGCTGTAAACCGGCCCTGAGGCGAAGTATTGGGGGGCGATCGCAAACACCCCCGCCCGGTCAATAAAGCCCCATTGCTCATTAGTCTTCGGGCTTTTGGTCGCGCCCGCTAGCCCCTCAGAGAAAGACTGTACGGCGGTGAATTGGGGAGTGATCGCCCACTCTCCGACCTTGTTCAAGTATCCCCACTGCCCCGAATCATCGTCTAGCGCGCCGACCAATCCTTCCTCAAAAGTCTCCTGGATTGACTTGTACTGCAATGGAATCACCACCTCTCCCGACTTGTTGATAAAGCCGTACTCATCAGCGCCAAAGACCTCTGCGTTAATTTTAGAGACTCGTGCCAACCCGTCGGAAAAAGGCGCTACTTCAAAAAACTGAGGCGAAATCGCAACTTGCCCCGTCTTATCAACAAACCCCCACAGACCCTGCTCATCGATAAAGGCCGCTAGCCCTTCAGAGAAGTATCGAATAGGATAGTTAGTTGAAAAAACAGTCCGCCCTTGTTGATCGAGCACTTCATAATTCTGGGAGTTTTGCTCGACCTGACCAATGGCTAGCCCATCCGAAAAGTTATCTAAACTGACAAAGCGAGGCTCAACAACCCACCGGCCACTGCGATCTATGATGCCCCACTGCGGATGTCCCCCTCCGTCAGGATCGCCCATCTTCAGCCCAAAGCCGTCCTTGTTGAAGAATACGGTAGTTCCATCAGGGGTTCGATTTGGATTGGCAGCTAGGCGATCGCGCCAGCGATTCACCAGCGTCACAATATACTGCTCTGGCACGTTAGCGCGGTAGTCGCTGCCATCTCGGGTGGCCTGACAGATGACGGCGGCAACCTCTCCCCGCAAGATACTGTCGTTGGGCCTGAACTGTTCGACATTAGGGTAGTTGACGACTAGCCGTTTGTCGGTGGTTGTAGCAGCAGCGATCGCTCCTCTGGCATAGCTCGGAATCTGCGCTTGATCCACATAAAAACGGTTGAGCACCGCCTCTTCACCGACAACGCTCGGCAGCTTCTCAGCTTTGGCAAAAACCGTCATCGCCTGTGCCCGAGAAATGAGTTCAAAGGGTCGAAACTGACTGTTGGAATAGCCCGATAGAAGTCCCCGTTCATAAGCCTGGGTAATGGCATCGTTAGCCCAAAAATTCGCCGGTACATCGCTAAACCGAGGCGCATTGCGGATTTTTGGCGCGTTCAAGTAAATTTTTACCATCACGGCGGCAAATTCGGCCCGAGTCATCGTGTTGTTGGGTAGAAAACGGCGGTTCGCATCGCCTTTCATATAGTCGCCGCTGCCCATGCGCTCGATACAGGCAGCCGCCCAGTGCCCTTGCGTATCGCTAAACTCAACCAGCGGCAGAGACTCTTGGGCAGTAACGCCTACAGCGATCGCTGTAGGCATTACTGCGGTTAATAGGGCAATCGACAGACGAGTAAGCAGCCGCAGCGAGAAGGGTTTCGAGGCTGACTTAGAGAAAGTGGCGGGCATTACAGCGATCCTTACTGGGGTAGAGAAAAATGAATCGAA
>JBARVU010000343.1:0-9825 GCA_049646425.1 Phormidesmis sp. | reverse complement strand
AGTAGACAACCGCAGTCCGGTTTTGGTTATGACGCTTTGGGGGCATAGCTTTCACTTCGAGGGGGATGCCTGAAGTCTATGGCCTGACCACGCTTTTGTCACTAGGCACCAATTTTAGATCTATCTGAGGGAGCTAACCTGAGAGGAGCCAAAATGGGATTCGCTAATCTGACCGGCGCTGACTTGACCGGCGCTGACTTGACCGGCGCAACTCGTTCCAACTGGGAGCGAGCATTGGAGCGAACGACTGTCTGTAGAACTGTGATGCCCGATGGCAGCATAAGAAATAGTTGATGTGTTTGAATCACTAACTGCCAGCAGAGGAGCAGGTAGGGTGGGCAGTACTCACGCCGTTTCTTCGCTGTTCTCCAGAAAGTAAATCAACTTCAAGAAGACCGGTAAAATCAGCGATCGCACCACTACATCGGCAGGCCCAATCTCGCTGATAAACTTCCCGGTAGGTAATAGTGCCCACCCTACTGACTACTGATTCCTTGAATATCAGTCATTTAAGCTCTGCATAACTCTGGAAATCACCATTTTTAGTTGAGGGAGATCATTCTGCACTGCTTGCCAGATAATTTCTATATCGGTATCGAAATAATCATGAATCAACTTGTCTCGCATTCCTGCCATATTTCGCCAGGGAACATTTGGATACTGCGCCCTCACTGATTCAGGAATTCGCTTGACAGCTTCCCCAATGATCTCAAATGCTCTAAACACTGCGAACACCTTCTCTAAGTTGTTAGAAAAAGCTTAAAACTCAATATTTTCCGTAAACTGTTCAATCGCGGCGATAGTATCTAAAATGTCTTGTAGATAGTCCTCAAGATCTCGTTCACTCACAAATATATGACCTCTGCCAAAATTTGTTTGCCAATGCGTGGCTTCAGCCCTTTCTTATGCACCAAATCGACCTTCACGCCAAGATGGTCACTAAGATAGTTCTCTAAATCAATAAACTTTAATAGCCCTGGAACTTCAGAGAACTCCACAAGGACATCCACATCGCTAGCCTCGGTCTGCTCTTGCCGAACGTAGGAGCCAAAAATGCCAAGTTCTTTCACACTGTAGCGCTCTTTCAATGCTGGCTTGTTTAGTACCAGCCATTGCTGAATTTCTGATAACGTTTTCATTTTACAACGCCTGTTCAAGTAAGCACTACAGGCTTTAGCTTACCGCGTGCTGAATCGAATTGCTCAAGCGCGTTACTGATCACAGCAGTTGGCTTCCGCCTGCTGCTCCCCTGGTGCTTGCCGTCGAATGCATAAATTATGGCTTCTTTATTCTCTCAGCCATAGCCTTCACCATAGCCAATGTTCCGATTTCTTCGACTAAAAAGCTTGGGGTGTGCGCAATGCCTAACGCTAACCCCAGATGCGTCGAATGCCTTTTGGCGAGGTAGGTGGCAGGCTGCGTTTGTGGGATGCGGTGAAGAAGTAGGAGAAGCAGGTAGGGTGGGCACTGCCCATGCCGTTTCTTCGCTATTCCCCAGAGAGTAAATCAACCTCAAGAAGACCCGTAAAATCAGCGATCGCACCATTGTATCGGCAGATCCAATCTCACCGATAAACGCCCTGACCAACTAGCTTGTGAAAACCAGAATTACAACTCTTTGGTGATTGGTGATAATAAAGTCACCAATCACCAATTGCTTTGCCCAAAGTCAGGTCTAGGCTTTCCCTTATTACAGACTGATCTACTCACACTTCAGCCGCCACAATTGTTAGACCGTTCGTCAACCGAAAAGCAGCCTCAAAATGAGATCGCTCTACCCGACATTCTCCTACCAACGGGTCTAATACGCCCACATCGCTTTCATCTATTTCTATGACCACTAACGCATGAATCCCCCTCACTCGATTACTTCCCACCAGCCCAACATACACAATCGGAAACACCCCCTGCGCTACTAAGCGGTCTAGCTGCGCCATCGTCAGATTTTCCTTGCGTGCCTTTGGGAAACCCACTCGCCGCGCCGCCTCAACCGCCTGAAAAGCTTCTGTTCCAAAGATTGTGCAGTCGCACATTTGGCGCATTTCCAGCTCAGAAACAACAACACCCAACTCCGCTAAAACCATTCGCAGACAAGCCGGAACACAAGAGTCAGGCGTTTCCTGCGGATAAAAAGGCGGCGTTGATCGCATTTTCCTGTTCTCTATAGCAAGCCGCTCCTGCCGATTTCATTACCTCCGGTCGGGTCGATGAGATAATTCCCCGTGAAAACGCACTGACCAAAACCTCGCCCACCTGGCCCACTACTCCAATATGCGGATACGCTAACCCTACCGGCACCGACCAAATGTCGCCGCCTGCAATCAATCGCGGCTCCAGCGCCGTAAATCGATCTGGAAGCACCCGCAGCAGCCAGTCATTGACAGCCGTCTGCGCTATCTCCGCCGAAATGGGCAAAACCTCAGGTTCTGATTCGGCCAGCCATCCGGTCAGTAACCCTTGCACTGCCTCCAATCGCTCCGGGGGTAGCGTTGCCAACTGTTCGTGAGTCACCTCGATTGAACTCATCACTCCCTCCCCTGACTACAATAACCCCATCCTCTCACTTTAAGAGCATACTCGCTCGGTCCCTTGCGGTGCTTTCTTCGAGCTTGAAGAGCGATCGCTCTCCCGGAAATAGCCGACAATCCGATCTGGCAATGGTTAGTCGGCGTTGCTGATTTAGGGTATGAACGGATCTGTAGAGGCCATGATCGCTCTACGAACCCATTTCGGATTCATACTGCTATTCAGCGCCGACTGATTCAATTGATCGAGATGGTCTGTGCGAAGCAGGGAGAATAGGTTTGCGATGCCAATCAAACAGAAACCTTGTCGCGCTGAGGATGGATAGAAGCCCCAGCTTGCAAGGCCGTATACAGCCGATTTAGGGCGCTGATGTAGGCGTCAGCCGAGGCGACGATGATGTCAGTGTTCGCCGCGTGACCCGAGTAAATCCTGGCACCGTTGCGCACCCGAATGGTGACTTCTCCCATGGCGTCAATACCGGCAGTCACTGACTGTACTGAATATTCAATCAGATCGTTCTCGATATCGACTACCCGGTTGATCGCCCGGTAAATAGCGTCCACAGGGCCAGTCCCAATTGAGGCGTCGGTAACTTCTTCGCCATTCGGCATGCGGATGGTGACGGTAGCTGTCGGCTGCGCATTGCTGCCGCAGGAGACCTGCACGAGTTCTAGCTTGAAGTGCTCGGCGACCTGCAGTACCTCATCGTTGACGATCGCTTCGAGATCGCGATCACTGATCTCCTTCTTCTTATCGGCAACATCTTTAAACCGCAAAAATGCCTTGTTCAAATCCTGATCGCCCAGGCTATAGCCCAGCTCGCTCAGCCGCGTGCGAAAAGCATTGCGACCCGAGTGCTTACCCAACACAATCTGATTGTCGTTCAGCCCGATCAGCTGCGCGTCCATAATCTCGTAAGTCAGCCGGTTCTTCAGCACGCCGTCCTGGTGAATGCCCGACTCGTGTGCAAACGCATTTGCCCCGACGATCGCTTTATTCGGCTGCACCAGCATCCCGGTCATATTCGAGACTAAGCGAGAAGACTTGTAAATCTCTTGAGTATTGATATTCGTCAGGGGCGCTTCAGATTCAGGGGGCAGTCCAAAGAATGGGTTGTAGTACTGACGGCGCACATGCAGGGCCATCACCAGTTCTTCCAAAGCAGCGTTACCCGCCCGCTCACCAATACCGTTAATGGTGCACTCAAGCTGACGCGCCCCGGCTTTCACCGCTTCTAAAAAGTTGGCAACCGCCAGGCCCAGATCGTTGTGTCCGTGCACTGAGATAATCGCTTTGTCAATGCTGGGGACGTTGGCCTTGATGCCACGAATGAGATCGCCAAATTCACCGGGGGTGAGGTAGCCGACCGTATCGGGGATGTTTAGCGTCGTAGCGCCTGAGGCGATCGCCCGCTCCAACACCTCATACAAAAACTCAGGATCGCTGCGCCCCGCGTCCTCAGGCGAAAACTCCACGTCGCCCGTAAAGCTCTTGGCATAGCCAACCATTTCTTCGGTAATCGCCAGCACCTCAGCCCGAGACTTTCTAAGCTTGTACTTCAGGTGAATGTCAGAGGTGGCAATAAAGGTATGGATGCGCCCTTTGGCCGCTGGCGCCACCGCCCGCGCTGCCGTTTCGATATCTCCTTTGGTCGCCCGCGCTAATCCGCAAATCGTCGGCCCGTCGGGCGTGCCTACCTCAGCAGCAATGCTGTGAACCGCCTCAAAGTCGCCGGGGCTGGCAAACGGAAATCCCGCTTCGATAATGTCTACTCTCAGTCGGGCTAGCTGCTTGGCGACGGCTAGCTTTTCGCTGGCGTTCATGGTCGCACCGGGCGACTGTTCGCCGTCGCGGAGGGTGGTGTCGAAGATGAGGACGCGATCGCTGGCTGGGTTGAGTTGGGTCATGGTTGTCATGTATCTAGGAATGGGGAATGGGGAATGGGGATTGGGGCTTCGGCTGCGCACTCAAGGAGAAGAGCAAAGCTCTACAGCCGCTAGGGGCTGGGTTAGGCGATGAGGTCGGCGAGTTCTAGCCAGCGTTCGGTAGCGGTGTCGATTTCGGCGGCGATCGCGGCAATTTCGGCTGAGAGCTTTTGCAGTTCGCTGTAGTCACTAGGAGGTTCGGGGTACAGCAGCTTTTCTAGCTCGGCTTTTTTGGCCTCTAGCTGAGGAATTTTGTTCTCAAGCGATGCGTATTCTCTTTTCTCTTTATTGGAGACTTTGGGCTGAGTAGTCACCGCTGGTTTGACTGTAGGCGTCGCTTTCGCAGTGACAGTTCGAGCTGTTTTTTCGGCAGCTTTATCGGCAGAGTCTTCTTTCTTCTTTGTTTCCAAATACACCGAGTAGCTGCCCGGATAGCGGCGAATATTGCCGCCGGGCTCCAGGGCAAAAATGCTTTGAACCGTGCGGTCTAGAAAGTAGCGGTCGTGAGAAACTGAGATCACGCAGCCGGTAAAGTCTTCTAAGTAATCTTCTAAGACGGTGAGCGTTTGCACGTCGAGATCGTTAGTGGGCTCGTCAAGGATGAGCACGTTGGGCGCGCTGAGCAGCACGCGCAGTAAGAACAGTCTTCGCTTTTCACCACCGGAGAGCTTGTGAATCGGGGTGTACTGCTGATTGCCTGTGAAGAGAAAGCGCTCTAGCATTTGGGAGACGCTGATCTGGCTGCCGTCGGCAGTGGTGACAAAAGCGCCTTCTTCTTTGAGATAGTCCATCACCCGCTGATCTTCGTTGAGGGCTTCGAGCAGGGCTTCAGAATGCTAGTCGAAGTAGCCGATGTGAATGGTTGAGCCAATGTCTACCGTGCCGCTGTCGGGGGCTAGCCGCCCGGTGATGATGTCGACCAGGGTGGTTTTGCCAGCGCCGTTGCCGCCGATGATGCCAATGCGATCGCTTGCCGTAAATTCGTAGGTAAAGTCTTTGATCAGGGTGCGACCCTCGTAAGCTTTGTTCACCTCTGATAGCTCAATCACCTTCTTGCCAATCCGCCGCCCGGGAGTGTCAATCTCCACCTTGCCCTGTACTTCTTTGAACTGAGTTTCCTTCATCTCCTCAATTCGGCCAATCCGCGCGTTTTGCTTGGTACTGCGCGCCTTTGGCCCCTGCCGCAGCCAGGCTAGCTCCCGCCGCAAAATCCCTTTAAACTTTTGCTGAGAGCTGGCTGCCGAAGTCTCCTGCTCTGCCTTTTTCTCCAGGTAATAGCCATAGTTGCCCGCGTAGGTATACAGGTCGGCCCGGTCAATTTCAAGAATGCGGTTGGTCACCTTGTCCAAAAAATACCGGTCGTGCGTAATCAGCACCAGCGCTCCGCGAAACTGATTGAGATACGTCTGTAGCCATTCCACCGACTCTGCGTCTAAATGGTTGGTGGGCTCGTCCATCAACAGCAGATCGGGGTCACTCATCAGCGCCGTCGCCAGCGCAATCCGCTTACGATAGCCTCCTGAGAGATCGCCCACGCGCGCCTCAAAGTCCTCAATACCCAGCTTACTAAGGATGATTTTGGCGTTGGTCTCCAAGTCCCAAGCGCCCTCAGCCGCCATTTTTTCACCGACCACCGCTAGCCGATCCATCAGCCGATCTAGCTCGGGGCCAGCGGCGTGCGCCATTTTGTGCGACAGATCTTCGTATTCGCGCACGAGCTGCATTTGCTCACCGCAGTCGGCAAAGACCTGGTCGAGCACCGTCAAGTCTTCGTCAATTTCTGGCTGCTGAGGCAGGTATACCAGCCGGGAGCCAGACTTCGTCAGGCGCTGACCGCTGTCAATCGGCTCCAGCCCGCCCATCATCTTCAGCAGGGTCGACTTGCCGGAGCCGTTGACGCCAATCACGCCGACTTTGTCGTCTGGCTCAATGCTAAAAGAGCCGTCGCGCAGCACTTCTTTGATCCCAAAGTCCTTGTTGACAGATTGAAAAGTGATCAGGCTCATAGTGGCAGCAGGTTAGGCAGGCATCTTTATCGTATGGCAAAAGCACAGAAGCTGAGCAGAGCGCAAAAAGACAGCTCTAGATTATATGCGAAACATTCTGAAAATACGGCTATTTGCCATACAAACTTAACTGCTGTGCACCCTTTGGGTGATATAAATGTAAAGGTTTTTGAAGCATTTCCGTTTAGGGCGATATTCCCCTCGAAACGGAAGTACTTTCCGCTCGATTTCTTACGGAGTTTTGACTTTTGACAGCTACGACAGAAAGGTTTATCGCTGCTGACCGGTTGCCAACCGAGGCCCCTTTGCAGCTCAAAGACATTATAAAAAGCCTTCCGAAGGCTCATTTTGAAAAAGACGCCGCCCAGGCTTGGAAGCATGTGCTGATTAGCGTATCAGCTGTGATTGCTGGCTACTGCGCAATTGCTTTCTTGCCCGCGTTTCTGCTCCCTTTTACCTGGTTTTTCACAGGCACTGCCCTGACTGGCTTTTTTGTGATTGGCCACGATGCCGGACATCGCTCTTTCGCCAAGCGGCGCTGGGTAAATGATCTCGTGGGTCATATTGCCTTTTTGCCGCTAATCTACCCCTTTCATCCGTGGCGGATTCTCCACGACCATCACCATCTGCACACCAACAAAATCGAGGAAGACAACGCCTGGTATCCCTGGCTGGTGGACGATTATGCGCAGGCAAATCCGATCTACCGAGCTCTCTACAAGGCCGCTCGGGGCTACTTTTGGTGGCTGGGCTCCATTGGCCACTGGGCGATTCTCCATTTTGACCTGAGGAACTTTAAGCGACGTGATCGCGCCAAAGCCCTGTTCTCCATGGTCGTCGTCATCGTCTTCGCGATTGTCTTTTTCCCCACGTTGATTGCCACGACTGGCTTCTGGGGCGTGATTAAGTTCTGGCTCGTGCCCTGGATGGTCTACCACTTCTGGATGAGCACCTTTACCATCGTGCACCACACCATCCCCGAGATTTCTTTTCAGCCCGCCGCCCAGTGGAATGCAGGTGACGCCCAGCTAGCGGGCACCGTCCACTGCACCTACCCACGCTGGATCGAAATCCTCTGCCACGACATCAACGTCCATGTGCCCCATCACATTTCTACCGGCATTCCTTCGTATAACTTGCGCAAAGCCCATGCCCATCTCAAAGAGAACTGGGGCGAGCATATCGTTGAGCGCAAATTTAACTGGTCACTGATGAAATCTATTGCCAGTGAGTGCCACCTGTATCATCCGGAAAAGTCCTACCAGTCTTTCCGCGACGCTGGGTTTTAGGAGAAATCGGAAGTAGGGAAACCCATGCTGCTGGTGAACTACGGTTTGAAGTTCGCCAGCAGTGTTCATGACTACTTGACCCCCTTTTATATACCGCCTGCCATGTCTATGAATGAACCAGTCGTATAGGATGCCTGATCTGATAGAAGCCACATAACTGCATGAGCCACTTCAATAGCTTGTCCGCCTCGCTTCATCGGGATAAGTGCTTTCAGTCGCTCGATTCGACCAGGCTCACCGCCGTCGGCATGAATGTCCGTGTCAATAAAACCAGGACGCACGGCGTTAACGCGGATTCCTTCAGCGGCCACTTCTTTCGCGAGCCCTATCGTCATCGTATCAATGGCACCTTTCGAGGCGGCGTAATCTACATACTCGTTAGGAGAGCCGACTCTGGAGGCAACAGACGAGACATTCACAATTGCACCGCCAGTACCGCCGTGTTTTGTTGACATTCGCTTGACGGCTTCTCTAGCACATATGAAAGAACCGATGACATTTGTGGCGAAAATTCGGGTGAGCCGATCCCCCGTCATCTCGTCAACGCGCAGCTGGCGTTCCAAAATCCCAACATTGTTGACGAGTGCAGTAATGCTTCCTAGCTGCTGGTCTAGCGTGTGAAAAAGATTGATGACATCAGGTTCTGATGCGATATCTGCTTGCAAAGCGATCGCACTCCCTCCTCCCCTCTTAATTGCCTCAATCACTGAATTAGCCCTATCTCGCTGCTGCCGGTAAGTAACGCAGATAGAATATCCTTGTTCAGCTGCCCGGTACGCGGTAGCAGATCCAATCCCCCGACTACCCCCTGTAATCAGAATGACCTTTTTCATAGTGCTAAACGGTCTCTCTCCCTCCCACAGGCAGTAAATACAGCAGTCCCGATACCCAGGTCAGCACAACAGCCACCCAAAAGAGTACGACGCCTGCTACCTGCCAACTGCCGGTCAGCGGCGCCAGTAAGAGAGAAATCGCCCCAATCTGCACCACTGTCTTAGCCTTGCCCCAAATCCCCGCGCCGGGCACTTTGCCCTGCTGAAAAGTCGGATTAACGCGCCAGCCCGAAATTGCCAGCTCACGGGCCAAAATCAAAAATACGCCCCAGGCAGGGACTTCTCCGAGCCCGACCAGCGCCATCAGGGGAGCCATCACCAGCAGCTTATCGACCAGCGGATCTAAAAACTTACCCAAATCAGTCACCTGATTGAGCCGCCGCGCCAGGTAGCCATCTAGCCAGTCTGTCCCGGCAAAAATCACAAAGGCCACGACGCTCAGCCAGCGGCGATAGTCAGTCGGCTCCAGCAGCGCAATCAGGACAATCGGTACGCCGAGCAAGCGAGAAACCGTAATCCAGGTCGGTAAATTCATCGTTCATCCTTCTGCCTTCTACCTTCTACCGCCTGTCCATAGGTCAGCTCCCCAGAGACATAGCTGTGCGGCTCTACATGAATGGTTACACGGGTAGGGCCAAATTCCGCTTCGAGCTGCTGCTCTACCTGCTCGGTAATGTTGTGAGCGCTCAGGACGTCCTTAGGTTCTACAATCAGGTGCATGTCAATAAAGACCTGACGGCCCAGCAGTCCGCGTGAGGCGATGCTGTGACAGTTGAGAACGCCGGGTACCTGCATTACGACCGCGTGGATGGCTTCGGGCGCGATCGCCATCTCATCTACCAGCCAGGGCAAATTGGCCGAGAGTACTACCCAGCCACTGCGAATCACCAGCAGCGCCACCGGAAAGGCCAGTACTACATCCAGCCACTGAATGCCCACCCATACGCCAATCAAACCGCCCAACACCGCAATAGTGATCCAAATGTCGCTCATGGTGTGCTGCGCATCGGCAATCAAAATATTGCTGCCCAGGCGTTTGCCCACCTGTCGCTCATAAAAGGCGACAAAAATATTGATGCCCAGCACCGCTATCAAAAACCACAGGGACGTCGCGCCCATCGTTACGGGCTCACCGCCAAAGATCAGCCGCTCACCCGCCCCCTTCAAAATTTCAAAACAGGCAATGCCCAAAAAGGCCGCAATGCCTAATGCCCCCACTGCCTCATACTTTTGATGGCCGTAGGGA
>JBARVU010000342.1:0-2067 GCA_049646425.1 Phormidesmis sp. | reverse complement strand
GTGGCACCGTTAGTGCTAACAATCGGATTGCCCGAATTGCTAAGGCATTTGGCGCAGTGGCGATTACGCGACCTACCCCTGACTGGATGGCTACTCGGGGTTGGAGCCCGGTCGAATGGCAGGTCACGAGAGAACAGTGGGAGAAAACCCGTCTCTATTTTTGATTCGGTACTCAACGACTCGGGCATAACGTCGGTCGCCTGTTCGGAACGAATGTAGATTACGGGTATCAACTTAAGCCGGGAAAAGCTCTGCGTGTAAAGGATTGAGCTGAGGTGATTTGGGAGACCTTCTGGGCAAAGGCAGGTCAGTAGTATGGCTGAGTACCCACTCAAACAGGTCAGGAAAGTCGTAGTTAAATAAGCGCTGAGCAGCGGTGGAGCCATCAGCGCGTCTGAGGCCAAAGTTATGGATGGTGGTGAGAGTCTTCAACGACTGTTCAGAGAAGCCGCGTGTGACATGGTGTCGTTGAGAGAGATAGCCATTTCGCCCCTCAACAGCAGAGGAAGTTCGCTGATACTTAGCCGACATCCACTGACACCAGTGTTGCCAGCGCTTTTGTTGTAGGTCATCGGTTGGCGCTGTAAACCGATGAGCGATTAAGGCATCGAACGCATCACTAGCCGCTGTTAGATAGCGCCGTTTGAGTTCAGGTTGCCTGGTCTTCTCAGCCTGCTGTGTCCAGTAGACCCAGGGCAGCAGGGCAGTGAGCACCCAGTTTTGGATGTCCGTATCCGAGGTCTCAGCGGCTAGTGCCTGAGTAGTCCATTGCCACCAAGCTTGAATGCCTGCGGCCAAATCGGGGAGCTGAGTTTCGAAAGTGGCAATCGCTTTGTCCACGGAGGCTGTGTGGTTGAGCGGAGCCAGTCCTGCCAGGACTTTTAGGGGAGCGGCCAAGGCGGTGGTCAAGGCGTCGTCCGTTTGTCGCTGGGCAGTCGCCACACTGAACGGATGAACGCAGGTCGTAATCGTCTCTAAGGCGGTGTAATAGGTCTGTTGGTTCTGTTCCGCTTGCTGCTGTTGAGCAAGGGCCTCAGTCAGTTGTGTCGTGAAGGCCTGACGTTTCACTTCATCCGTCGTTTCAGTCAGTTTTTCAGACAGTTTATCGACTTGCTGGTGCGCTTGGTTTAAGCCGCGAGCCAATCGCCCCCCGAGAGGGCGGCCTAACGCTCGCATCGCATGGAACAAGTCCGGCACGCTCACACAACCGATGCCTGATACCGCTAGCTTGACTAAGGCTCTAGCGCCATCACTGACCAAAAAGTGGCAGTGCCACTGACTATCGTGCCACCAAGATTGAAGCTGCTCTGACCAACTTTGGTAGGTGCGCCTTGCACTTTTGACTTCCGTGAAAATGAACCCACTGGCCAGTGCTATCAGCACCAGTATGGGCAAGTCAAAAAAGGTCTCGTCTGCGCCAACGCAGATACCTTGACCCGGCTTCGGTTGACACTGTGCTGCCTGGGCCGCAGCGTAAGCCACAATTGTTTCATGGAGACGACCTTTGAGCGAGCGCAGGGCACTCGGCGAGATGCCCACATGGGTTTCTATCTGAATCGCCTGGAAGAACCGAGATAGACTCTCCGCACCCACACCCTGTTGAATCCCGAAGTGGTATACCACTGCCACCACTAATCGCACTAGCCAAGCAGCCCCTGCTGCTGTTTCCCATAAACTCGATGCCGCATATTGATCGCGGCGCTCAATGCCTTTTTGATGGCGATGCACACTGCTCTTTTTCAGTCCTGTCGCTGCGGCAATATCGACAATTCGCTGCTTTACAGGCTCGGCCATGCAATCAGCCACTTTTTGTCGCCGTTCTCTTATAGTTAATGTCATCGCGCTCTGTTTGATTTGTAAGAGCACGATATAGGGCTCTGGGCTTTGCCGCAGAGCTTTTTCTATCAACTCGGTCAATGTGCTATTTGTTACTTCGCTGGTAACTCAGATTTTCCCGCTTTGAGTTGATACCCTTCGATCCCATTCTGCGAAGTAGCGTTTGGGGTGATGGTAGGCGATCACGCTTGAAGATGCTTTTGCGCTTGCGCCAGAAGCGCACCTGTCGAG
>JBARVU010000341.1:0-11645 GCA_049646425.1 Phormidesmis sp. | reverse complement strand
GTGCAAGGGTTTTGACCATTCTTTACCTTTTTCCTTGCACTTTTCAACCCCTAGACAGCCCAAATCCTCTGAAACCACTACACTCTATACTTTTTCAGCAAGCCCTACATAGACCTTCAGCGCAAATTCATCTGTTGAAGTTGAGTTGTTGTTGATTGCTCAACAAATGTCTGTGGTTTTATACTGTCGCTGCTTCACAAAAGAAGTGCAAACCGGGATTGTATTACGAGAAATGGCATTCAATATTACAGATGGAATTGACGACGTCACAGGTGGTGATGCTCGAATTGCGTTAGGAAGGCCAGGTGTGTATCGTGACCCGAACACCCATGAAGTTTCTGCCATTGTAGAGTCCGTTTTACCTAACAATTTTCGTAATTGCTCAACTCCCCCCAACAGGGTATTGCGAGAGAGGCAAAAAGCCTTAAGTTGAACCAATGGAAAAACTTCCCGACTTAAGCAGTCTGTCCGGCGAGGCCAAAGATGCCTTGATAGTGGCGTTGTGGGAAGAATTGCAACGGTTGAGGCAGCGTTTAGAAGAACGGGAGAAGCCGAAGAAAACGAGCCAGAACTCAAGCATACCGCCATCAAAAGGATTCAAGGCAAACAAGCAACCATCGAAGCAAAAGAAAGGTGGCGAGCGCCGGGCAGCCAGTATCGGCAGAGTCGGCGGTGGTCGCAAGCTGCACCCGCATCCGGACCGCGCAGCTTGAGTGCTGCCCAGCCTGTGCAGCGGCGATGTCGAAGGAAGGGCAACGATTGCATAGTCGCTACGACCGCATAGAACTGCCCTTGATAACGCCAACAGTGACTAGAGTAGAGCGCTATCAAGGGCAGTGTGGATTGTGCGGAGCTGACTCAACTGCTTCGGTTCCCGAGCAGTTGGCCCCTGGTTCGCCGTTCGGAGAAAGCATCGAGAGCCTGGTGACCTACCTGCGCTACGGCCATGCAATTAGCTATGAGCGAATGCATCAGTTGTTGGATGAAGTGTTCAATCTATCGATTTCGGAAGGTGCGCTGGCTAACCTGCTGACTCGGGTGAAAGAGAGATTAGCAGGGCCATTGTCAGAAATCTTGTCGCACCTACGGCAAGCCGACTTGATTTGCTCGGATGAGACGAGCGCTAGAGTCAACGGCAAGAACCAGTGGGAATGGGTGTTTCAAAACCCAGAGGTGTGTTTCCATATCATCTTCGCTACCCGAGGGGGCAGCGCTATCTATGCAGTGCTTGAAGACCACGAACCGGAAGTCTGGGGGTCGGGCTTGTTCACGGCGCAGGCCAACCATCCGGCCAAACAGTGGCAGGTCTGTCTGGCCCATCCACTCAGAGACTGCCAGTACGCCATTGACGCGGGCGATATTATCTTTGCTTGCGAAATGAAAGCGCTCTTCAAGCGAGCGCTCGCCATTCACCATCGGCGCTCAGAACTTGCTGATACTACGCGCTATCAGTATCGGTTGGAGATTAAGCGACGGCTCCGCAGAATACTAGACTTGGAGCCTGACCAGGCCGACGGCATTCGCTTGAAAAAACGCTACAAAGGCATCACTGACAACCTATTTTTGTTTCTTGAAGATGCCTCGATTCCACCGACCAACAATTCTAGTGAGCAAGCCATTCGGATGAGTACCCTCTTCCGGAAAGTAACGAATGGCTTCCGTTCGGATTGGGGGAAGGATTTGTTCGCCGCTGTACGCTCTGTTGTCAACACCGGCAAACGGCAGCGCCTATCTGCCCTTCAGTCCATTCAGATGGCCCTATCAGGCCGCTCGCTCTTCCAACCGGGTTGAGCAATTACGAAGCGGGCTTATAGTCTAAACAATCAGACGCGGCTACAATATCCACAGTGAGAGTATTCTGAGTCGCTTGCAGCCGTCTAAGCGCTTGCTTGGCCAGTGTTGCGCATGAAAGAAATCAGAATGAGCCAACATGCCCACTCAAAGCTTGAGGTTTTAGAAAGCCGTGGTCTCGCTATCAGCTTGGAGCTTGTTATCGGTACAGTAAGCAGCCCTGATCGACTAGAACTCGGTCAAGAGGGCAGGCTGATTGCTCAAGGGCCACTGGACGAAAATTTGGTTTTGCGAGTTGTCTATCGAGAATTTAATGCACTGATCGTGGTGATTACGCTGTATCCAGGAAAGAGGGCAAGATATGAAAAAGATTAGCTATAGCAAGGACGTTGATGTGTTGCTGATTGAGCTGTCAGATGATGCGATCGCCTATGCCGAAGATGACGGTCAAGTTATTCTTCATTATTCCAAAGATGACAGACTATTGCTGGTCGAAATTTTAGATTTCCGCCGGCTGATGCCAGCGGAAACCGTTTCTGAGTTGCTTTCAGCCGCTTAAGCGCGTACTTAGCCGGTGTTGCGCATTCCAGCAGCGACACCGTTGATGGTGAGCAGCGCACCCCGCAGGAGTTCGCCTTTGCTGTAGCGCGATCGCACCCTCCCCGTCACCGCATCATTCCCATACTCTCGCAGCCGCTTTAAGAGCGCCACCTGCAAAAAGCTCAGCGGCACGATAGAACCATTTCGCAACTGCACAGAACGCTGTAGGGCAGGGTCACCGTCGAGCAGCTTAGTGTGATTGGTAACAGCCAGCACCGCTTTGCGGGTTAGATAAAATTCCGCCGCAATTTGATCGAACATGGCTTGAAAGTCGTCGCGCTTTTCGTCGCTACTGAGCTGAGTCACATAGTGCTGCGCAATCTGCAAATCCACCTTGGCCAGGGTCATCTCTACTTTAGAAATCACCATCTTGAAGAAAGGCCACTTAGCGTAAAAGTAGCGCAGCATCTCCAAATGTTCTTCTTTGTTTTCGTCGATAAATTCTCCCAGAGCCGTGCCGACGCCATACCAGGAAGGCAACAGAAACCGCGTCTGTGTCCAGCTAAAGACCCAGGGAATCGCCCGCAGACCATCTAGATTGCGCTTGCCCTTGCGGCGGGCAGGACGAGAGCTGATCTGTAGCTGAGAGATTTCTTGCAGCGGTGTGACCTGATGAAAGAACTCAACTAGATCTGGCTGCTCGTATATCAGGGCGCGGTAGTGCTGGCGCGATCGCACACTCAGTCGCTCCATAATTTCATTCCAGGGCTCAATGCCATCAAAGCTACTGCCCAGGACGCTGCCCTGAATCACGGCAGTAACCACCGTCTCTAAGTTGTAAAGGGCCAGATCCGGTAGGTTGTACTTAGAGGCTAAGACTTCGCCCTGCTCGGTGATTTTGATGCGGCCATCGACGCTGCGTCCGGGCTGAGCCAAAATCGCTTCGTAGGCAGGCCCGCCCCCCCGGCCAACCGAGCCGCCACGACCGTGGAAGATGCGCAGTGCCACTGAATAGTTGTCGGCGATCGCCTGCAAAGCCCGCTGAGCCTTATGAATCTCCCAGTTGCTGCTGAGAAAGCCCGAGTCCTTGTTGCTGTCAGAATAGCCCAGCATCACCTCTTGCAGGGAAGTTTCGGCCTGCTCAGGATGGACTTTGGCTGTCTCCATCGCCGCATATCCCCCCTGTAGCATCGAACGATATAGCGGTAGCTCCCAAAGCTGACGCATCACATCCGGGGCTCGCCGCAAATCTTCGACCGTTTCAAACAGCGGCACAATCTTGAGCGCGCTAATTCCGGCAGCCGGATCGTACAGGCCCGCTTCCTTGGCCAACAGCGCTACTTCTAGCAAATCGCTAGCCGTATGGCTCATGCTGATGATGTAGCTCTGGCAGATGTCGGGGCCAAATTCCTGATGCAGCCGGCGCACCATCCGAAAGGTCAAGATGGTTTCGGTAGCCTTTTCTGAAAAAGGCAGCTCGCCGGGAATCAAAGGCCGACGTGTACTCAGCTCTTTGATTAACCAGGCGTTTTTCGCTTCTTCGCTCAGCTCGTTGTAAGGCTTGTCGAGGATGCCTAAGTACTCAACGACTTCGCCAATCGTATCGGAATGGCGTGTGCTCTCCTGGCGAATGTCTAGCTGAGCCAGGTTAAAGCCGTAAATCTCAACCTGACAAATTAGCTCCTCTAAATCCTGACAGACCAGTCCGGTCTCTTTGAGATTGGTTTGAATCAGCTGCAGCTCGCTCAAAAAGTCATCGCCGGAGCGATAAATCCGACCGCTGGCCACGTCGCTGTCCAGGTTGGTTTCTTGCTCCTGCAGATATTCACCGTTGTAGAGCTTTTGAGATCGCGCCAGCGTATTTTCCAACCGCCGCTCAATGTAGGCCAGCTTTAGTCGGTAAGGCTCCTGACGGTAGCGAATCGCTAGCTCGTCATAGATGTCGGGCATCTGGGTTTGATCTTGTTCTAGCGATTCAAGCAGCTCAGGGAGAACCTCACTCCAGTGGAGCGAAAGACTGAGCAGGTGGGTGAGCTTACCGATGGACTTGATGTATTTGCCAACGACCATGTTGCGCTGAAAGTTTGCAGTTTTCCAGGTTACCTGAGGCGTGACGGACGGGTTGCCATCGCGATCGCTCCCAACCCAGGATCCAAATCGACAAAAGTTGTGACGCGGCGGCTGGAGCGTCGGAAATGTTCCCTGCAAAGCGCGACAGATCCGCTGATAGAGCTGCGGAATCGTGTCAAAGAGCACAACGTCAAAGTAGTGCAGCGTAAAGTCCACCTCGTCGAGCACCGAAGGCTTGAACTGATGGAGCTCATCGGTGCGCCACCAAAGCCGAATTTCTTCAACAAGCTGAGCCTGAAGGGCTTTGATCTCCCAGGATGAAACCAGGCCCAGCGCCCGGGCACTATCTTCTTCGCGATCAAGCTGGCGCAAGATAGCGGAGATCCGACGCTGCTTGTCACGGATCGTGTGCCGCACAATCTCGGTCGGGTGAGCGGTAAAGACCAGCCGTACATCAAGCTGGTTGAGTAACCGCTGAATCATTTGCGGCGGTACATTGAGCCGCTTGAGGGTCGGAAACAGCCAGTAAAACGTACCGACATCGCGACCGGCCTCAGAATTTACCGCCGAGCTCGTACGACCGTTCTGATTTTGGCTGCTGTCCGCCGCCGTCTGGTTCTGAGGGCCGGAAGCAGTGCGCGAATGGGTATCACCTGCGGAGGCGACGGCGGCGTCTTCATAGGCGGCACGATATTGCTGCTGCTGCCCACGCTGCTCATAGTGCTGCTCGACAATATTGATCAGCTGAAAATAAAGGGCAAAGGCCCGGGCGATTTTAATCGCGTCGCTCAGCTCTAGCTCTTCTATCAGCTGTAGTACCGGTGAAGCATCGGCAGCGTTGGCTTGGCCATCGGGGGCACAGAGCTTGCTCAGACGGGTGAGTAAAGCCACCAGTGTCGGGCCACATTCGTCTTCTAGCACGGTTGCCCAGGTTTCTTCTACTCGCTTCAGCCGGTGACGAAGCAACCATTCATGGGTAGCCACTGCTGGCATAACGTCCACGTCCGATACATCTGATATCTCTGTGAGGGTCGTCGTCATTTCACCTTTCGAGTGGAGGGTAGAACTCATGCGGCTAAAAGAGGTTAGAGGGCAAGCGCTCGAAATGATTGTAGGATTTTAAGGGGACGTTGCGGGGAAGCGTTACCTTCTGTTCTGCAATATCTATGGCCAGATGGCCCTGCATTCATTTATTCATCTACATGATCTTTGGTTTGTAGTTGTTCATACTTTTAGCCACCGATCGCTTTCACTAGCCGGGTCTGGCTGCCCCTCCCCCCTTCTCGCCTGCTGGCAATATCCTAATTTCTAAGTTCAACCCGGCCCTAATCCGAACCCATCAGGGGTAGGGTAGGCAAGCGATCGCCCCGAAAGAGTTCTTCACTGGTCTGACCGAGCTGGATCAGTCCCTCAGCAGCAGCTTGGCTAGCCGCTAGCAGCGCCAAAAGTCCGCAGGTAGTGAGGCCAATTGTCAGGTCCATGGCTAGCGGTAGTGAAACTGACTGTTCTGGCAGCGTTGTCGAGGGAAATTCACGAAAAGCTTGCATGGGCTGTCTCCTGCTGCTGAGTATTGTCATCTATCGCAATTATCTATCAACAGTAGCGACTAACGCAGCAGTCAGCCAAAAACCAAGCCTAAGCCGTGACAAAAACGGGTCAAAATCCGGCAACCTTAAAGGATGTGATCTGAGCGCACACGTACGTAAGCAAGCGCTTTGACCAATTAAAATTTTACTTAGAGATCACATAAGAATTACTCGTGCAAAATGCACAGGAGTACCCTAGAATGCAGCGAGCGCTATGACATTCTCATCTGCTTTGGGTCTTATAGAGGCTTAGTTTTGTGGCTAAGCTGCCGATAGCATGACTGGTAGCGTCTTTGCTAGATTGACCGTTGTCAGGTGATCAGGTCTGCTCTTTATAGCTCCATATGTTAGGTCGTTTTCCTGCACAAGCTGATGTCAATCCGGCGACCTTGATCCTCTGGTTCAAGGAAGTTGTCCTATGTCCAGAAGATCGCCCACATACAGAAGTGCAGGTAAGGCTGCGAGGCAATATTTTGCACGTGCTGTGCGAGTCGGCGCGGGCAGATCTTTCCAAAGAGCGTATATTGATGCGGTTGGTGCGATCGCTAATGGAGTCAGCGGTGCAAACTCGGCTTGAGCGCGAGTTCCCGCAGATCTATCAGATATATATCTACTGCCGTCGGGCACTAGACGCCAAGCCGATCTGGAGCGCGCCGATTTACCTCAACCGACTGGATCGCCATTTGGCGCGACTGACGGAACCCGCTGCGACAACTAAAAAAGCCCCCAAAGTACCGCCAGTGCGGTTGCCTGCTGTCAGCTCTTCGTCTGTCAGTGCAGCTCAAGTATTGGAAATGAAGCTCGCTCACCAAGGCGATTCGGAAGCGATCGCCCGCTATTTGAGCGAATCTCTCAGCGCCCTCAAGGTTGGCGTTAAAGTCAGCGCCCGGGTCATCCCTGGGAAAGCTCGCCGGGCCAAAGCCGTCATGGCCGTTCAGCCGAGCGACGCACCCGCTAAAAGCCTGGTCTCTCGGCTGTGGGTGTTCTGTGAGGCCAGCTACAGCCCTGACCCATTGTTGATAGCTGAACCGATTGCCGAGCGGCTGCGGCGGCTTCACCTGCGGCAGTTTCAAGACGCGGTGATCACAATTCAAGTCACTGGTGAAGCCGCTTCTGACTGGCGGCTGCGAGTCGACCTGACGCCGCCTGAAGACATGCTGCGCGACTGGGCCAGATGGGCTGATCTCTCAGCGCTTTCCCGGCTGGTAAACCAAATTTCTCGGCGATACGGCCTCAAGCTAGTCGCTGAGACCAGAAAAACGACCCTCCATTTGATCAGCTATCCGCTCAGCTCGACGGGCGGGCATTCAGTCAGTCAGGCCGTTGACTGCGAAGCGCTGGTGACAGCGATTTCGGAGCTGCTAACGGCGATTGCGCCTCAAGGTCTACAGCAGGCAATGCTCTATGGCCCTTCCACCGACGATATCAGCCCAGAATGGATGCGCAGTCTGGATTTGCCGGCGGCGAAAAAGCCCGCTTTAGCAGAGACAACGGCAGCGTTAGCGGCGAGAGGGGAGATGCCAGCACTGGCCTATTGCTTGACAAGAGCCCTTAATCCCAGTCTTAAAGATCAGCTTGCAACCGGTGGCATTCGCGTCCAGCTTCTGATCAAAGACAAGTTGCTACACGTCATGGCCGACGGGCCAGTCTGTCCGCCTAAGCATGCGATTGTGCCGCTGGTGAGTCAAACGCTAGCGCCGCTAAGGGCGTCTGGACTGGTCGAAGGTATTCGCCTATACGGCCGCCGGGCTGGCCAAAAGCAGCCGATGTGGACGCATGGTCACGACTATCAGCCCCGTCAGCGCCTGGTGCCAGAAGCTAAACCCGAATTTGCGGCCTCAGAAGCTTATATCGGTGAGCTGATCACGCCAGTCAGCGATGAGAGTTTGGCCGTGACTCTGCCTCAGGCCGACGAGGCGGATACCCCACTGGGACAGGTAGTGGTGAGCGCGCTACAGTCTCTGTTGCTCAAAAGTCAGGCATTCACCCTCGCTGAGGCCGCAGATGACCTCCGGGGGCTGTCAGCTAACCTGCCCCGCGCTTTTCGATCAGGCGGCAAAATGGCCTTGCTATGGGGTGCGTTGGGCGTGCTGCTGGCCTTCCAGGTTGACTTCATGGTGGGCCGGGCACTCAATCAGGCTGAGCAACCCCAGCGGACTCCAGATTCAGATGGGATGACATCGGCGAGTCCTTCGGCAGCGTCAGAAGAAGATCCGGATCAGGCGAGCCAAAGCGTCGATGATGAGCTGGCCCGCTTGCAGTGGGGGCGAGGGCAAACCTTAGGTGGTCAAGCCGCAGAAGAGAGCTTTGCCAGCCGCACTGAGGATGATCGCTTCGCTGACGGCGACTTTACCGCCTCGGCTATTCAGGACGATGCGCTGATCTACAGTCCGCAGCAGGAACTGGTGCCGATTACAACGCTGCTGGCAGACAATGAGCAGCCCAGTTTTCGCAGTCAGCAGCTCGACGAAAAGCTAGCGCTCTACCGGCGTCAAGTAGCTCGCTCAGGCCCGCCTGATGTTCTGGTGATCGGCAGCTCTCGGGCACTGCGAGGGGTCGATCCGGCAGCGCTGCGCCAGTCCCTAGGCGCGGTGGGGCACGAAGGACTCAGCGTTTTTAATTTTGGGGTGAATGGGGCCACTGCTCAGGTGGTCGATTTGGTCGTGCGGCAGCTGATTCCACCAGATCAGCTGCCCCAGATTATTGTCTGGGCTGATGGCGCGCGGGCGTTTAACAGCGGCCGAATAGATGTGACCTTTAATGCGATCACCGTTTCCGAGGGCTATCAGCAGATGGAGGCGAGTCGTCTAGTCGATAGTGCTCCTGAGATAGCGCTGAGCAGTTTGGCTGAGCAGCTCACGCGGTTGACCCAAGCACTTGACCGCGAGATCAGCGAGCGATTAGGTCAGGTCTCTGCTGGCTATTCTGACAGCAGCAAGATTCGCTCGGCGATTGGGCAGGGGTTCGGCGCGATCGCACCCGACGCGAGTGAGGGAGAAAGCACCCGCACCGGAGACACGCCCACCGGCTTGCCAACAGAAACTAGCATGATTGATTTCGATGGCTTTTTGGCGCTCTCTACTCGGTTTAATCCGGCCACTTACTATCAAGATCACGCCCGGGTCGCCGGTGCCTATGACGGTGACTATGAGGCTTTTCACTTGCAGGGCAAGCAGACCGAAGCGCTAGACAGGCTGCTGGCTTTTGTAACTGAAAAGAGCGTTCCGGTAATATTTATCAACACCCCGCTGACAGATGACTATCTAGACAGCCATCGAGACAAAGCTGAAACCGAGTTTCGCCATTACATGGTGCGGCAGGCAGATAGCGCTGAGATTATGATATTTCGCGATTTGGGGCGGCTGTGGCCCCAGCGCTACGACTATTTTTCAGACCCCAGTCACCTCAATCGGTACGGCGCTTATCAGGTGTCTACCCGACTCGCCCAAGATCCGCTCATTCCCTGGCCTAACGTGCTACCTGCTGACGATCAGCCGGATGAAAGTGATTAATCAGTGCTTAGTTTTATGACCACCTGCTCACTATGATCCAGCCGTCTATTCTCTACGGGCTCTTTTTACTTGGCGTGGCTTTGGTCTATTGGGCACTGCCCGGTGAACGCGCAAAGCTGTGGTTGATGCTCGCGAGCAGCCTGATCTTTTATACGACACTGCAGCCTCAATATGTCCCGCTGATGCTGGTGCTGGTCGGGCTGAATTTTTCGATTGGCAAGGCGCTGTCTGCGCCGTTAGACTGGCGGATTCCCAATGAAGCTTGGCAGTATGCGCAGGCCGATTGGGCCAGACGGCGAACCCGGCTGCTGTGGCTGGGGGTCGGCCTCAATGTGCTGCTGCTGCTGGGGTTCAAATACTATTTACCGACGCTGTCGCTGCTGGGCTTTAGGGGATTGGCCAGTGACGGGGTCACCCCCTGGCTGATGCCCTGGGGGCTGAGCTTTTTTGCATTTGAGTGTATTGCTTACTTAGTCGATGTCTATCGAGGGTCGCCTGCGAGCGATCGCCCGCTGGAGTTTGCTGCCTACAAGCTGTTTTTCCCCAAGCTCATTTCCGGGCCGATTACCCGCTTTCATAGCTTTCAAGGCCAGTTCAAAAGTCTCTCCTTTCCGACCAGCAGTCAATATGCCGAAGGACTGTGGCTGATTGCCTCCGGAGCCATCAAAAAGCTGCTGATTGCCGACCATATTGGCCGACTGGTGAACCTGAGTGCCGAGAGCTTGCCAAGAGCAGGAAGTGGCGATATCTGGCTGCTGATTTTCGCCTACGGGCTTCAGCTTTACCTCGATTTCAGTGGCTACGTCGACGTCGCTCGCGGCAGCGCGCTGCTGCTGGGCATTAACCTGCCGCAAAATTTCAACTTTCCCTACTTCTCTACAAGCATTGCTGACTTTTGGCGGCGCTGGCATATGACTCTGGGCGACTGGCTGCGAAACTATCTCTATTTCCCGTTGGGTGGGTCTCGGGGCGGGCTGGTTCGCACCTGTATCAATCTGATGATGGTGATGCTGGCAGCCGGCATTTGGCACGGCGATCGCGCTGGCTTTGTGGTGTGGGGGGCGATCCATGGGCTAGCGCTGATCGTTCATCGCTTGAGCGTGGCGCTGTCGGAAAGATCGAAGCTCGTAGTCGCGTTCTGGGCGAGTTTGCCAGGGGTGACGGTTGCCTGGGGTCTGACTCAGCTCACCGTGTTCTTTAGCTGGATCTTCTTCCGTCTGCCCGCACTCAGCGATGCCAGTTTGGCTATTCGTCATCTATTTGGGCACGCTGCCGACATTCAGTTTGCTCAAAAAGTTTATTACGACTCCTTTGATTTGGGGCGATCGCAGATCTCGCTGCTGCTGGTTGGACTCGTTGCCCTAATGGGCATTGCCTATACGGTTCAGCGCGGGCTCAAACTGCAAATCAGCTGGCCGATTAAAATCCTGCTGTTGCCGATCTGCTTTTATCTGGCCTGGGTGCTGGCCCCTTCTGAAGCCTCCCCCTACATCTACTTCGACTTCTAGAGGCCGTTCCCAAAGCGCGTTTAAGGACTTTCCGAATTAATTGTTAAGGAAAGCGTGTTTCTTCATACTCTCCGATAAATTATTAACAGAGCGAAACAGAAGTTAACTTCTTCTTGAGGGACAGACGCTTTGCTCTAATACGTACTTAACTACCGGAATAATATGACTACTACCCTCCAACAGCGCCAAAGCGCCTCGTTGTGGGAGCAGTTTTGTCAGTGGGTCACAAGCACCGAGAACCGCCTCTATGTAGGTTGGTTCGGCGTCCTGATGATTCCGACACTACTCGCTGCCACTGCCTGCTTTGTCATCGCCTTCATCGCCGCACCTCCCGTCGACATCGACGGCATCCGTGAGCCCGTTGCTGGCTCTCTGATGTACGGCAACAACATCATCTCTGGTGCTGTCGTCCCGTCCTCGAACGCGATTGGCCTGCACTTCTACCCGATTTGGGAAGCGGCTTCACTCGATGAGTGGCTGTACAACGGCGGCCCTTACCAGCTGGTAATCTTCCACTTCCTCATCGGCGTCTTCTGCTACATGGGTCGTGAGTGGGAGCTCTCCTACCGCTTGGGCATGCGTCCCTGGATCTGTGTTGCGTACTCTGCACCCGTTGCAGCTGCTACCGCAGTGTTCCT
>JBARVU010000340.1:0-1855 GCA_049646425.1 Phormidesmis sp. | reverse complement strand
ACATAGTTCAATAGTACTATTTGCTGCTAAGCTTGCTCTCTATTGAAATTTAACTTAATCGGGAAAAGCGGCGGTAGGTCCCCTGCCACAAAATTGATCATCCTTTACGACTTCTCTCTAAACTATGCGCGAACAATTTGCGAGCGATAACTACTCTGGCATTTGCCCGGAGGTGATGGAATATCTGAACAAGGCCAACCAGGGCTATGCCAAAGCCTACGGAGAAGATGAATGGACGCAGCGAGCGGCTGACCTATTCCGAGAGATCTTTGAGACGGACTGTGAGGTCTTCTTTGTCTTCAATGGCACTGCCGCTAATTCGCTAGCGCTAGGAACGCTGTGCCGGTCGTATCACAGCATCATCTGTCATGAGCTGGCGCATGTTGAAACCGATGAATGCGGGGCACCTGAGCTATTCACTCACGGCTCAAAGTTATTGCTCGGTCACGGTGAGCAGGCTAAGCTGACGCCGCAGTCGATTGAAACGCTGGTGACCAAGCGCGGTGACCTGCACTACCCCAAGCCCAAGGCTGTCAGCCTGACGCAAACGACGGAACTAGGGACACTATATTCGCTAGAAGAATTAGATAAGATTCGGGCGATGTGCGATCGCCACCAGCTAAAGCTCCATATGGACGGTGCCCGCTTTGCCAATGCGATCGCCTCTCTGAATGTCAGTCCTGCCGACATCACCTGGCGCAGCGGCATAGATGTTTTATGCTTCGGTGGTACTAAGAACGGTATGGCGCTGGGCGAAGCGATTTTGTTCTTCGATAAATCTCTGGCCGAAGATTTTGACTATCACTGCAAGCAGTCTGGTCAGCTCACCTCCAAAATGCGCTTTGTCTCTGCGCAGTTTGTGGGCCTGCTAGAAACTGGGGCCTGGTTGAAAAATGCGAGTCATGCGAATGAATGTGCCGCCTACCTGGCTGACCATCTGGCGACCTTACCTGAGCTAACGTTCATTTCTCCGCGTCAGGCAAACGGCGTTTTTGTAGAGATGCCTCTAGCGCTGATCGAAGCGCTGCACCGCAAGGGCTGGCACTTCTACACCTTTATCGGCGCAGGCGGGGCTCGGTTGATGTGCTCATGGAGCAGCACGTTTGAGCGCATTGACGAGTTTGTGCAAGCTGTGAAAACCGAAATCGACCGATTCGATTTACCTGACACGACTGCCTAATTACCCCAATCAGATGGCTATATTTGATTTGTGCTGTCGCTCATGGACGGTTCTAATCGACAGCCCAGATCAACAAATATTCTGTGAGTGTTATTAAGAATTCTGTAGGCATCTTCTAATATTTCATCTTCTTGATAACTGGTTTTGTTCTCAATAATAGAAAGCTCTATTTGAATGCGTTTTAAGATATTCGATACCCGACATCTTGCGGTAGGTGAATTTGTATTTTTGATAGCCATACTCGTTTCTCCGATGATTGAGTTGATAAAATGGGTTATGTTTTGGGCCATCTGCAAAATGCCAGTGTGACATTGTGTCCACCAAACCCAAAAGAGTTAGAAAGTGCAACCCTACTTTTAAGACGGCGGCTCTTAGTGGGTACATAGTCTAAATCGCAGTCTGGATCAGGATTTTCTAAGTTAATGGTGGGTGGAATTTCTTGTTCAACCAGGCTTTTTACAGTGGCGATGGCTTCTATGGCGGCTGAGGCGCCTAATAAGTGACCAGTCATTGATTTGGTGGCACTAATCGCAACCCGGTACGCCTGTTGTAAAGATTCAGGGGGTGCTGCCGATTGTTAGGATCAGCGACGGTCTAGGAAGTCCTTTACGATAGGCTTGCAGTGCCTGAGCGAGGAAATCAAGAGGAGAGCGCTGTTGAGCCTTTAAGGTTGTT
>JBARVU010000339.1:0-41381 GCA_049646425.1 Phormidesmis sp. | reverse complement strand
AAGCTAATCATTGAGCGCAGCGGCTCGCCGGCCAAGACCCTAACGGTTTTGCTAGCTCCAGCCTGGCAGCAGCTCGACGCGATCCCCGAGCCGGTACGCGACAAGTTTGAAAATCAGCAGGTGCCCCTAACGCTAGCTCAGTGGGTAGCTCTCAGCGAACTCCAGCGATTTGCACTGGTCAAGCTCAGTCGCCCTAGCCACGAAAACAATAATTTTATGCCCGCTGTTCAGGAATTTGGTCTAGTTACTCCCTCTACATAGTGACGGTAAAGAGATAGTGACGGTAAAGAGCACAGCGTTGTGGAGTGATAGTTTACTCAAGGGTCGGTTGCGATGGCGAACTGGATATTGGCCGGACCTATAGGCTGAGGGTAACGGCTCCGCTAAACTGGTAGCGGCCTATCTTCCAGCAATTGAATCCATGACCGGTTCTCGTCCGCGTCCGCCTACTGCTATCAGACGCCCCCGCGTAGCCAAGCCCTTGATGCCCTGGCTGTTGATTGGCATCTTGTTTGTCCTCTACGTTTTGATTGGACTGATGCTATCGGTGCCGGCACCGCCCTACTGGGTGTGGATACCGGCAATACTGGGGACGCTGATGCTAATCATTGGACTGATTCGGCCTCTGGTGCCCTACAAACCCTCAGGACAGGCGGGGCTATTGACCTACTTAGGCGGGTTACTCCTGGTGATTTCTTTAGCGACTGCCGCTAACTACGTTGGCAGTGAGCAAAGCTTTGACAATATCCGCTTTTTGGTGGCGCTTGTGAGCCTGGTTGGCCTCACGCTGCTGGCCGTTTTGTTGACGGCGGCGGCTGCCATTATCAGCGCTCAGATAGGGGCCAAGCTCATGCGGATAATCGATTACCGGCGCAGCCTGTCGGTTCTGCTCACCACGTGTTTTTCGGGCATTTTTTTGGGTGGGCTGGCTGGCTTTCTAACCTTGTCGCTCACTGCGAGTAACTAACGCTATGTATGCGATTGATTTTGGCACGAGCAATACGGTGATCGCTCGTTGGAATGCGGCGATTGAAGCGCCAGAAACGCTCTCGCTTCCCGCTTTGTCTACGCAGTTGAAAGGCAATCCGCCGCTGGTGCCCAGCCTGCTATACGTAGAAAAAGCTGCCGCCAACGCCAGTATTATTGCCGGACAGTCTGTCCGCGATCGCGGTTTGGATCTGGCCAGCGACCCTCGATTTTTCCGCAATTTCAAGCGAGGGATTGGCACGCCGATGCAGGGATTTATCCCCGAGCTAGACGGCCAACGGCTCTCTTTTGAACAGGTCGGCGGCTGGTTTTTGACTCAGGTGATTGAGCAGCTCAAGGCCCAGGACCCGGACTTCAGCTCGCTGGTTTTCACCGTGCCGGTTGATAGCTTTGAAGCCTACCGGCTGTGGCTAGGCGACGTCTGTCAGGCTTTAGAAATAGACCAGGTCAGGCTGATAGATGAGCCAACAGCGGCGGCGTTGGGCTATCAGCTCGCCGCTGACCAACGAACGCTTTTGGTCATAGACTTTGGCGGCGGTACGTTGGATTTTTCTTTGATTCAGCCGGCTGTGAGCGTGGATCGACCGACCGGTTTTTTGCTCAACTGGGGCCAGCGCTCAGGGCGATCAGGCCCGGCTCAGGCCAACAAGAAGGCCACTAACAAGACAGTCAGAGTCCTGGCCAAAGCCGGCGAAAATCTGGGTGGTGCAGATATTGACCGCTGGCTGGCGGAGCATTTTCACTACACTCAGGATTTGCCGATTACTGCCCTGTCGCTGCGACTGGTCGAAAAGCTGAAGATTGCGCTTTCGAGCGCTCACTCGGCGACGGAATCTTACTTTGATGAAGAGACCCTCGATAGCTACGAGCTTTCTTTAGATCGCGATCGCCTCGACAAGATTCTGGTAGAACAGGGGTTTTTCAGCAGACTGGACAACCGGTTGGATCAGCTGCTTCAGCAGGCTCAGCGCCAGAGTATTCGCGCTGAAGATATCGATGCGGTGCTATTAGTGGGCGGCAGCGCCCAAATGCCCGCTGTGCAAGATTGGGTACGCCGTCACTTTGATCCTGATAAAGTTCGTAGCGATCGCCCCTTTGAAGCGGTAGCGCAGGGAGCACTAAGCCTCCGAACTACCCAGCTTCAAGATTTTCTCTATCACAGCTACGGCATTCGCTACTGGGATCGCCGCCGCAATGGCCATAGCTGGCATCCTGTTATCCCGGCAGGCCAACCCTATCCGACCGCCGAACCCATTGAGCTTTTTCTGGGGGCCTCTAGCTCAAAACAGCCCAGCATTGAGCTAGTGATCGGTGAGCTTGGCGAAGCCCAGACCAGCACTGAGGTGTATTTCGAAGGCGACCAGCTGGTCACGCGGCAAACAGGCGATCGCTCCGGTAGCCAGCCCCAGGTAAGGCCACTCAATGACCGAGAAGGGGCACGAACCATTGCCAGACTGATCCCAGCGGGATTTCCCGGCAGTGATCGCATTCGCATCCGCTTCAGCATTGACGGCGATCGCTTTCTTCGCATGACCGTTGATGACCTGCTGACCTCAGAAACGCTGATGAACAACCAGGTCGTCGTTCAGCTCAGCTAGCGTCTTCAGTCCGGTAAAGGCTGGAGCTTGTCTCAGGTCTTTACTCGTCACCGCTTTCATAAAGCGGAATAGCAGGCTCAGCCGGTTCGACAAGATCGTCCTGGTCAATCCGATCCGTGTCCACCTTTTGAGTGGTCGCGATCAAAACCTGAATACCCAATAGAACAACCAAGAACAAAACGCCAGAAACTACAAAGCCCAGCCGCCTGGAAGGAATGCTCTGGCCCAAAGCATAGAGTGCAAAGGCAAACACCGCTGATATAAACAGCTTCGATACCAGCAGCATGTTCACCGCTAACCAGCACAGCGCAGCTAAAATCGAAGCGAAGTAGCTGACCAGCAGCAACAGATGAAGGCGCTTGGCGTAAATCTTTTTCAGGCCCGCCTTGGAGCGCGCAAAGGGCAGCACAGCCGGGTTGCTCAAAGCGCTCAGAACGTCGACAAATAGAAAAATGAGAGCGGGTAACCCGCAGACAAAAACAACAGACCCAAACGGCGGAATAAGGGCCGCCTTGTTGAGATCTGCTGCAACTTCTATCGAGTCGAGTGAGCCGCCCAGCAGGACGCCTAACAGCAGCGATACAAAAGCAAGAAGACCGTCAACGCCTAAAGTCTGTCTAATAACTGGCCGGAAATAGTAGGACCGAGACCCTGATGGCGACGCAGTGGTCATCGGTACAGCTGATATATCCACTATGGGAGAAGAAGGCTGTCTCATAGATCGAGTAATAATTTAGGGTGAGAACTGACTCAGGGCTATGCACTCGCGGCCTCGACAGTGATCGGTCGAAGACTGACTCAAAGACATGCACTCTTAGCTTTCATCATGGTTGAACTGCATTGCAACAATCGACTAAATTGCAGCAATCATCGGAGCTGCCTTTAATAAATAAATAGCAGGCTTTCGGTGAATCTGCTAGGATTCAGTCACTAGATTTATACAATACACACACGAACTTCTGTATAAAGCTTAGCAATCCTCATCAGCGATTGATAGCGAGTGAATATTACCTCTGTATATTTACTGAGACCTCTGTATATCTACTTGAATGTTAGCGTAGGGTAGGTAGCAAAAAAAGAGGGCAGCAAATTTAGGCAGCAGGACTCAGCGCTTGGGAAGCATCTACCTTGGTGTCGGTCTTTTCCTCTAGCACCTCTGCTAATTTTTTCAGGCGCTCGACCCGCTCTTCAGTGGGCGGATGGGTCAAGAATAGTTTCATCAAGCCTTCTTTAGATAGCGGGTTCACAATGAACAGCGGCGCAAAGGCAGGATTGCCGTGAATGGGAACTTTTTGGCCTGTCGCCTCTAAGATTTCAAGCGCTCGGACTAACGCCAGAGGATTTTGGGTAATCTCGGCAGCGCCGGCATCGGCAGCATACTCCCGCGTTCTAGAAATTGCCATGCGCAGCAGTCCCGCACTCAGTGGGCCGACCACCAACAGGAACAAAATTGCGATTGGGTTATTGCCACGTCTGCCTATGCGCGCAACCGGAAAGTACAGTGCGCCCAGGGTCAAAATGCGGCCCAGATAGGTTAGCGATCCGGCTAGGGTTCCAGCTACTGCCTGGGTGAGCGTATCCCGGTTACGCACATGAGTCAGTTCGTGGGCAATTACCGCGTCCAGTTCATCGGCAGATAAGAGCTTGATAATGCCTTCTGTCAGGGCGATCGCCGCATGATTCGGATCGCGCCCAGTCGCAAAGGCGTTCGGCGATTCCGAGGGCACAATATAGAGCTTGGGATTGGGGACGCCAGCGCGATCACTTAATTTCTCAATGCGGTCAAACAGCGCTGGGGCCTGCTCACGCGGCGTTGGTTTGGCTTGAAATGCAGACAGCGCAGCCCGGTCAGAATAGTACCAGGAACCGAAGCTGCTTAAAGCTGCGAACCCTAACCCATAGTACAAGCCCTGTTCGTTCCCAACCAGCAGATAGCCTGCCAGGACGATCAAGCCGCCGAGAAGTGCCAGCAGCAACAGGGTTTTGAACTGATTCATCCCAGCCATAGAAAACCTCGTAATTCATTTAGATTGATATTTATTGTAAGTTTACATGGCCGCTCAGCTCTTCATTCGTGCGATAGGTCTTTGATGCTGCAACCGGGATAGACATGTAGTCTTCTAAGCTACTGAAGGCACAGCAACTCTGGCCTCCATCTGTACAGGCATCCCATCAGCCGGATAGATCAGTAGATTTTGCTGTAAGTTTTCCAGCGAAGCCCGGCCATTGACGAGCTTCCAGGTAAAGCTGTGCAGCAACTGAGCCAGCATGATGGTGGCCTCAAGCATGGCGAGATGCTCACCCAGACATCGATGGGATCCCGATCCAAAATCGATCATCGGCAGTGAATGGAGTTCTTTGCCGTTTTCAAGCCAACGCTCAGGGCGGAATTTATCAGGTTCTGAGTATGTCGAGGGATCTCTGCCTGCGCCTAGCATTGACCAAAATACCTTGGTGTCAGGCGGCACGGTGATATCTTGAATGGTTGTTTGGCGGGTGGTCTCTAACGAGGTCGAGCCGGAAGCAACTGAATATAGGCGAAGGGTTTCCTTGAAGATAGCCCGAATATAGCTGAGGTCTTTGAGGCTGTCTAAAGAAAACGCTCCATACTTTTGCCAAACTTGGTCTACTACCGCTTGTGCCTTTTGCAACACTTCTGGATGCAAGGCCAATTCCCCAACGGCAAAGCTCAACGAGTGAGCGGTCGTATCGGTACCTGCAATCAAAAGCTCAATCGATTCAGCGATCAGGGTTTCTCTCGTATAGCGAGACTCTTTCGCCGCGATTTTTGCCAGCATAGGGGCTGGCCCACCCTCAATAGACTCGCTCCTGAACCGCAGCGCTGAGTCCACATAGGGTGTGAGAAAATCCTCCAGGTAGCGTCTTGCTGCCCAATACTCACGGGACGACTTGAGCGGCAAGTATTTCTTCCAGGACTTTTCACCTGTGGCTACTCGCAGAAACCGATAGCCGAGGACTGACATTGCTTGATAAAACTTGGGAACGTCGAGCGGTTGTCCTGTCGAGTTAGCAGCTCGACTATCGACCGGAATGCCCAGCAGCAAGTTAGCAATGACGCGCATGGTCAGCTCCACAAACAGAGCATCGATTTGCACCTTTTCTGAAGGGCCAGCTGCTTTCAGCGCCTCAATCACTTGCGAGCAGGCCGGTTGAACAACCGAAATATAGGGCGCCAGACCGCTTGCACTAAATTCAGGATTCCACGCTTTGCGTCGCCATTTCCACTCAGACCCACTGGTTCCCAGCAAAATAGGGCCGCTAATTTCATTCCACGCCTCGCTGGCAGTTTTACTTCGAGCTAAGCTGCCATCTCTCATGCCATTGACGATCGTCTCCTCGATCACAGTTGGCTGGCTCAAGACCAGAATCGGCTGCGCCGACCAAAGCACATAAACAGGGCCATACTGCTGGCTCCAATCAAATAACAGCTTGAAGAACTGCTTCTTCTTGATCGCTGCCGATACTTGAGGAATGTTGCCTAACAGCCAATGCCGGGGAGGAGAAGGGACTGACTTTAGCGGTTGATAGCGTATTCTTTTTTGCCAGGTCCAACCAATCGTGGCTGCGATGCCAATCACGATGATGGCGAGTATCCAATAGTTTGAGAACATGAAAGTCGAATGCTGACTAGCATCGGGTAGAGAATTCGATCAGCCGCTATCTATAATACTGGCCAATCCTCACGCTATTGAGCCTTTTGTTCCATCTTGCTTTAGGTTTCGTCCATCAAACTTAATAAGGACAAATCTTAAAAGAGACTTTGGTCGCGAACACTTTAGGGTCATTGTCAGATGCCAGTGGCATGGCTCAATACATAAACCAAATGCGTTTTAGCTTTAAACTGTCGTGAGGGTATTTTGCGAGTGACCTCGAATCCCATGCTCTTCCAGAACTTTAGTCCTGGCTTGTTTGGGGCGATCGCCGACAGCGATATTCGAGAAGCGCCTTGGGCCGCTACCCAGCGTCTAAACGCAGTGTAAAAATCTGCGCCTAAGCCTTGGCCTCTGCGCTCAGGCACAAGCATCATTAGCCCTATCCACCAAGTTTGGGGATCAGGACAGTGCCGAACCGCTGAAATCATCCCCAAGAGAACATCATCTGCGTCGAATAAACCAAAGATAAAGATGTCCTCAGTCTCTTTGCCTGCTGGCAGGTCGTCGAATTCGTCATGCGCTGCCGTTGGCAAGGGGGCAAGTCCATCTGTCAGAAGAAAAAACGCTTTACATTGCTCGTAGAGTCTTTGCAGAACGTCTGCATCTTTTTGGGTGAGACGCCTGGCTGAATATCCAGAACGCTTTAGGGAAAAATCTATTGCATCACACATTTCTTTGGGTCAAAACTTCAAGTCACAGCAGACTGACAGCGCTATTCTCACACTGGTCTTTGAGCGCCTGGTTGTAATCGAGATAACCCTGATGACTCACACAGTATACGCCTCGCCAAGCCAGATAGGGAATGAGTAATCCAGCGTTCTCATGAATCTGCCTGAAGCGCGTCTGCTGTTCGCTAATGGCTTCGAAGACAAACGAGTGGCGCACGGTAAACAGAAACGGCGCGCCTAAATACCCCTGCCAGACAAAGTTGTTAGGCGAGTAAATCGACAGAAATTCTGCTTCGAGCCAGTGCTGACCAAACTGTTTGAGATCTTCTAAGAATCGAATCTTTTTTCCGACTGTGAATTCGGCGTGAGCCTCAGGCACGAAAGGATTCCAGTCTGGATAGGCTTCAAAATCTGTGACCTGCTCCCAGACAACCTGCTGCGGAGCGTTGATCAAAATCTCAGCCGTCCAGCCTTTCATCAAGGACATGCGCTGGTGAAGGGTAGGGTGTTCTTTTTCTTGCGTGTCCGGTTTCATAAGTCTTCTCCAGGTGAGGGTGTTGAGACCGCCGCTCTGACGACTTTAGCGTCAATCTCCACGAGCTGCTGCTCATATCCGAGGCAAGCAACGCCCAGCAGCGTCGCGGGCGGTACGTCATTGTCGAACCACTCTTTCACGGCTTTCCAGGCATCTGTAAGGTTTTGACGCGCTCCAACCACGTAGATTGTTAACTGTTGTATATCTTGCTCATTAAATCCATGGTGTGTAATGACGCTGCGGAGATTAGTCAGGCACTGAGCTGCTTGCACATAGGGCTTTTCAATGCCGACGATATGAGCTTCGGCGTCGTGCGGCACCTGGCCAGCGACAAACAACTGCGAGCCTACTCGCTGAGCATATTGATAGTTTGCGGTCTGAGCCAAACCTGCTTTAATCTCGCCGCTGTTCATTCTGCCGTTGTTCATTGTGAATATTGCTCGGAGCTACACGCGCAACCATTAAACTGTAGAGCTCAACCGGGAAGAAGTCGGGAAGTCCGAAGATGAGGCTGGTTAGCGCGTCCAATCAGCCTCATCTTCGTTGGTTTACGCATACGGGCTCGGCATGGGTGCTTCGCCGTTGAGTACCCAGTTACCGATTTCTTGCAGTTTTGTAGTCTAGCGGGTCGTGCAGGCTGAGCGTTCGTAAGTCTCGCCAGGGCCGGTCGAAGGCGTAGCGGGTGGCTGTCGACCGAGCGCCCATCAGTTCGAACATGCGATTAGTGATGGCAAGGCCAGTCTCAGTAGCGAGACTTTTGGCAGCGGCGGCGGCGATCGCAATCTCCCCTCTCTCCTCATGAGTTAGAGCATCCCCTTTGTCCCAAGCCTGCTGTGCCTGCGCAGTCACCCTGTCTGCTAGTGCCTGCGCCCCCTGCAGCTTGGCCCACAGTTCACCGTAGTGCCGCTGCAAATAGGGATCTTGAACGGCGCTATCGACCCCAGAAGTCAGCCAAGGCCGGGTCTGTGTACGGGTATACGCGATCGCCTCCTCAAAAGCTCCTTCGCCAATTCCCAGAAAAATATGAGACAGCAGAATTAGGCCAAAAATTCCGAGGAAGGTCGCCGCCGCGCCTGCGGGTTTCGCAGGTGGCCCCAAAATCTCCTCAGCAGGAACGACCAGGGGTAGCAGTCCAGCCTCTCGCAGTAGGCGCACTTCGTATTCTGGCGTACCGGCTGTGCGATCGCGTTCCTTTGCCGTTTTCTTCAGTGTCGCTGCGACAGACGCGGCAATCGGCCTGGCGTCAGCAATGCAATGGTTCGATAGGGTTGCAGTCATGGGTTAATGTCTCCAATTGTTTTGCTTATTTATGAATGAGATAATAGTTGTTTTGGAAATCGTGCTCTAGTTGTTTCACTTCGATGTGAGTGAAGCCAGCGGCCTTCAGCATGTCTACCGCGAGTTCTTCTCCCCACATCGCGCCTAGTCCTGGCCCGCCAGCAGCTAGAGAAACCGCCGTGCAGTGATTGCAGGAAATGGTGTAAAGCAGTGGAGCAACTGGGAGGTCGAGATTTTTCTCAAGGTGGACGGAAGCCCGGATATCTTGCATGAGGTACAGTCCATCTGGCTTCAAGGCTCGATGGATATTTTGCAAGACCCTCTCAGGCTGGGCCAGATCGTGGATGGCGTCGAAGGTGAAGATAAGGTCATACTGATTATTCTCAGCAATCTGCGCAGCATCTTGAACGTGGAAGGTAGCGTTGTTCAGTTCCAAGCGCTGAACTTCGGCATTGGCCCAGGCAATCGCCTCGCTAGAGAAGTCATAGCCAACGAAGTGACTATCTGGGAAAAGACCGGCTAGGGCGTGAAGCGCGCGACCTCGCCCGCAGCCAATATCGGCTACGGTGATTCCCTGAACCAGGCGTTCTGTCAATCCTGGAGCCGCTGGTAAAATAAAGTCTTTTAGAGCGGCTACGGCGGTTTGGGCACTGTCCTCCGCCATGACCTCATGAAAGCGGTGATAGGCTGAATAAGGAACGCCACCTCCATGGTAGAAACAGTCAACAATGGCATCTTCGACGGTGCCCATCAGCGGAATGAACTGCATCGTTGCCGCCAGGTTATTAGGGCTCGCGTTGCGGGTTAAAAACGCCGCGTGTTCAGCAGGGAGGCTGTAGGTTCTGTGAACGCTGTCGTAATCTACAATGCGGCCAGTGACCATGGCCCCAAGCCACTCGCGGACATAGCGTTCGTTTAATCCTGCTGCTTCAGCAATTTGCGAACTGGTGGCGGATCTGATCGCGGCCATCGTATCTAACAGGCCGGTGCGATGACCGATGGACAGCATTCCGGCGATCGCCCCGCTATTAAGAATATCCAGGAGGCGCTCAGAAAATGCCTCTGCGATCTGTTCGTTTACCGATTGAGAGGCTGATTGCTGGTTGATTTGAGTCAGCGTGTTCGTTGTTGTCATGAGAATCTCCTAAAAAAGATGAGAAAGTAAACGGGTGATGATTCAACAGTAGAGAAGTCGGCGTTCCCTGTTCGTTCCCTTGCCGTTCCTGTAGGGTCTTAAAATGCTCTGACTGCGATTAGCATCAAATCAAACAGACCTGCCCGTCATCTTCTCGATTCATTCCTAGCCTGACTGTTGAAAAGGATTAAACACATTACAACCCCTTCGAGCTGAACAACATCAGAAATAAAGCCATGAATACACGCTTAAGTACGTCTCAACCTGTTCAACAGGCGAAAGCAGCATCCTTAGAGACCCAATTCCGCAGCAACATCCTCACCATCACGCTCAACCGCCCTCATGTTTTGAATGCACTTGACCTAGACATGGCCGAGGCGCTAATGCAGCACCTTCTAAAAGCAGCGAAGAACCCGGCGATTCGAGCCATTGTTTTGACGGGCGCAGGCCGCGCCTTTTGCTCAGGCGGCGATCTGAAGTTTGCCTATCAAGCCAACCCAGAGGTACCGGGAGATTCTTTTCTGGCGTTGACAGCGACATTACATGTGTGCATTGAGGAAATTCGCGAAATGTCTAAGCCGGTGATTGCTGCCATCAATGGCCCCGCTGCAGGTGCGGGTCTCTTTTTGGCACTGGCTTGCGACTTACGGGTCATGGCCCAAAGCGCCTATCTCAAACAGTCGAACACGACCTATGGGCTTTCCATGCCTGCTGGCGGAACGTTCATCTTGCCACGTTTGCTTGGCCTAGGACGCGCGTTAGAAATTGCCCTGCTTGACGAACCAATTTCATCGGCAGAAGCCTATAAACTGGGGCTCGTGACTCGCCTTGTGGCTGACGATCACCTATCAGTAGAAGTTCAGCAGCTTGCCGCGCGGGTTGCTCAAATGCCGATTGACACGCTGGGCAAGGTAAAGCGGCTGATGAATGATTCTTTTGACAGCACCCTATCTGAACAGTTAGCGGCGGAGCGACAGACGATTGCCAAAACCGCAAACTCTGCTGAAGGGAGAGAAGGCGTCACGGCCTTTTTACAAAAGCGTCAGCCGACCTACATTTAAAGCGATTGACGCTCACGCTTCGAAAAATTCGAGTTTGCAGATCTTGTGCTAGCAATTCTCCTCAAAAAAAACTTTGAAGTCACGCAACAGAGCATGCACAATTACAGCCAATATTTCGTTTTGTCAAACAGAGCAGATAGTATTTTTTTTCTGCCGGGGTGACACAACGACTGAACGACGGGTGACACTTTGAACCGCTCTGAGCGTCTCCAAGCTTATCGTCATCCCATTCAGAAGTTCTGATATTTTATCAAAACTGACGGGTTTGCTGAACAGATACCCCTGTGCAGTCTCACAACCAAGTGCCTTGAGTAGGTGCCATTGCTCTGCGGTCTCAATACCTTCAGCAATAATTTCATACTCTAGATTATGGCCCATTTCTATCATGGAGCCAATCAAAACCTTTGCTTTGTGGTCAGTCAACATGTCATCAATGAAGCATTTATCAATTTTTAGGAAGTCAACTGTAAGATGCTTGAGAGAAGCAAAAGATGAATATCCTGTCCCAAAATCATCGATTGCCAGTAAAACACCAAGCTCTTTCAATTCTCGAAAAATCGAGAGATTTTTTTGATCCGTTTGTACAACACTCTCAGTAACCTCCAGTTCTAGTTCCGATGGCACCATTCCTGTCTCATCAATAACACGCTTAACTAATGAGACAAAGTCCTTGTCGAGGAAATGGATTGGAGAAATATTAACCGCCATGCGAATTGCAGGCAAACCTGCTTTCTTCCACTCAACAGCTTGACTGCAGGCTGTTTTCAATACCCATTCAGTGAGCGGTTTAATCATGCCTATTCTCTCTGCCGTGGCAATAAACTCAGTAGGAGGAACCTGACCTAATTGTGGATGATACCAGCGTGACAATGCCTCAACACCGGTAATTTTGCCAGTGAGCATTTGAACTTGGGGTTGATAAACCAGTGACAGCTGCTGTTTTTCAACCGCCTCTCTTAAGTATTGTTCTACGCGAAACCGATACTCTGCTTTCTGAGTCAACTCAGGTAGATAGAATGCATACTGATTTTTTCCGCGTTCTTTCGCTGCATAAAGTGAAGTATCAGCTGATTTTATTAGAGTTGAGAGATCTTGTCCGTCGTCAGGGTAGTGCGCAATCCCAATACTGCAAGCTGGAGTGAATTTTCTGGCTGATAGTTCGACTGACTTGGACACTATTTCAAGACAGCGTTGAGCCACATGGACTGCAGCATAGTCATAATCTACGTTATTCACTATGATGCAAAACTCATCGCCACCAAGGCGTGCGACAAAATCAGTTTCACGAGCTACCGTTTGCAGGCGCTTGGCAATTTCCTGGAGCAGTAAGTCACCGGCATCATGCCCTAGACTGTCATTCACACTCTTAAAATTATCTAAGTCGATATATAGAAGACCCAATCGAGATGAATCTTGGTCAGAACGTTTGATCGTGGCGTCAAGATTCTGATAAAAGTGAGCACGACTGGCAAGCCCTGTTAAGTCATCGATATAAGCAAGTTCTCGTATACGCTTCTGAGCATGATCTCGCTCCATCACAATTCCGGCTAGTCTTGCCGCAGCTTTGAGATCGTTTGATTCTTCCTCATTTGGCAGCGCAGGATAGTCATAGTACATCCCAAAGGCACCTAATACCATTCCTGAGGAGCTTTTAATCGGTTCAGACCAACAACAGCGCATGCCATGAGGAAGCGCTACATGTTTAATCTTTGCCCACTTAGGATCCGTTTCAATATTTTCAACAAGCACACGCTTTCCGGTATAGGTCGAGGTGCCACATGAGCCTACACTAGGGCCGTTTTTCAGACCGTGAACCGCATTGCAGTATTCCTGTGGCAGGCTCGGCGCGCCCCCATGCATGAGCCGACCGTCTTGCAATTCGAGCATTGAACATCGCATTCCTGGGTGGCGTCCCTCATACAGCAGTGCGATTTCTGGATAGATGCTGGATGCTGGTTTACCAGTTGCGATCATTTCCAGAATTTCGGCATTTTTGTCATCAAATGCTTCTGCTTTCTTGCGAGCTGTTATATCAACGTGGGTTCCCACCAGACGAATTGCCTTTCTATCAGACTCACGATGTACCAGAAATGCACGGGAGAGCACAAAAACCTCATGCCCCGCTTTATGCTGCATTCGCATTTCAACATCAAATGAATCCGCTTGACCAACCACGTAATCTCGAACAGTTTTTAAGACCCTAACTTTATCATCAGGATGAACTAGGTTTTCCCAAGTGTTTAAATCATCGATCAGTTCATCATTCTCGTAACCCAGCATGCTTTTCCAGCGCGGTGAATAGTAGACTTCACTGGTTTCCAGGTTCCAGTCCCAGAGCCCATCATTGGCTCCGCGCATAGCTAGGGAAAACCGTTCCTCATTCTCCTGTAGTTTTTTCTCTGATTCTTTACGGGCAGTAACATTGTGTCCAACGCCTAGTACACCGATGAGTTTCCCATTGTCACCATGCATGGGAAGCCTACTTATTTCTAGAAGTTCGCGGTGTCCATCATCGGCAAAGGTTGCCCACTCTTCAGTGACAGATAGAGAGCCCTTCCGCATAACTTCTTTGTCGTGCTTCCACAACAAGTTTACCAAGCTAGCATTTGCGAAATCGTAGTCGGTTTTGCCAAGTATCTCTTGTTCAGAAGCTCCAACGAAGTCTTCAAAACGATTGTTGCAGGCTAAGTATACACCATCGAGATCCTTCAGCCAGATGAGGGCTGGTAGAGCGTGAACAATTGCACTATAAAATCCAATTTGTTTCCGGAATCGCTGTGGGATTTTTCCTGAAGCAGAGATTTTCCTAAAACTTAGAGTCGGATCTGATTGAGTCTCACATTGCATAACAGGTCACCCACCATTTGTCTGATATTCAGATATTTTTCAGTTTATCTCTATAGTAAAAGTTGGAATCGGAATCAGGATTCGTACTTTATCTGATTCACAGTCATTAGAAATTTGAAGTTTCAATAAAACCCTCTTTAGCGCTAATCAAAAATACTGAAGCCTTATGCTAGTCATTGTCAAGTTGCCGGAATTTGACTCTGAATTACTCTGATCTTGGGAAGCTGCGCACATGACTAATCCTTACCATGGCCATTGCTTACCCTGCTTACAGAGCGCTAATGTCAACAGCTAAGGCGTCGATCAAATTAGCTGAATAGATGTTGTCATAAGGTACGTTTCCCCTTTGGTAAGCAGCGCGGACGGTGTCGGCGTCGGTGGCTTCAAGTTCGCAGATGCTGCGTGTGCGATCGCGTGACAAATAAGTCCGCTTCCAGAGCACATTCCGTTCTTTCATACAGGGGGCAGAACGTGCTACCAGCTCATCCCACAGGGCTTGGTTAATCGGTGGATCGTAGGTCGTTTCAACAACAACTAGGGCCATAGGTCGCTCTGAAGAAGTGTAGTAAACTCAGTTTGCAAGGATGAGATTTCAGCAAGGGGTGTCTTTCCTAATTGAATCATCATTTGTCTAGCCCAGGCGATTAAAGCTTGAGCGCGAGCACTGAGGCGGTCAGCATTCTGGGTCTGTAGGGCTTGCCAGTGCTGCTGTATGCTCTCTTTATTTTCCGCTGTCAGCGCCCACAGCAAGCAGAGCGTCTCAGCGATCGCCCCGTCGTTAGGATGGTCAACCGTCTTAGCCGACTGGCGAGCAGTTATGGCAAAGGTCTTAGCAGCTTTCATATCACCACTATTTAAGGCGACTTCAGCGGCATGGCTGGCGATAAAAGCAAGTTTACGCTGGGCATCTAGCTGATCGAGGTGTTTTAGCGTTTCTATTACCGATGGCAGTGTCTCATTCCTACCGGGCTTTTCGGCATAAGCTTGGAGGGCGATTAGCGCCTGGGCAAAGGCTGCGTCGCTGCCTTGAGGAAGCTGAGGAGACAAGTTTAGGAGCGCCTGGGCATCGTCTTGTGAGGGCTGATGATCGTCCCAGGCCGTCAGGGCCAGGTAACACAAACAATATCCTGCCTGGATGTGATCCTGTTGATTTTTAGAAAGCTGAAGCGCCTGCTGTAAGTGAGCGCGGGCCAAATCGTAGTCACCGCGATAGCGAGAGAGACAGCCTAGCCCTAGCGAAATATCGATCAGCGGCAAGTCCAAGCGAGCAGCTAGCGTCTGAGCTTCTAGCAGCAGGGCTTCGGCCCGATCCATATCGCGTTCGATCATGGCTAGACAGCTCCCGCTAGCGGCTAGGGTCTCTGCCTGCAAGTAAGGAACCGTCTGCATAAAGTCTAGCGACTTCAAGCATTGTCGATGAACTTCGTTAATATTATCTTGGTCGTAGCTTAAGTAGGCCAGGGTCTGATGGGCTATTGTTTCTGCTTCCGTGAGCGCCAATCCCTGCATATCGGCTAACAGCTGTCGCAGATGCTGTTCTACAGTGCTAGATTCTGAGCGAGAAACTCCAGCGAAAACGCGCGATCGCCAAAGCTGAGCCGAATACAAAAGGCGATCACAGCTCGGCAGAAACTGACAGTGCGCCAGTCCCTGAGCTACCAGTTGAATCGCCTCTGCATAGGCAAACAATCGCAAACTGCGGGCAGCGGCGGCTGTGTAGACTTGGGCGGCGAGGGTATGTTTACCGGCGAGCCCTGCATGGTAGGCCACCTGGCTGGCCAAGTCGTCGTCCACCATTTGAGCTTTTAGCGTGGTTGCAAGCTGCCCGTGTACGATGCAGCGCCGGGGCGCAGAAAGCTGTTCATAGGCTACCTGCCGGACTAAATCATGAACAAAATCATAGCTATGCTGTTCCTCGCCATAGCGAGTGGGTGCTGGGCGTACGACATTCTGCTGTTCTAACTGTTCTATTGCCAGCAGAAATTTCATTGGTGGGTAGCTCGCAGCCAGCGCTAAAATCTCGGGGTCGAAGCGCCGACCCAGCGCCGCCGCCCAGGGCAATAAGTCACGGGCAGCGCCATCCAACCGTTGAAGGCGATCTTCGATCAACCCGGCCAAGGTAGTGCTTTGCAAGGCGTGGGTATTAGCGTTGTTGGCCCGCGCTATTTCCAGGGCAAAGAGAGGATTACCGCCGCTGTCAGCATAGAGCTGTTGAAGATTCAGCGGCGAGGTTTGGGGCTCACTTTGTAGCGACTTCACCAATGCCGACACAGAGTCCGCAGATAAGGGGGGGACAGCGATTTCTTGCAGGCGGTTTGCCCGTCGCAGGGATTTAGCTAGGGTGAGCACGGCTGAATTATCTTGTAGCTCAGCAGCGCGAGCCGCGCAGGCAATCCGCAATGACCCTTGTCCCAGCAGGCGAAACACGTAGTGCAACAGTGTTGTCGAAGCTTCGTCTAACCATTGAATATCATCGAATAGCAACAACAAGGGGTGTGCCGGACTGAAGCTTTCAGCCAAGCCCTGCACGATAATATCCAGGAGCTGTCCACGTTGGCGCAGCCGCTCCGGAGAATGACCTAGCCTTTCCTGCGCGCTTTCAGACAGCACGACGCCAAAGTCTGTTGCCCAATCTGAGGGTGCGGTTCGCAGCAGATCTATCCAGACCCCGTAGGCGCGCAGTTGTTCGGCGGCAAAGGCACGCCCCCAGCAGAGCTGCCAGTGATGGTGAACGGCTGAGTGGGCCAGGGCCTCCAGCAGCCGAGTTTTGCCGATGCCAGGTTCCCCGGTCAACAGCAGCAGAGGGGCTGCATTGTCTGCGGGTGCCAACAGCCAATCCTGCAACTGCTGAAAGAGCGTATCTCGCCCCACCATCACGGTAGAGGACGCTGATAGGGGCAGAAGCGATCGCGCCGAAAGCCTCAATACCGTCTTCGGAGATTCCTTAGCGATCTTTGCTGACCCAGCCTCATCACCCATCAATAGCTGCTGATAAATGTCAGCGGTAGTCGGGCTAGGACTCACGCCTAGCTCGGTTTGGAGGGCGCTCATGCACTGGTGGTACAGCCGTAGGGCAGTGGCGCGATCGCCCGCCTCTCCGTAGAGCCTCATCAAAGTTTGCGTCGCCCCTTCATCCAGGCAATCGGCTTGCAGCCACCGCTGCCCAAAGCCAATAGCCTTGGCAGTTTCACCTGAGGAGTGAAGCAGCCGGGTAATTTGGCCCAACGCGCGAATATAGGTCTGCTGAATTCGGACTCGTTCAGGGTATATCCAGTCAGCGTCGCAGTCCGGCCAAAGCTCACCCCGGTAGGCACTGAGCGCCGTTTCTAGCGCCAAGACAGCTATTTCTCCCTCAGATTCCTCAGCGCTTGCCAGGGCTGCCTCATAGCTGTCAATGTCTACATAGCAGAGGACTTGAGGCCGCCAATATAGAGTTTTTGGGGTAACCTCCAGTAGCTGGTTGATGGGTGAGTCGGCCTGACGCAGATAGTGAAGTTCCTTGCGGAGGTTCGTGAGCGCTTGGCTGGTGGGGGTTTCTGGCCAGAGGGCGGCGGCGACGCGGCGGCGAGGTTGGGGGGACTGACGCAGTAAAATCAGGTAGGCGAGTAATTGCCGCGATCGCCCCCGCAGCCCGGTGACTGTTTCGCCTCGATACGTCAGGCAAAAGTCACCTAACAAATGAACTTCTAAAGGTGGTTTTTCCACTGTCATCACCTGTGACCTGCCAGCGGTTTCATCGCTTGGACTCGTCAGCTCGTATCTATTGACTCAACTGTAGTTTAAACCGTTCAGTAAAAACGAAATGAGGCCAGCGCCCAACAAATCGATCAGCATTGCTCTGATGACAGGGAATCGGGCCATTCCGTAATGAACTGTAAATTCAGTCGAGCCAGCAAACAACTGTGTCGAACAATTTTGTCGTAAGGAGAATAATTCTGCCGCACCTTTCCCCCAACGGATAGTATTGATGAAACGGTGTAACTACCCAGGCTCTATATCTAGATTTCAACAATTCTGAAAACGCTACCCCTAGCGATCAAGAATTCAATTTGAAAGAAAAAAACCTGAAAATTCTTAATAGAGCTAAATTGACTCGGCTTGTTGAGAACTCGTTTTTCGTTATATTCGCTAGAACGCTGGCTGGCTGGACTTCAACAGTTTTTTATCATAGCCTGAGTAGTTACTTTAGGACTACCTACGGGTTTTCTATTCCGCAATCTAGGGCGGCTTTAACAGTCACCTGGTAAGCCAAATTCAACATAGCTCCCCTGCTGCTTTTTGCACTAGGGGAGCTATGTTGTTTTTTGTTTTCTACTCACGCTTACTTCGCTGTCTTCAACAATCACAACCGGCAGTAAGCTGGTCGCTAGCACAGCTTGGGAAACCGAACCCACGAGCGCCTCACGAAAAGAGCGATGGCCTCGCTTGCCCATGACAATTTCACTCGCCCCGTAGGCTGCCGCAGTATGGATAATCTGGCCAGCCACCGGCCCACTGGCGGTGATGAACTGATAGCGAATATCTGCCAGTCGCTTTTGGGCCTGCTCGCGCAGTTGCTGGATGTCTTCATGACCAGATGAGCCGCTGCCTGCCTGGAAGCTGTCTGTTTGAAAAACGTGCAATACCACTATCGCACCGTCGCTACGGCGCGCCAGCTCCGCCGCCTGGGTCAGCACCTGACCAGAGAGCTCGGAAGTGTCGACAGCAGCGAGCAGAACAACTTCACGATCCACCGCTACTTTAGTCGGATCGACCTCATCGCGCGCCAATAGCTTGGGCGCAAAGGTCGGAATCGCCCATGCACCCAAAGGTGCCGTGACCAAAATTGACAGCGCCGAAATCGCCAGGATAATCTCGCCACCGTCAATTCCTTGCGCTAGCGGAATGGCTCCAATTGCCGCCTGTACCGTCGCTTTAGCAGAGTTTCCGGGCAGCAAAAACAATCTCTCCTTAGCGGTCCAATCGCTGCCTACCGTCGAGAGGTACCAGCCGAGCGATCGCCCTCCCAATGTCCCCATCGCCAGCAAAACCAGCCCGACCAGTAAGGTATTCTCCAGCACAGAAATTTGAACGCTCGCGCCCAGCAGCACAAACAAAACGATTTCAGCAACCGTCCACAAGCTGTTGAACCCACCTCTCAGTCGCCGTGCCAGCGGCGCATCCAGCTCTACCAAGAAGAAACCGGTTGCCATCACCGCCAGGTAACCTGAAAATACGGGCGCTTGTTCAGCTAGTACGACTAGCAGTAGAGCAAACCCTGCCGCCACTAAGGAATCTTGAACCGCATTCTGCGTCCAATTCTGCTCGGCCAGCAGCAATACCAGCAGTCGAGCTGTGACTCCACCGAGCAATACTCCTAAGCCAATTTGCATCACCACTTGAAAAGGCAATAGCTGAAGTGGGCTCAGGGTAAAACCGCCCAGCAAGGAAAAGCCTGCTGCCGTGCCAGCCTGAGATAAAAAGGCTAGCAATAAACTAAACACCAGTAGCAGCAGCACATCCGAAAGCGCGCTACCGGTCAAAATCGCGTCTGGGATGCCTTTTTTTACCCCCCACCCCAGGCTTTTCAGCCGCAGCATTCCCGGTACGATCACCGCCGGAGACTCAGCGCCGATAATACAGCCCAAGAGCAGCCCGGTCAAAAAGTCGAACTGGAATAGCCACATCGCGGCCAAGGCAATGACGATTGCCTCACCAGTGGCCGGTAAAAATCCCAGCCGCAGCGCTACCGTTCCCTGCTGGGCTAGCTTCTCCCGGTCTAGCCCGAGTCCGGCCTTCATCAGGATGACCATGACGGCGATCGCCCGCAAAGCATCCGCCGCGCCCAGCACACCCGGGCCAATCGCATTGCCAAACTGCGGCCCCAGAAAAATACCCGCCAGCACCATGCCAACCAGCGCGGGTAGCTTGAGCCGCTGAGCGATCTGCCCAGCAAAAAAGCCAACCAGTACAATCCAGAGAATGCTGCCTAACATCGCAATGAGCAGTTAGTGCGCTAATTGCTTTCGCTATTTCCTCCCAGGGCAGCCTCAGTCTTCTGCGCGTCTAGCTTTAGCATAATTACGCTCAGCGGTGGCAAGGTCAGATCGAGCGAATAGGGCCGGCTGTGGAACGTCCATTCCTCTGCCCACTTGCCGCCAAGGTTGCCGATATTGGCCCCGCCAAACTCACGCGCGTCGCTGTTAAAGATCTCTCGGTAATAGCCCTGCTCAGGAATGCCGACCCGATAGTGGCTGTGTGGCTGCGGCGTGAAATTGCACACCGTCAAAATAAAGTCCTTGCTCTCCAGGTCGTAGCGAATAAACGACACCACACTATGGCGATTGTCGCTGCAATCTACCCACTCAAACCCTTCTTGCGAAAAGTCCTGGGTGTACAGCGCGGGCTCCCGGCGATACAGGTAGTTCAGCCGCTCTACGCAGTGCTTTAGCTGCTTGTGCTGCTCAAATTGCAAGAGATGCCACTCCAGATCGCCCCAGACGTTCCACTCACTCCACTGGCCAAATTCCATGCCCATAAACAGCGTCTTCTTGCCGGGATGGGCAAACATGTAGGCGTAGAGCGATCGCAAATTCGCCATCTTCTGCCAGTCATCGCCCGGCATCTTACCGATCATGTGGGCCTTGCCGTGCACGACCTCATCGTGAGAAAGCGCCAGCATGAAATTTTCGCTAAAGGCGTACCAGATACTGAAGGTAATATTGTTCTGATGAAATTGCCGGAACCAGGGATCCATCTCGAAGTAATCGAGCATGTCATTCATCCAGCCCATGTTCCACTTCAAGTTGAAGCCTAAGCCGCCCACATAGGTTGGCCAGGAGACCATTGGCCAGGAGGTAGATTCTTCCGCGATCGACAGCGCCCCCGGGTAGTGGCTAAACAAAACGTGGTTGACCTGCTTCAGGCACTCTGCCGCCTCAATATTTTCTCTGCCGCCATACTCATTGGCCACCCACTCCCCCGGCTTACGGTTGTAGTCCAGGTACAGCATTGAGGCCACCGCATCGACCCGAATTCCGTCGATATGATACTTGTCGAACCAAAACAGCACATTGGTAATCAAGAAGTTACGGACTTCGTGGCGACCATAGTTGAAGACAAGCGTGCCCCATTCTTTGTGCTCACCGCGCCGGGGGTCAGCATGTTCGTATAGGTGAGTACCGTCGAAGAAAGCTAGACCGTGTGCGTCTTTGGGAAAGTGTCCCGGCACCCAGTCGACAATCACCCCAATGCCGTGCTGATGGCACTGATCGACAAAGTACATAAAGTCTTCCGGGTTGCCGTAGCGCGAAGTCGGCGCAAAGTAGCCGGTTACCTGATAGCCCCAAGAGCCATCAAACGGGTGCTCTGCCACCGGCAGCACTTCGATATGGGTAAAGCCCATCTCCTTGACATAAGGAATGAGCTTTGCCGCCAGCTCCCGGTAGGTCAAAAACCGTGCCCCAGGCTTAAGATCAGCCACCGTCACAACAGGCGCCTCACTCCCATCTGCCTGCTTAGCAGGTTCTGCTGACGGGGCATGTAGCCACGATCCTAGATGAACCTCGTATACAGAGATGGGCTGACTCATCGCCTCGGTTTGGCGGCGATGCTCCATCCATTCACTGTCCTGCCAGGAATAAGCGTCCAGATCCGCTACGACAGAGGCCGTATCAGGTCGCACTTTCCGTTGAAAGCCGTAAGGGTCAGACTTTTCGTAAATATGTCCGTCCTGATTCTTAATTTCGTACTTATAAGCATCGCCCGCTTTGAGACTGGGAATAAACAGCTCCCAAATACCGCCGCCGCCTTTACGCATCTGATGCTTGCGGCCATCCCAGCTATTGAAATCGCCGATAATAGATACGTTACGCGCATTGGGTGCCCATACGGCAAAGTAAACGCCTGAGATCCCCTTTTGCTCGGTTGGGTGTGCGCCCATTTTTTCGTAAATGCGCTGGTGCTTCCCTTCCGCAAAGAGGTGCACATCAAAATCTGTCATCACCGGCGACTTGAAGGCATAGGGGTCATAAATGACGTGCTCGCAAGCCCCTTCTTTGTAGCGAATCTGGTAGCTGATCAGCTCCTCTTCGTCAATCACAGCTTCAAAGAACTGAGGATGCTGATCGTTGCGCATAGCGTACTCTTTGCGGGCGTCAGGTAAGAGCACCCAGGCCGCATCGGCACTGGGCAGATAAGTGCGTACAACCCAAACCTGCTTGCCGTCCTGCTCTGTAGAATGTGGCCCCAATACCTCGAAGGGGTTTTGGTGCTGGTTCCACACAATCCGCTCAATTTGCTCTAGAGCAATCGTTGACGACATATAAATCACCTGAGTCTGCGTAAGTTCTAAGTATGAGAAGTGCTGCTTTTATCGCCAATCAATTAATCGCTGCTCTGCACTCTGAAGCGCTATGGCTTTGAGTCCTAGTTTTATGAGCTTAGAGTTTGCGATCACTTTTGGCTATGGGCAGCTCGACCGAATATTCAAGGGGCTTTGATATGTTTGTAAGCTTAACAAAACGTAGTGGCTTTAAAGCGACTTTTCGTCAAAAGCTAACCTTTGAGGATCTGCTTGGTGCGGAGCGAGCTAACCAAAAGCGCCTTCAATCGCCTCAATCGTGGAACGGGTCAAAGGAAGGGCAAAATGGGCCGAACAGAGCGCCTTAGCTGTAAGAGAAAAACAAGGTAGCGAATTTGTTCATTGACTAGGGAATCCCCTGCGGGCGCTTCGAGTTCTTCGAGCAATTGGGCATATTCGGCAGCATTAAGGGGCTCTCCAGTCAACGGTGATCGCGCCGCAGTAATGATCTCCGTTCTCAAAACTTCTTCGGGAATCTCTGCAAGCTCTGGGCCTGCGAGCATGATATCTGCGGGTACGGGCTCGGTCTGCGCCCAACTTGCCTTTGCGGTTCCTAGCACTAACCCAGCTGTCGACGCCAGCACTAAAAGTATTTTGAGCATTGGCCTGGCCGTTCTCACTAAAAGCATATCAAGCGCCTCGTTCGAGACAGCTACTGTAGTGTCCCACAAGATATCAGTGCCCCTCCACAATTGTCATAGAGTTTGTCTAATACGGATGTATGAAGTAGGGTGATGCGGACATCAGCCTGTCAAATTAATAGGAAATATCTGAGCTATGAAATTTACCCCAGGGAACTTCTCCGGCCCCTCGACTCGCCGAGTGAAGCAAGGGCTGATGGCAGCGGCTGTATTAACTGGCAGCATCGTCATTGCTCACAAAGCGGCTTTGGCCCAGGCGCTTTTGCAGCAAGAGGGCTCGCTTGCCCCCATGGAAGATACCTATACTTTTGACGGCGAAATGGGCCAGTCGATGACAATTGAGCTCAAGAGCGAAGAATTTGACACTGTCTTGCTGCTCAAAGGCCCTGATGGCGAGGTCTTGACTTCGAATGATGATTACGGGGGTACGCTGAACTCTACAATTGTGATCGAGCTGCCCGAAAGCGGGACATACAGCGCGATCGCCAGCTCTTTCTCAGGTCAGGGCGGCAGCTACCAAATCGAAGTTCGCCCTGCTAGTGAGTATGAGCAGGTCTTTAGCCGTGCCTACGATCTTTCTGTCTCAGAAGACTATGACGATTCTATTGAAGCCTATACCGCTGCGATCGCCCTGGATGACACCGTCCCCAGCGCTTACTTAGGCCGAGCCGAGGCCACAATCAACCGCGCTTACCTAACGTCTTCTGTCGATATTGCTGGCCCGAGCGATCTGCCCGGCGAGGTAATCGATTCAGTGGTCGCCGACTACTTAAAGGCAGCTGATCTGCTAGAGCAGCAAGGTCAAACTGGCCCTGCCACCTCTTTGCGCGAACAGGCTCAGTATTTTACCGGAGAGGTGCCGATTCCTCAGCCCGAACCGCTTGTGACCCCGCCTGATCCTGCCGTCGATCCTGATGTCCCCGCTGTTCCCGAAGGCCCGATGCCGGTAGAGCCCGATGGCGGTATCGGCGATGGCGCAACGCCGTTGCCAGAGGCCCCGACCGAATAGCACCTCTGCCCTTGAAATCAGCGCTCTGAAAACTCACTATTGAGTGTTGAAGTCAAAAAAATTCACCCTGGTTTGCTCATTGCTGACGGGGGGGATAATTTCTTGGCAGTACCTTAGTTTAATTGCTGGAGTTTAATTGCTGGAAAACGCCGCCCTTCTCGGTCAAGTCACCGAGCTGTGATCGGTGACCGCACTTGGAGCAGATAGTGCTTGGCCCAGAGTCTGTCTGAGGATTGATGGCCGGGGTGTACCAGTCGATATAGATGCGCTGGCACTGAGGACATTTGACCGCAATGTTTTTAGGCATGGGAGGGGGAGTGGGGGATAGGGATATCTGTGAGGGTGAAAGCCCGGAAAGGCTCAGAGCTAGGCAAAATTGAAAGGCTAGCTACTCAGCCTACGCAACAGTCGTCCATCAATGACAACTAGCCCTGACAAGATTAGGGTCATCCCCGTGATCGCTTGGCCATCCAATCGCTCTTGCAAAAAGAGCGAGCCGAGCAGTAAAGCACTCAGCGGCACTAAAAACGATACCAAAGATGTTTTGACCACACCGGCCTCGGCGAGCAGGTAAAAGTAAATTAAATAGGCGATCGCTGTCGGAAATACGCCTAGCGCTAGCATCGCCAACCCGGCAGGCCACTGCCACTCAATCGCCGGGTCTCCCCAAAACAGGGCCAGCGGCACCATGATCAGCGCTCCCATAGTGACTGTCATCGTAGAGACGAGCTGAGCGGGAACGTGTCTAAAGCGTCTGCCGGCAAAGCCCGAGAGCGAATAGGCCAGCGCCGCTGCGAGCAAGGCGACCTCGCCAAGCCCTCTGAGATCGAATCCGCGTAAGACTTCCGGGCCAATCAGCACGACGACACCCGAAAATCCTAAAAATACGCCTGCTCCGCTCGTCCGCGTCAGCCGCTCTTTCTCCCAAAACACCGCTAACACCACGGTGAATAGGGGTGCAGTCGAAATCAAAATAGAGGCCAGGCTAGCGCTGATGTACTGCTGTCCCCATACCACCAGGCCAAACGGCAGCAGATTGTTAATCAGGCTGAGGGCGCCGCATTTGAGCCAGAGCGATCGCGGCAGCGCCATCATCTTTGCCCAGCGCTCTCGCTGAGACCACAGCACGCCATTGAGGATGATCGCAGCTATACTCATCCGGCCCGTTACAATCAGCAGCGGGGAAAACGTAGGCAGTGCGACCTCCATCAGAATGAACGCACTGCCCCACAGAAAGGCCAGCAAACTCAGCCATAGCCACTGGCGTAATGACATCTGTAATCTCAATTAGCTTGTGCATTTGACTGGCGTCTTAACTGGCCGATACTCCCGGCAAGCTAGGCAACCTCGTGCCCTGTGGCTGTGATTGCTTCTTTTACGGACTCTTCAGACATCTCTGAATCGACTTCTACGGTCTTATTTGGGATATCGACTTTTACAGTCGCCTGGTCATCGTGAACCTTAATCTCTTTAGTAATCGTATCTCCGCAGCCTTCGCATTTGATCGAAGGTACTTTCAAAGTCATGCTCATAGGGAAAATCTCCACCTAATTTTTAGTCACTTTTGATCGTAAGGGTTAGACGGAGCGTTTTCTCTGCGTAATAGGTCTAGGGTGATTTTTTTATAGCTATCGATAGGTTTTCTCTATGCCTTAAGAGAGAGAATCGTCTGGAAGATGCAGGTCATAGCCCACCGATAAATCTACCGGGACTGAGTGATCGCCCCGGGTCAAACTTTTGCTTAATCTCACGCATCACGCCGAGCGCATTGCCGCTGTAGCCCCATACCTCTATCGCCTGCTTCAGCGATTTGGGTGCCTGTAAGAGGGTCAAGAAGCCGCCGTTTTTTTGACAGTGCGATCGCAAAGCCTCAAGTTTACTGGCTAGGTCTTCTTGAGCGGTCAACTGCATCCAGCCAAGTCCGCTACTGCCATGCAGTCTGGCCTGCCCGCCTGGTACTGCCACTGATAGCAGGGTCAAAAAGGCCGGAATCGTACTGGGCCGCATGCCCACTTTGGCCAGTACTGACTCAGGCTTGATTAGGTCACCAGAACGCTGCCAAAAGTCATCGTCAGCGCTTCCCTCTAGTGACTGGCAGCTCAAACTGTGAACCGCTGCGATCACTTGCAGCCGCGCTGTCTGCTCATCTACACCAGCGGCAACGCCCTGAAATCGCGCTACCAGTCTTAACTGGACTTGACCAGCCGGCGGCGCTGAGAAGGCTAAACTTTGGGCCAGACCCTCAGACAAAATATCGAGTGTGATCGGCGTCAGACCCGATAGTCGGATCTCTGTGGCGGCCTGCCCAATTGCATCGGTTCCACCTGCTAAGACGACGGTACGTGAGCTTGCCTGCACCGGATACAGCCGGAACGTCAGTTCGCTCAAAACTCCTAAGCTGCCGTAAGCACCAGTCATGAGTTTCATCAGGTCATAGCCCGCCACATTTTTGACGACCCGCCCCCCTGCCTTAGCAACCTCGCCGTCGTAGCGTACAAAAGCCACTCCAATCAGCATGTCTCGCAGCCCACCATAGCGCTGTCTTAGAGAGCCTGTATCGGCAGTAGCCACGACGCCGCCGACCGACGCTTGTTCCGCGAACGCCGGGTCGATAGCTAAGAATTGACCCTTAGCGGCTAGCGTTCGCTGTAAGTCGGCCACTTTTAAGCCAGGCTCGACAGTCACCGTAAAATCGCCGACTGCGTGGTCTATCACTTGGTTTAGCCGGGCCGTACTGACCACCACATCGATACCTTCGGCGAGGCCACCCCAACTGAGCTTGCTGCCTTGTCCCATCGGCAGCACTCGCCAGCCGTTCTCAGTGGCTAAAGCCATCACCTGAGCCAGTTTTTCGACGGTATCTGGTAGTGCCAGGTAGCTAGGGGGCTGCTCAGTCGCCAGCGCCGCCATGATTTGCTGCTGTTGGGTAGGGGTGATCGTCGACCAAGCGAACCCCTGATCTGCCCCTAAAACGTCACTCAGCCGAGCTGCGATCACACTCATCTCTATAACCGTCCCTGTCTGGGCTGCAAATACCAGGCTATGCTCACCCTACCCGATCGCTGCACTCCCTATTTATCAGGAGTTCACTTTTTCAGCGCGGCTAGTCAATACCAATCGCGACCGGCCCCACTGTCGGCGCTCCAGCAATTGGCCCACCGCTGCGCCGCTGGCGGAAATCGGCGTAGAGCTGATCGCGCCAGAGCCAGAAGGCGCTGAATGCCGGATCATCTGCCAGTCCAGGAACGCCTTTGTCACAGATACCGACCGGCAGGTCAACATAGGTCGCGGGCGGAAACTTGAGATACATCGATAGACCGGCGACGGCAAAGTCTGCCAGCGCGGGCTGCTCGCCGCACAGGTAAGGCTGAGTCGCCAAAATTAGACAGAGCGCTTCGAGATCCTGGCGCAAGATTTCAGTCGCTGACTTCACGGCACTCGGGCCCAAGCCAACCCCCGTGCCCAGCAAGCTCAAGACATCTCCCGGCACAGAACTAACCACGTTCTTGACCAAATCTGGGGTAGAGATCGGCAGCAGCGCTGTGCGAAAGTTAGGGTGCTGGTTAAACGCGCCGATCATCACTTTGCGGGCATTCAGCCCAATCGACTCATCCGCCCATGCTTCCATCATCAGGCAGAGGCCCTTTTGCTTAGCGTCGTGCGGAATTAGGGGGCGCTCAGGATATTTCTTGTCCAGGTAGCGGGCGATCGCCGTCGAATCCGAAACCACCTCATCCCCGTCTTTTAACACGGGTACCTGCCGCTGACCGGACAGTCTATAGAGATCTATCTGGCCTATGCCTGGGGTAACTTCAATAGTCTTGTAGGGCAACTGCTTGTAATCCAAGACCAGCCGTACCTTTTCACTGTAATGAGATGCCTCGAACTGATGCAGTTCTAACATACGAATTTCTCCTTTATATAGGCCCACTGCTGCGTAAAATCACGGACGCTGCATCACTCCTGTAGTCAGGGCTTGCCCTTCCTGATATGAGCGCCAACCAACCAGATTTTGTCGAGCGACTTTATCTTGACGCTTTTGAGTCGAACAGACATCTACCCAACCTGTGAACATTCATCTGACCAATTCTTCGATAAGCTTTGTAGGAGCTTAATGAACTTTAGTTAACCCTTTACGAATTTAGGTGAAGTAATGTAGCGTAACCATGCGGCCAGTTGTGGTTCGTGTGGCGAGTCTACCTCACCAGGCAGACAGGCTACTTATCAACAAGACAGAAAGACAGACCCCAAAGATTTAAATTTAGAGGTTGTATGCACGTTAACCCCCGTTTTATCAAAAGCTTCATGGTTGGCCTAGTCGCCAGCAGTGCCGGTGCGTTTATAGCGCTTCCTAGCGCCGCCCAAGAAGCCCCTACGCTCAGTGGATTGCTCGAGACCCTGCCTTCAGAGTCGCGGCTGGGCTCCACTGATACTGACTCTCTCTCAGCGCCTGTCGCTGACGAGCCGGTTGAGGAAATGCCTGTCGCTGAAGAACCGGTCGAGGAAATGCCTGTCGCTGACGAGCCGATGGAAGCGGAATCCATCGAAGCGACTGAGCCGATGGAAGAAGAGGCAATTGAAGCGACTGAACCGACGGAAGAAGAGACTGTTGAAGCGGCTGAACCAGAACTGGACACCGCTAGCTATACCATTGCCGAACTCACAGGCAATAGCGATTCCTTCGATACGTTAGCGGCTGCTTTGGATGCTGCCGATCTGGCCGAGACCTTGGGTAGTGAAGGCCCCTATACTGTTTTTGCTCCTACGGACGAGGCTTTCGCAGACCTTCCGGCTGGTTCCGTTGAGCAGCTGCTGCTGCCTGAGAACAAAGATTTGCTCGTGCAGATCCTTTCTTACCACGTTGTTCCAGGTGCAGTCCTGTCGACTGACTTAGAAACCGGCAGCGTTACCACCGTTGAAGGCAGCGATTTGGCAGTTGCCGTCGATGAGACTGTCACCATCAACAACGCAAATGTTCTGCTAGCAGACATCGAAGCTAGCAACGGTGTCATCCATGTGATTGACCGGGTGATGCTGCCGCCCGCACCTGAGGCCAACGCCGACCTCGATGCCGCAGAGCCAGTTCAGTAGTCCGTAGCCCCTCATAGGGTTTGAATCGACTTAGCCGATTTGGTTCAATTTTAGTTAAATGCTTGTGCAGCTTCGCTCTTAACTGAATGTCTTGTGCTATTTTTCCCTCTCGCCTAGATGGCGGGGGGGATTTTTATGGTTTGCATCTCTGTTTTACGAATGATCCGCTGAGGATTAGCGCTGCGCCTTACAGTCTGCACTTGTGCGAGGAGAGGTCTCGACGATGACTTCTTCAAAGCCCGTGGTCTGGAGAAGCTGACTCACGACAAGTTCGGCCCGGTCATTTGCCTGGGTCAAGATATCTTGATCGCAGGCGGCCTGCTCAATTTCTGAGACAGCTTCTTTCTCTGCGGCGGCCTGTAGTTGGGGGGCTCGGTCTGGCCCCAGGTTCAGAAATCCTCGGCTGTAGTCGTATACATCAGAGCGCTCAACGTCTATTGCGGTCCCAAACAGCTGGGGCGGCGGCAGCACTAGCTTGACACGCTTGCCTTCCTCAGAGGTGCTGACGTCGGTCGCTTTAAGTTCGCTCAAGTCCACCCCTGCGCGGGTCTCACCGTAGGCAATGTAGAGCAGGTTGGTTTTGCCGATGGTGTAGTCGCCGATTTTGCGATCGCTCTGCGTCGGCACCACCGCCTCCATCGTAAAGACAGCTGTGGTCAGCTCGCTGACGTTGCGCACCTGCTCGACCACAACCGTGCGCACATCGACCGTTTCCTCGGGGGGCTGCGGGGTCAGGGCCATTTTCACGCCGGTCATAAACCGACTGCCCGACCGCCAGAAGGCCAGCCCGGCTAAGCCTGCCACGATCACTGCGCCGCCTGTGGCGGAGATGGCCAGTAGCTGCAAAGCTCGGACAATCGGCGATCGCTGAGTTTTAGCGCGATCGCGCCGCGTCGGCATAGATCTATAGCGATTAGGGTCGGGGAGTCGAGACTTCATAGCGGCCAACCGGACAACGGTTACATCTTAGAGGAAAACTTTGATATTCGATGTGATTGCTCACCCATCGATATGACTAATACACAAGTTCTACTGAAGCAATAGCAAAATAATAAGGTCATACTGAGCGGCTTACAACTGTCATAGGGTTTGTTGCGGGCTTCCTAGCAGTTACTTCGTCGCTGTTCTAGCCCGGATAAATAGTTTCTCTAGCTCAACCCACACAAACAAGAGCAGGCTGAACCCGACACAGACCATCAGCTCGGTCAGTGAGAGGTAGTGGGTACCAAAGAAATCCCGCAGGGGCGGCAGGTAAATGAGCAGCAGCTGCAATATCGTCGTCACTACCACCGCTAGCAGCACGTAAGGATTGGAAAATTGAGACATCTCTACGGCTAAGCGCCGGTCAGAGCGGACGGCGATCGCATGGCCCATCTGCGACAGACACAGCATGGTAAAGACCATTGTCTTCCAGCGCTCAGGATTCCCAGAAGTGCTGTGAGTATAGCCGTAGGCCCACAGCATCAGCGAAATGGCTAAAATCGAAAACACAATGCCGACTCGCAGCATGTACCAGCCTAGCCCCCGCGCAAAAATGCTCTCTTCAGGATCGTGAGGCGGACGGCTCATCATATTAGGCTCTGGCGGTTCCATCGCTAGGGCCAGGGCCGGGAAGCCATCGGTGACCAGGTTCATCCAGAGGATTTGCAGGGGTGTCAGCGGCACCGCCACAATCGGCAGCAGGAGTGGAGAGAGGGCGATCGTAATCACTTCGCCGATATTTGAGCCAAGAATGTACTTCACAAACCGGCGGATATTGTCATAGACCACGCGGCCTTCTTCGGTTGCCGCTACAATCGAAGCGAAGTTGTCGTCTAGCAGCACCATATCGCTGGCTTCTTTGCTCACATCTGTGCCAGTGATACCCATCGCCACGCCAATATCTGCCTGCTTGAGGGCGGGCGCGTCGTTCACACCGTCTCCCGTCATCGCCACAATCTGCTTTTGCGCCTGCAGGGCCTGCACGATCCGCAGCTTATGCTCCGGCGACACCCGCGCATACACGCTTACCGATTTCACCGCTGACTCTAGCTCGGCCTGGCTCATTGCCTCGATCTTCTGTCCGGTGAGGGCCTCCGCCTGCTCATCTGCCATCCCCAAGTCTATCGCCAGTGCTCTAGCAGTGAGCGGATGGTCGCCGGTAATCATCATCGGTCGAATGCCTGCCTTTAAGCAGCGCTTTACCGCCTCTCTCACTTCCGGACGGGGCGCGTCGATCATGGCCGCTAGCCCCAGCCAGATCAAGTCCCGCTCAATCGCCTCTTCAATCACATCCTCTAGCTGGTTCAGAGGGCGATAGGCAAACCCCAATACGCGCTCACCTTGGGCAGCGAGCGCTTCAGTCTGCTTTAAAATCTCTTTTCGACTTTCCTCAGAGAGCGACTGGCCGCTGCTGCCCAGCCGGTTGCAGCAGTCCAACAACAGTTCAGCTGACCCTTTCGCAAACGCCGCATAGGGTGCGTCAATCCCGATTTGATTGCCCTTGGGCACTTCAACCACGACGCTCATGCGCTTGCGCTCAGAAGAAAACGGAAACTCCGCCTGCCGGGGAAACTCGTACTCTAGCTGGCTTTTTTCTAGCCCTGCTTTTGCAGCCAGCGTTACCAGCGCTCCTTCTGTCGGGTCACCGACAATGGCCCACTGCCGCTCTCCACTGGAATCTTCTTCTGTTTGCAAGGCGGCGTCGTTGCACAGGGCGCAGGTCATCAACAGTAAAGCTAGGGTGGGTTTCTCTAGAGGGGCGATCGCTCTGCCTGCCAGCAGAAATTCGCCTTCTGGGGCATACCCCTCGCCGCTCACCTGTAAATCACGCTCGTGCGGCAGCCCGGCCACATGCACCGACTGCACCACCATTTTGTTCTGGGTTAGCGTTCCGGTTTTATCCGAGCAGATAGTCGTGACCGAACCCAGGGTTTCAACGGCGGGCAGCCTGCGGATCAGCGCATGCCTTTTCACCATCCGCTGAGTCCCCAGGGCTAGCGACACGGTAATCACCGCCGGTAATCCCTCCGGTACGACCGCGACCGCCATGCTCAGCGACACCGTCAGTAATTCTTCAAAGGCAGACCACCCCATCGCCAGGGTCCCGCCTACGACTACCAGCGTCACCAGCGTCAGCGAGCCAATGACCAGCGTATTGCCCAGCTGCTTCAGCCGCCGCTGCAAGGGCGTTGCCAGTACCGACACCGACTGGATCATGGTGGCAATGCGGCCTAGCTCGGTTTCCATGCCGGTGCGCGTCACCAGCATTTTGCCGCGCCCATGCACAATCTCGGTGCCTTGAAAAACCAAATTTTTGCGGTCGGCGAGCTCAATCTCAGCCGATAGCTTCTCTTCTGCCTGCTTCTCGACGCCGGTTGCCTCACCGGTTAGCGCAGATTCTCTGACCTGTAGAGTCGCCGCTTCTAGCAGTCTTCCGTCAGCAGCGACCTGATCGCCTGCTTCTAGCAGCACAATGTCCCCGGGCACCAGCTCTTTGGCCGGTATTTGCCGCCGCTGACTGTCGCGTATCGCCTGAGCGTTTGGCGCTGAAAGCACTTTAAGCCCGGCCAGGGCCTTTTCGGCTCGGCTTTCTTGCAGGTAGCCCAGCACTGCGTTGAGCAGGACAATAGCGGATATGGCGATCGCATCTTTGGGAAACGTCCCGGCTCGAATATCCAGCACTGCCGCCACAATCGCCACGCCGATCAGCATCAGCAGCATCACATCGGCAAACTGATCGAGCAAAATTTGCCAGCGGCTGCGTCCAGCCGTTTCTCTCAGCTCGTTCGTACCATACTCGGCTAACCGCCGTTCGGCTTCTGAAGAGGAGAGTCCTTCCGTTCCGGCATTCAGTTCCGCTAGCGCCTCGTCAATATCAAGGGCATGCCATTGCTGAACTGTCGCCATTGGGGGTGCCTCTGCGCAAAATTAGACAGATCAAAGTGTATAGCACAGACTTGCGATCTTCCTCCGTCTAAATGTAAGCGCCTTGCGTCGTCAAGCGCCAAGTGCAGTTTTAATTCTGTACATGGATATGAACATAGCCGTTGTTGTTGCGCTCTATTGAACCCTCAAAGCCTTGCTTTTTGAACTCAAAGCGCTCGCGCTCCCCTTTCCTCACCTGCTCGAGTCCTGTTTCTATTCTCTTGCTGGAGCGTCCGTCTAGCATCCCTAACAGCGTTGCTCGCATCACTAATCGGTCGGTTGCTGGAGAAAAAGCCGCTTCTGACTGACGTACCTGGCTTGATCCTGGGTCGTAAGCGTAGGCCAACGCCACTCGGTTAGGTACCAAGCTGTAAACGCTGGTGTCAAAGCCATTGGCGTACGACTCTCGGGTAGGCTCACCGAGGCGACCCCGGACATCCTCTTCTGAGGCCCCAGGCGGAAAGCCGGGAACGGGCACAATATCACCGGTATCTCCTGGCTGTGCATTGTCTGGGTTGCCGCTATCTTCTAGTAACAGCGGCGGTTCAGTCGCTTTGGGCGGCTTCTCTGGCTCTGGCGGTAACACCTCCTTCGGGGGTTCCTCAACCGGTTCTGGCTCATCTTCGTCTGCGGGGGGCGGTTCTATCTCATCTGGTGCTTCTGGCGGCGCAGGCTCAGTGACCGGGTCTTCAGGGATGGGGATCACTTGCCCAGGAGACGTTACCGGGTCTTGAGTTAGCTGCTCGTATAGCCAAAAGCCAGCACCTGCAAAAATACCAGTGACCAGGATCCCTAACAGCGTCCCGCAGCCAATTCCTTGCTTCTGAGGACGGGCTGTCACTCTGCTGTCGGTTCGATTTCTGACCGGTGGGCGATCGCTATATCCCGTCGGCACGGGCATGGCCACTGTTTTGTTCGTAGTTGCCGCAGGCACTGACCGGTAGGCGGGGGCAGCGACCTGAGTCGGCATTTCTGAAATTCCAGCCGGTGTTTGATCCGCCCATTCCTGCTTCTGGGTGCGGCCAAAAAATCCTGTCTTACCCGTTCTGCCCGAGTGGTCGATCAGGAGGCTCAGCCACCGCCCGACTGACTGAGGCCGATCTTTGAGTTCAATCGCCATGCCCTGGGCGATCACCTGTGCCATCTCTGGCTTAACATCGGGTCGGAGCTGCTGGATTGACGGCATCGGGGTGCGATCACGCAACACTGAGGCCACCGGTACCTGCGCTGTCAGCAGGGTATACAGCGTTGCGGCTAGTCCATACACGTCAGTCGCCGCCGAGCGGTGGGCCTTCGGCAGATACTGCTCAATTGGCGCGTAGCCCTCAGAAACAATACTGGTGTGGGTCTGAGCCGGATTTTGGGTGAGCTCGCGGGCGATGCCAAAGTCAATCAGCACGGCCTCGCCCGTCAGCTGATGAATCATGATATTTTGCGGCTTCACATCACGGTGCAGTAAGCCTTTACTGTGAATGGCCTGGAGTGCTTTGCCGATCTGCTGAATGTAGTCTACGGCGGCTTTGACCGGCAGGGGATTTTCGGGCAGGACGATATCGGCGAGCGATCGCCCCGGAATATAGTCCATCACCATGTAGGGCAAGCCGTCTTCGATAAAAAAGTCGCTCACCCGCACCACATTCGGATGGCTGCACATCGCCAGCCGCCGCGCCTCGTCTTGAAACTGGCTTTGCAACTCGCTCAGATTCGGCGCATGCCAAAACGACTCATGCAGCGTTTTGATCACCACCACCTGATCGAGATAGGTCTGATGAGCTCGAAACGTCAGGCCAAACCCACCCCGACCCAGCACCTTTTCTAGCTTGTACTTGCCCCCTTGCAAGGGCTTCCCGATTAAACTACTCATAGCGTGCTACGTCTGTGCGAGTCGGGTGATTAGCCGATACTATTGTGTATGCTGCCTGCTTCACCGACAAGCTGCCTTGTTCCGGTTTAACTAGCTGAATTCCCTGGTGAAAATCATGGTTCAAACTGCCCAGGCCAAAGATATTAGCTTAGAAACGCTGCAAGACCAATTTGATTTGCAGAAGGTACCTTACCAAGACTTCTTTGACGAGTGGCAGGAAGAATTCCCTCCCTTGTCAGAATTTGAGCAGCAGCAGCTAGCGCGCGTTCAAAAGAACTACACGAACTTAGCGGAGGATAAACCCTTCTCAGAAGAGTCAGTCAAAATGGTCGTGCTTTCTCCGCTGCTAGATTTAGCCGAATTCTATCAGGCTCCTTTTAGCCTCCTAACTGAGGAATCAGTCGAGATTGCCGCAGAAGATGAAAATACTGTTTTCAGAGGCAAGATTGACGTGTTGGTAGCCTTACAGCGGTTTTGGGTATTAGTCATCGAGTCTAAGAACGCACGATTCAATGTGCTCCTAGCGCTACCTCAGGCGCTCGCTTACATGCTCGGTGCTCCAAACCTGGAGAAGCCAGCTTATGGTCTGCTCGTCAATGGCCCTGAATTCGTTTTTGTCAAGCTTATTCACCATCCTACCCCTCATTACGCCCGCTCCTTTCCGCTGTTGATTGAGCGAGGCGAACTTCCTCAAGTACTTGGCGCGCTCAAGCGTATTCGCCGCGAAATTCTAGAGTCCAATTGACACCTGACAGGCTAAAAAACAATGCAAACTACCGTTCGCCCGCCCGCTTCAGCTTCTCTCCCTCAAGTTTGGGACAACAGTCAGTTTTTTAGCGGGACTGACGATCCGGCGATCGCCACCACCATAGAAACTCTCAAAGCCGACATTGCCAGCATCGCCACTGCCTGCTGGCCCTTCGTGGCAGCCATCGAAACCGCTGATGCCCTCGATCCTGCCGAAGCGATCGCTCTCCTCGACCAAGCTCGCACTGTCTACCAGCAGCGCAAAGACCTCCAAAAGCGCCTCGGTAACGTCAACACTTACATTTACACCGCCCTCAGCACCGATACCCAGGATGCCAGCGCCAACACCTGGATGCCGATCCTGCAAAAGCTCGGCGCCGATCTCTCCGAAGCGCTAACGCCCTACAACGTCTTTCTTTTACGGGCCAGTGACGCCTTTATTACGGCGCTCATTGCGACCCCTGACCTGGCTGAAACGGCCTTTTCTATCCACCACAGCCGCCAGCTCAAAGATCAGCTGCTCAGCGTTGCCGAAGAACAGCTCATCACTGGTCTTGCCACCAATGGACTCCATGCCTGGGGCAATCTTTACAGCGAGCTGGCAGGCACCTTGAAGTGCGACATTGAGGGGGACTCTATGGGATTGGCTCAGGCCGCTAATTTGCTTAGCCACCCCAGATCAGAAACCCGTCAGGCTGCATGGGAGGGCATCCGCGCTGCCTGGAGCGACCACCAGCCCGCCGTCGCCGCTGGACTTAACGCGATTAACGGCTGGCGCTTGGAAGAGACTCAGAAACGTTCTCATCACCGCACCCTTCACTATCTCGACAAAAGCTGTCACCAGAGCCGCATCGAAAGAGAAACCCTCGACGCCCTGATGGACACAACTTACCAAAACCGGGAGATCGGGCATCGGGCGCTGACCGCAATGGCCAAGGCGTTGGGACAGTCGCAGATGAATCCCTGGGATACGATGGCGCCTGCGCCTGCGGCTGGTAAGGACGAGGTGATTGGGTTTGAAGAGGCGATCACCCTGATCGCCGACGCCTTTACCCAGCTCACCCCCGAAATGGGAGAGTTCGCCATCATGATGGCGCAAAAAGGCTGGATCGACGGCCAGCCCACCCCTAACCGAGCTACCGGTGCCTACTGCACCAAATTCTCCGACCCCCGCGAGCCGCGTATCTTCCTCACCTACGAAGGCACGATGAACAACGTCATTATCCTGGCTCATGAGCTAGGTCACGCCTGGCACAACTGGGTAATGCGTGACCTGTCGGCCATTGAAAGCCGCTACCCGATGACCCTGGCTGAAACAGCCAGTATTTTTGCCGAAACCCTGGTTCGCGACGCGCTGATGAACAAAGCCACAACCCCCGCTCAGCAGCTAGAAATCGCCTGGCAAGATGCTCAAAGTGCAGCCGTCTATCTGTTGAATATTCCCGCTCGCTTTGAATTCGAAAAGTGCTTAGTGGAGGCTCGCAAAGTGGGTACGGTGCGGCCTCAGCAGCTCTGTGAAATGATGGACGAGAGTTGGAAAATGTGGTTTGAGAACACCCTTAGCCAGTACGACGATCTCTTTTGGGCGAGCAAACTGCACTTTTCTATCTCTAGTCTGGGCTTTTACAACTATCCCTATCTGTTTGGCTATCTTTTTAGCCTGGGAATTTACGCGCAGCAGCCTGCCTACGGCGACCAGTTTAACGAACGCTACAGGGCCCTACTGCGCGATACCGGCACGATGACTGCCGAAGACTTAGTACAGCACCATCTAGGCAAAGACCTCAGTCAGCCTCAGTTCTGGCAAGATAGCCTCGCCATTGTTGAGAAATCTGTGGCCCGATTTGAGCAGCTAGTGAGGCTGACCGCATAGCGACCATAGATACGTCGGGAAATGTCGCGGCTAAACAGCATTCGACTGCAAGTCTTCCAGGCTGACGTGCTGAAGGGCGGCTTTGTGCGTTGACTCTAAGACGACCGGCGGCGCGACACCATCGTCTAGGGCTTCCTGCCACCGCGCCGCGCACAGGCACCACTTGTCTCCCGGCTTCAGGCCCGGAAAGTTATACATTGGCCGAGGCGTGCTCAGGTCGTTTCCCTGCGCTTTTGTGTAGCGCAAAAACGGCTCGGTGAGCTGCGCGCACACCACATGCACGCCCCGGTCTTGCGGCCCCGTTTGGCAGGTTCCATCTCGGTAAAAGCCTGTCATCGGATCGGTACAACAAGTCTTTAGGGCGGTTCCTAACACATTCTCTTCAGACATCGTAGAATTACTCTCCTTTATAGTCTCGGACGGCTGCTGCATACTGAGCAGGCACCAAGCCTAAAAATAACAGCCACCAAACAACGATTACGCCTGCCACAGGGAGGGTAATCCATAGCCGCTGAAATAACAGCCAGGAGCCGGTAGGTATCGCTAGCCCAGTCAACACAATTGACCAGGGCTGACACCACCAGGGCTTTACCTGCCAGATAGACGCTGCCATCTGCGAAGGGTCTAAACGCTCTTCAGTCATCTTTTACTTTCCTACAATTTCGACAGGATCAATCTCGTCGGCTAACGCAAACCCAAATATCTGGGAATAAAAAGAGAGTTCAGCTTCTAGCGCCTGCTTGATATTTTCCGCCTGACGAAAGCCATGCTGCTCGCCTTCGAATAGCAAATAAGCGACCGGAATCCCCTTTTTCTTCAGCGCGTTTACCATCTCTTCGGCCTGGTTTGGCGGCACAATCTTGTCTTCTGAGCCCTGTAAGAAAATGACCGGGCAGGAGAGCTGATCGACTGAGTTGATCGGCGATCGCTCCTCATATATCGCCTTCTCTTGAGGATATGGCCCCACCAAACTATCTAAATAGCGCGACTCAAACTTATGCGTCTCCTCCGCTAAGCTTGCCATATTGCTCACCCCGTAATAGCTCGCCCCGGCTTTGAACACATCGCGAAAAGTCAGCGCTGCCAAAGTGGTGTAGCCCCCTGCGCTGCCGCCATCAATCGTCAGGCGATCCGCGTCCGCTTTATCCTGCTCCACTAAGTAGCGCGCGCCATTCACACAGTCGTCCACATCGACAATTCCCCATTTGCGCTGGAGCCGATTGCGATAGGCTCTGCCATAGCCTGTACTGCCGCCGTAGTTGACATCCAGCACAGCAAAACCTCGGCTTGTCCAGTACTGAATGGCCGGATTAAAGGCACTAGAGGCAGCGGCGGTAGGGCCCCCGTGGCTCTTTACCAGCAGCGGCGGACGCTCGGTAATTGGAGCCTCATGGTCTTTGTTGTGAGGCCGGTAGTAAATCCCATAAGCGTTGAATCCGCCAGTCGTCGGGAACGAAATCACTTCCGGCTCCGATAGATAGCCTGGATCAACCGTGAGACTGCTCGACTGGCGCAGTTCTGTCATCTCCAGCGTGGTCAGGTCGAGTCGAACCAGGGCGCTTGGCCTGTCGGTGCTGGCCGCCAAAAAAGCCGCGAAGCCTTGACCTATTTGCAAGCTACCAATGCCGCAGTAGGGGATCTCCAGCTCATCCATCGAGCGGGCCAGCGTATCAAACCGGGCCAGCCGTGTGATCCCCTGGTAGACATAGGTGCAAAGAATGCTGGTGTTGTCTTCAAAGCCATAGCTGCTCTGACCAAAGTTCCACTGCGGCCCCGCAAACTCAGCTTCCATTGGAAACAGCGGCTCACCTCGCTCGCCTTCCCAGCGGTATAAATTCCACCAGCCAGTGGCATCGCTGATAAAGTGCAGCGCTCCAGCTGGTGACCATTGCGGCTGACACACCGACTCTTTGACATTGCCGACCAGCTTACGTGGACGACTCAGGCTGCCCTCGTCAGTGACATTTGCCAGCCATAGCTCTGTTCCATCCCAGGGCATCTGCGGGTGGTTCCAGGTAATCCAGGCGAGCTGAGTGCCGTCGAGGCTGAGTCGGGGCGATGAGTAAAAATCGTTACCGCTGACGATTACTTTGGGTGAGCCACCGGCTAGAGGAATGGTGGCGATCGCATTCACCGCTTCTCCCCCCTGCCGATGATCCTCCACCACGCAAATTAGCCGCTGCCTTTGCCCGTCAACAACCATATCGGCGTAGCGCAGTCCTGCGGCTGGGGTTACCTCGGGCGTTAGCGCAACGGGCGCTTCTCCCGCTCGCTGAGCATAGAGCCGCTGATCTGCGAAGTTAGAGAAATACACCGTTCCCTGATGGACGACATACGCGCCGCCGCCGTATTCATGGACGCGCGATCGCACATTAAAAGGCGCAGGCGTAATATCAGTGGCAGTGTCTCCTTCAGCCAGGGCGACATCCTCAGGCCCATAGCGCACAACGAGCTGCCTTCCGCCCTCACTTGGCCGCAGCTCACTCCAGTAAATATCCGGGCCATCTAGCTGAACCGCGCCCAGTCGAATTGCGCTGGAGACGATGAGCTCTGAGGTAATAGGCGACTCCCAAGATCCGTACGCCGTCGTGTTGACCATAAAACTTCAAAACTAAGAGAGCAGAGACCAGCGGATCTGCGGTTTAGGCGATCCGCTGTCAGATCTATCTTAAGGGTATTTCCCTCGTCACTTGCTCAGACAACTCCACAGCCTTGTGACAACTGTCCACTGCTATTCCACAGCGCCTAATCGGCGCGATAGGCTGATCGCATTGCTATTGGACTGTCTCTTTTGAAGGAACCTAGCCATGGTTAACGCTCGCAACATTCGCAAGGCGCATTCACGCAGTCAATTCGGTCACGCTCGGCTAGTGGGCGGTGCCCTCTGTCTGGGGCTGCTAACTAATCTTGCCGCACCGGGTATGGCTCAAGAGTCCAACCCCCTGCCCGACGTAGAGCCTACTGCTGAAGATAGCTCACTGCCAGAGGATGCGCGGTTCGAGTGTCAGCTTTCTGAGGGGGCCTATACTGTGATGTATCGGCCTGAAAGTCAGCCTGACACAGTCTACCCCTGGGCCACTCCCGGCGAAATGGGCGGCGGCTGGACGGCAGAAAGACGCTGCTACACCATCAGTGAGCGCTTAGAATCCTACCGCCCCGAAGGTCTCGTCGAACTCCAGGTGGGCATGGAAAATGGCTATGACGTCGTCTGTGCAACCACTGAGCAATCGCCCGGCCTGTGCAAAATTGTCTTCACCGTTCCCCCCGGTCAAAACCCGGTGGTGACGCGCGATCGCGTTTTCGAAAACCTCGCCCTCGCCGACGCTGGCAACACCACCACAGTCGTTAATACCTACACTGGCAATGGCAGCAACAACATTCTCGGTCAAATCAGCGAGGCGTTTAACCTGCCCTTAGGCGGTTCTTCGACGACCCCCTCAACCAGCACAGGGATCAATCTAAAACCCTTTCTAGACACTGCTGACGGCGGTACAGGCGCTGCGCTGAAAAGCCCAACTGCGCCCGGTCGCAGCTTGAATCCGAACAATTTTCGCTAGAAGAATGTCATGCCTTAGCCAGCCTGCTGCGCTAGCCGGTCAATCTTGCGACTTTCGCGACCAGTCCGGCTAGCGCTTGTCTAGCAGGTTGCTTGTTCGTTCTACTCTCATCGACCAAAAGCAGTTGATTAAATCAACTCTATATCGAAGCGCCAGCTAAAATGGAGGCACGTATGATGGCTAGAAAAAATGGCAAATTCATCCCCTGATAGCCAGGTTCGATATGTTACCAATGCTGCCGGAGACCCCACTGATGTGTTAGTGCCCTTGGCGCTGTGGGAACAGCTAATTAGCGTTTTACAGGATCCCGTCAGTGGCTTAGTCTGGGTAGACGAACACGAACCCAACACCCAACTCTTAGCTGACCTTAAAGAATTACTCAGGCAGGCAGCCAAAGGACAAACCTTTCCTATCTCCCAGCTATGGGAAAGCATGGAAATTTGGTAAAGATTCAGGGGGTGCTGCCGATTGTTAGGATCAGCGACGGTCTAGGAAGTCCTTTACGATAGGCTTGCAGTGCCTGAGCGAGGAAATCAAGAGGAGAGCGCTGTTGAGCCTTTAAGGTTGTT
>JBARVU010000338.1:0-14156 GCA_049646425.1 Phormidesmis sp. | reverse complement strand
CCGATGCTCCAGCTTCTTATTGGTGCGGATGAGCTGTGGATAGCGATGATGCCCTCTGCCCAGCCACCGCCCCTGCAAGTCAATCGCCTGGCCGACATACCAAACGAAGTGATTCTTATCGGCAACCACATAGATGCCTGCCTCATTAGGTAGCAGATGGCGATCGCTCAAAGGAACAGAAGACCACTGTTGCCAACTCATTAATCGCGAGCCACTTTGAAACGCCAACTCATCTCCAAATAGCGCATTCATCTGCACCATTGAAGCCTTTCTCTTAAGAGTGGACTGCGGCGCTGAAAAACTATCACCCGAGGGCTTCAGAGGGGGTTACATCCTGGTAGAACACTGCCTTTAATAAGGCCCTAGGGTAGTAGCTAGGACGGGTTAGGGGCTGATGCTGAAAGGCTGTGCCGTTAACAGTTTGTTGTGACCAGTCTGGATAAAGGCCATGACACCAGAAGGTAAACAGGATTGAGCTGCCCGTTAACACCTGCGGCTAGGTCATGCCTCATATCCATCCTTACACAACCAATTTTAAGTACAAAAGTACTATTTTTTCCGTAGAAAGCTTGTCCTAAGGATAGTCCATAGAATATCATGTAGGTATATTTCCTGAGGATTGTCTAGAGGATAGGGTATGAGCGGCAATGCGACACCTGCCCACATCGAAAATGGATATTCCTTAGGGCTGTCTTCAGGACTAACCTTGAGCCAGTCAGATGTATGGAAATTGACGCGGGCGATCGCTGCCGAAATCACCTCTATTTTCAAGCAGAGTACATAAGAGCAATTCTCTTAAAGCACTCAAAGCTGACTGCCCCACCCTATCTATCCTGCGGACAGTCTTGAAGATATACCATATACAAACATTCCTGAGCATATCTGGAGAAGTAGGGCATGAGCAGTGGCAATATTGATCGAATCCCGGTTAACCAGCTCATCAGCCGCTACAAACTGGCCAGAAGCGCTGTTTATAAGCGCATGGCCGACCTGGGAATTGAGCGAGAGAAAATTGGTAACCGCGCCTACGTTAGCAGCCAGCAGATTGCCCTGCTAGACGAACTACACGATTTCATTCAGGTCGGTGGCAACGTTGCTGAATTCACCGCCCGCAAAGGGCTGAGACCGTCCGGCAATCAATCCTCTGTAGATTCGCCTGGACAGTCCACAGGAGAGTCCTCAGAACTGACCGCAGGATCTTCAATTGACCAAGCCGATATGTTCAAGCTGTTCAGCGCTTTCGCCAGTGAAATGGCTGCCAAGCTTCAGCCTACTAGAGACCCTTTAGCCTATTACGAATCCCTAGAGAAAGCCGTTAACAAAGGCTGGAAGCTGAGAACATCAGAGATAGCCGCACTGCTAGATCTCGATCCGGAGGAAATCAATCGCTATGGGCAGACATTTTACGAAGCGGGGTTTGTCTTCAATCGGGCTGGCTACCGCTCAGGCGGTGAAGTAGCTTGGTTAGTCTCAAAGCGCTAAGATAGATGCTAGAACTGGCAGTAATGTCAGCTCTAGCATCTATAGTGTGTTGATATCGTTCATCTGATAGGCGTCTCCGCTTGATATTCGTTAACGGCAATTAACGAGTATCTACCGGCAAACGATGTCGTCAGTGGATGTTGACAGCGGCAGTGGTGTCAGTGAGTTCGTCGGTAGTGATGCTGATGGTGTGAGCACTGGCACCACTGGTCTTTTAAAGGGCGTCCTTACAAAAAACAGCGGCGGGCTTTTAGTCATTCTGGCATCTGTACGCCAGCAGGGGCTTTACCCACCAGTGGAAGCCGTTCCCCCTAAACCCTCAAGCCTTTGTTCTCTCAAAGCATAGCATGTCCTCAGGACAGTCCGCAAATTTCCTCAGGATTGTGTAGAGGACTGTCTTGAGGACACATTTAACGCGGGTACCTACTTTGCCTGGAGCGGAGGGGGTCTCTCGCAGCGCTTGCTAGGTGACCCCTTGGCTATGCTATTCTTGATAGGCAAATTAACGCTTCGGGGCGTAGCGCAGCTTGGTAGCGCACTACTTTGGGGTAGTAGGGGTCGCAGGTTCAAATCCTGTCGCTCCGATTGACGAAACATTTGTATATCAAGACTTATAAGCGTTGGCGATGGTCAGCGCTTGTCTTGTTTTAGGAAACAGTTAGTGACTTGAGGTGAAGAGCAGATAAGGTATAAAGCCAATGACCGAAGCGAGGCTGAACGGACTGGAAAGTCGAATGGATAGGGCTGAGGAAGTGCTCATTAGCGCAGGCGACTTTCTATTGCAGGCATCTGCACTAGCGCAGCAAAACACGGTAGCTACTGACCGTAACACAACCGCTATTAGCCAGCTGACTCAGCGCATAGACCAAAACACGGTCAACATCGACAGGTTGGTTCAAGTGGTCAATAACCTTTTTGTAAAGTATAGATAGTTTGGCTGCCGCGAGTCAGCGACATGACCGCCTTCTGGACTATCTGCTCAGACGAGAGGCGAACAAAAACAATTAACTGCCACTGTGTCTACTGTTGGTAAGCCTCGCTTACTCACTCGGGTTATTGTTTTGTCTGTTATTGCCGGGCTGCTGTATTACGGCTATTACGAGTGAATGGTTCAAGGACGAGCTCAAGACTTACGGGCAGCAGGCGTGGTCGGGGACAGTGTGTATCCTTCCCTTTGTCCTGAGCATTGCGATGCCGCTATTGCTGGCCAGGTTCGAGCCGGATGTTCCTAGTTGGTTTGGCTTTTTGGCTTTTTTGGGAGCGGGCTGGATCTATATTGTGCAGTTCCATCTGTACCAGGAAATTAATCGGCTGTATGCGAACGAAGGGCTGAAGCCACCGCTGGTAATGTGGTAGATGATCATTCTTAGGCTAAATTTGATTGTGGGACTAAGGCAAGTGCATTTTTTGAGTGAGTATTGGGCGCGCATGTCGGATCGTCCGGCGCCCGATCCGATTGCTGAACGCCTGTTTTCTCTCTCTGGCATGCTCTCTGGCAACGGTTAGATGAGACCATCAGATCTCGCTGATTCTCCTGGGCAACTGTTCGCTCAACTGCCTTCCAGCTCTAGTAGCTATGGATTTTATTCGCGCGTATTTATGAGCGCATCGCTGTAATGAGATTTTTGCTATCTATCCCCAGGCCATTGTTGAAGGCATCTGTGTGGGGAGTGCCTTTCGTCTTTTCGATAGGGCTATTGGCGGGCTGCGCGCCCAATCCTGCGGTCATTTCTAATACCAACAGAAATACTGAAGCGACTGGCCTTGAATCAGGGAGAGATGACTCCATCTTGACGCTGCTCTACAGTCGCATTCCGACTACGTTAAACCCTCACCTGGCCAATGGCTTTCAAGATTTTGAAGCGGCCCGAATCGTGTATGAACCGCTGGCGACCTATGCCCCAGACGGCGATTTGATTCCGGTTTTGGCCGCGCTCATTCCTACCCCTGAAAACGGTGGCATCTCTGCTGATGGCCGCTCGGTTATCTGGAAGCTGAAGCCCGACATCCGCTGGTCAGATGGTCAGCCCTTTACCGCTGAAGACGTAGTGTTTACCTATGAGTTTGTCAGCGATCCTAAAGTCGCAGCAGTGACTGACAAGTACTACGAAGGCATTGAGAAAGTAGAGGCGATAGACCCACTGACGGTAAAAATTACCTTTGAAGCACCAAATCCTTCCTGGGCACTGCCGTTTACGGGCCAAAACGGGATGATTATTCCCCGGCATGTATTCGCCGAGGTGCAGGGCGTGAACGTGCGTCAGGCCCCAGAAAACCTTCAGCCGGTAGGGACTGGCCCCTATCGCTTTATTACAGTAGCCGATGGTCAGTGGACATTTGCTGCCAATGAGCAATATCGGGATGGCCTACCCCCTTTTAGATTAGTAGCCTTGGAAGGAGGCGTGACGCCTTATGTATCGGCGCGTCGGGTCTTACAGGATGGCAATGCTGACTTTGCGCACAACCTACAGCTCAGCATCGAAGAGCGGGTTGGCCTGTCTAAATCAAGCAAAGGGCAGATAGTCGCTACTTTTGGCGCTTATGTAGAGCGTTTGATGCTCAATCCAACTGATCCGAACAAAGTGACAAAATCAGGAGAGCGCTCAAGTGTGGATAGTCCTCATCCGTTTCTGAGTGAGCTCAAAGTGCGTAAAGCAATTGATCATGCAATTGATCGAGATGCGATCGCTAACCAGCTATACGGCAATGCAGGCCAGCGCACCAACCAACTTTTGCCCTTTCCTGAAGTATATGCCCATCCTAGGCTCTACCATCGCTACGACCCGCCACTGGCAAAGACACTGCTAGACGAAGCCGGCTGGAAAGATTCCAACGGTGACGGCACTCGCGATAAAGCAGGCGTCGAAATGCGCATGGTGTTCCAGTCACCAGTCAACCGAGTGCGTCAACAGACTCAGGCGATGATAAAAGAAGATCTCCAAGCAATTGGGATAGACGTTGAGACTCGCCGGGTAGTTGTGGATGACTTTTTCTCAGCTGACCCAGCGCAAACGCGCAGCATTAACCATTTCTATGCCGATATACAAGCATACAATGCCGGCAGCGATACGCCTGACCCCGCTATTTACATGAGCTGGTGGCTATGCGGTGAAATTGCTTCACTGGAAAATCAGTGGCAGAAGCCGAATAACGCTCGCTACTGCAATCCCGAGTATGACAAGGTCTGGGAGCAGGCTAGTCAAGAACTTGACCCTAAAAAACGAGCGCAGCTTTTTCAGCGAATGAATACTCTTCTGATCCAGGATGTAGCCGTGATTCCCCTCGTGCGGCGTGCTGTGACAAACGGGGTGAGTGATCGCATCACCGGCGTAGACCCTACACCCTGGGACGCAAGCACCTGGGACATTGGCACATGGAAGCTGGTCAAAGAATCAGAAGCCACCGAAAAGAACACAGCTGAAACCGAAGCAAAAGCAGAAACAGCAGACTAGCTTCTTATCGGCTGAAATCAGCTAGCTTCGACATCGATCACCGAGGCGTCCTCAGTCTCAACCACACTATCTTCACCGTCGACACCTCTCCGGCCTTTGAGATAGCCCATTGCCAAAGAGGAAAGTTCGGCGACCAGCAGCGTGGCTAAAACGCCGTCATCCAGTAAGCCAAGCCCAGGGATGATGTCTGGCAAAAGATCGATAGGGCTAACCAGATAGAGCGCAGTGCCAAGAATCACCAGCCAACGGTACTTAGGGTGACGGATGGCATTGCGGTACCAGTTGTAAAACGATTCAATGGGATTGTTCATCAAGATATCCTGCTGTTAACTGGCGCAATCGATCTCGCAGAAGAAGTCGCAAAATCACCTTGCAGATTTATTATCCCAAGCTTAGCGGGCCCCAGCGAGTGTAGATATCCCTCTATGGCATTACGCTTGAGCGACAACGTCTATGGCATTGCGCCTATTTCTTAGGAGGCCAGCGGGTGCCCATTTCAGTCTTGGCTGAGAAGATCAGATAGCCAACCAGTAAAACGACAGTGCCTAAAAAGAGGGCAATATCCTCATTCATGCCGGCACCTCCTCATGCTGGCACCTCAACGGCGGCAGCCCCCGCTAAGTTAAAGGCCGAATGGATTACTCGCAGCGCCTCGACACCTCTCTCCTGTTCGATCACGCAGCTAATTTTGATTTCTGAAGTGGCGATCATCAAGATGTTGATCTCTGCCTTTGCTAAAGACTGGAACATCGCCGCCGCGATGCCGGGCCGATGAATCATGCCAATGCCGACGATACTGACCTTGGCGATCGCCTCATTTACCCACACCTCACCACAGCCCAGCTCTGCCGCCGCCGCTTGCAAGACACCCTGCGCTAACTGAGCGTCTGCTTGCGCCACCGTACAGGCAATATCGCGTGTCATTTGGCCCTGGTGCGGACGGCTGCGCTGAGACTGAATGATCATATCGACGCTAATACCCCGATCTGCCAAAATTTGGAAAATGCGGGCAGCCAGCCCCGGTTTGTCAGGCACGTAGCGGATCGCGAGCTGAGCTTGCTTAAGATCGAGCGCTGCCCCCCGTACAGAAGGCAAATCAGCGGTCTCCGTCTGTCTTTTGTCGAGGCGAGCAGGTGATCTGCTCACGTCAAAGTGCTGGCAGAGGGTAGCAATCGCGCGATCACACTCATCTCCAGCCACTGTGCAGCTCACCTTCACTTCCGAAGTAGAGATCATCTGGATATTTACCCCAGCTGCGGCTAAGGCCGAAAACATCCCAGCAGCAACGCCCGGACGACCGATCATGCCTGCACCAGCGATACTGATTTTAGCGATGTTGTCAGACGTTTGCACCTCGGCTTCATCAGTGGCACCCGGCTGGCTGCGCAGCGTCGGAGCAATATGCTCAGCCACGCTAGCGGCTTGGGCGATCGCCTTCGAGCGCACCGTAAAAGCAATATCGTTAGAATTGCCCTCATGAATCGACTGAATGATCAGATCGACATTCAGCGACTGACCCGCTAGCTCCCCAAAGATTTGCGCCGCCACCCCAGGCCGATCAGGCACCCGCAGCAAGGCCACCTTTGCCTGGTCAGTATCAAACTCCACTGCGTCGACTGGGTTACCCAGCTCCAACCCCGCTAACGCCCTCGGCTGGGGGGCCGGAGAAACCACCCGCGTCCCCGGGTGATCGCTCCAGCTAGAGCGCACGACGAGCATAATCCCATAGTTGCGCGCGATCTCTACCGCCCGAGGATGTAGCACGCTCGCCCCCAGGCTAGCCAGCTCCAGCATCTCATCACAGGTGATTTCATCCATCAGCTGCGCCTCAGGAACCACCCGTGGATCTGTCGTCAAAATTCCGGGAACATCGGTATAGATTTCACAGCGCTCCGCCTGCATGGCAGCTGCCAGGGCGACCGCCGAGGTATCAGATCCCCCCCGCCCTAGCGTCGTAATTTCCAGATCATCGCCCTGTTCTACACTGCCGCTAGTGCCTTGAAAACCAGCCACAACAATGACTTTGCCTTCTTCTAGATGGCGAGTGAGGCGATGGGTCTTGATCTCTAAAATGCGAGCGCGGGTATGCTCAGCTTCGGTCACAATGCCAACCTGAGCGCCGGTCAGCGAAATCGCTGCCTGCCCCCGTTCATGCAGCGCCATAGTGAGTAGCGCAATCGTCACCTGCTCACCGGTTGACAGCAGCATATCCATTTCCCGGCGGCTCGGCTGGCTGGAAATCTCATTCGCTAGCTGCACCAAAATGTCGGTGCTTTTACCCATCGCCGAGACGACGACAATGACTGAATGACCCGCCTTGACCGTTTTCTGAATCCGCCCTGCGACTGCCTGAATTCGCTCTACGCTGCCAACAGAAGTACCGCCGTACTTTTGAACAATTAGCCCCATGCTCTTAGCCCTACGCCCACCATGCCTTTCTGTCAGCCCTACACCAGGGTAGGCTGCTGTTACAGCAAGGCAAATAATTCTCCCACTTTACAATTTCTTTGCGGCGCAGGCTACTCGGTTTTGCTAGGTGAATTTATCGTCCTCGGATTAGCCGCTCCTTTAGCCAGCTAGATACTCTCGCATATCGCTCCGGTGCTTGCGAAGCTTAGACAGCGCTTCTCGCTCAATCTGCCGGACGCGCTCGCGGCTGATCTCCAGCACCGCGCCGATGTTGGCCAGGGTCATGTTTTTGCCATCATCTAAGCCAAAGCGCAAAGAGAGAACCCGCTGTTGCTGAGGGGTCAGGTCAGCCAGCAGCGCATTGAGATCGCGCTTGAGGGATGACTGAGTCGCGAAGTCGTCCGGCGTAGGGCCGTTGTCCTCTAATAAATCACTGAGCTGAGTGTCCTGATTGTCGCCCACTCGCAAATCAAGGGAGAGCGGCTGGCGCGATTTGTCTAAGTAGTCGCGTACCTGCTGTGTGGTTAAACCGGTATCCTCGGCAATTTCGATAATCGTCGGCGGACGGCCAGTCGCTTGTGTGAACTGGCGCTGAGTTTTTTTTATTTTGTTGAGCTTCTCGGTGATATGGATAGGAAGACGAATCGTGCGGCTCTTTTCGGCAATCGCTCGCGTAATCGCCTGTCGAATCCACCAGTAGGCATAGGTGCTGAAGCGGTACCCCTTCGCGGGGTCAAACTTTTCAACCCCGCGCTGCATGCCAATCGTCCCCTCCTGAATCAGGTCGAGCAGATCGACATTGCGTTTGATGTATTTTTTGGCAACTGAAACGACCAGCCGTAAGTTCGCCTCCACCATTTTACGCTTAGCACGTTCGCCTGCTGCAACCACAGCTTCCAGTTCGGCTACAGGCAGGTTGGCCGCCTCAGCCCAGTCCGCCTGGCTAGGTTCATAGCCTAAGGTTTCAGCGAGTTCGCCCTGTAGCATCAGGAGGGCCATCATTTGCTTCACCTGCTTACCCAGAATAATTTCTTGCTCGTGAGTAAGCAGCGGAACACGGCCAATTTCTTTCAGGTAGGTACGGACAAGATCACTAGAAGGAGCAGCTTTCATAAAGATTGCGCAGCGGTAAGAGAATAGTTCGTGGTTGGGAGTACCCCTTGAGTTCCCAAAACGGTCTCAAGACATCAGTTCAAACCTCAAGCCGTTACAGTTAGTGGTGAAGGCATATGCTGACAGCAGTCACGAAGAACGGCAGAAAGGAATAGTTGGTAGCTCTTTTACTTATGTTAAACATTGTAAATTACTATGACTTTTATGAGAGCACTTTATGGCGTCCTCAGCCCGCTGGTTATGAGAGCTGATGGCGTAACCCCCTATAGACATGGCTTCCAAGATAGTTTGCAATGCATTAGTTGGTGTAGCCTACTGTGCTTTTTCTGACAAGAAAAAGGGGAATCTTAAAAAAGTATGCAAATGTTCATGCTCAACTCAGATATCTAATTCAAGCCCTACTTGCAAAAACCATACATTGCCCCTCAGACATATTTTGTTCTGCTAGACACTATTCGAGGCTAACCCTGCAGATCGCAAGCTCGGCAATATTATAGTTCAAGAGTACTATTTTTGACTTGAGGCTTGATGCCTCATGCGGCTAACACGTCTTTGGGGTACGAAATTCGTTTGTGGTTGTGTTGCTGCCATACCTGAATAAAGACGCTAGCGATCACGTCCATATCCTCTCGGGCCAGGCCGCTATCGACGAGCTGCCTGCTGCGCCAGCGAGCCCTGAGAATCTTATCGACCATTGTGTAGGCTTCGTCAATTGAGGCTTCTGGTGTAAGCGATCGCAATGCGGCCTCACAGGAATCTGCCAGCATCGTGATACCGGTCTCTGGGCTTTGTGGAATCGGGCCTTCGTAGCTGAAGTCGGCTTCGTTGATCACCAGGCTAGGTTCTGCAGCCTGACGTTCCTTAGCCTGATAGTAGAAATAGCTAATCTTCATATCGCCCTGATGCTCAGGGATGAACGCCTTCACCGCCTGCGGCAGCCGATATTTATTGGCCATGACCAGTCCCAGGGTGACGTGCTTTTTAATAATGCTGGCGCTTTTCCAAGGATCGTCAATCAAATCGTGCTTGTTGGGTCCGCCCATCTGGTTTTCAATAAAGCTTTGGGGGTCGTGCATTTTGCCAATGTCGTGGTAAAGCGTCCCGGCTCTCACTAGCTCAACATTTCGGCCTAGCGCGCGAGCAGCTGCTTCGGCCAAGTTGGAGACAGACATCGTGTGCTGAAAAGTGCCCGGTGCCTCAGCCGCTAACCGCTTGAGCAAAGCGCGGTTGGGGTTGGAGAGCTCGGCCAGCCGAATCGGGGTGACCACATCGAACAAATGCTCTAGATACGGGCTGACGCCGAGGGCGATTACACTCCAAACAATGCCATAGAGCCCATGCATTGCAGAACCTATCACCACCACCTTCCACACTGGCGTTGCCACCGACAGACGCGCCAGGGTAATGATGAGGTGAACGCTGGCCTGTGTCAAACCCACAAACCCCCCTAGCAAGGCAAACTCTTCACGCGATCGCAGCTTGGGTGCACTCAACGCGCCCAGCATCGCCGCCGCCGTTCCTGCTATCAGCGGGATGGCGCTGACTGGCGTCCCAATCGGCAGCATCAGCGCCAGCAGTCCCACGACCGTAATCCCTAACGCTGAGCCATAAAAGCTGCCGACCAGCAGTCCTACCGCTGGCAGTCCGATCGTCGGCACGCGCAGCCCCGCTAAGACAGAAACCACCAGGCACAGTATCAGCACCAGCAGATGATCTCGCTGCTTGAGCTGATGGATTTGATGGTGATCTACCCACAGGTACAAAGCAACTGCCCCGGCCATCAGCACACTAAATCCGCAAAGCCCTACCCAGTTGAAGTAACGACCGGTCAAATCAAAATAGTCGAGCAGGGCAAAGTCAGTCGAGTCAATCGCCTCGCCGTCTCGCACAATCAAATCGCCTTTTTGCACAGAGATCATGACCGGTGCAATCTCATTGACCACTTGTTCGGCGTGTAGCTTGGTGCGCTCTTCGTCCAAGACTAGATTGGGCGAGAGTGAAGAGGAGAGGACATCGGCAGTTAGCTGCCTGACGGTGGAGTTCGGCCCAGCCGGCAGCCGGGCTTCTACGGCACGTCGAATCAGGTCAGGCGGCGAGCCGGGGTGAATGCCCTGCACCATCATCTCTGAGAAAACTCGTCGGGCTGTGCTTTCTAAGGTGAACCACTGCTTGTCAGAGAGCTCAAACAGCCGGTAGTTATAGAGCGGTTGACCAGCAGTGCTCGCCTCTGCCGCCAGCTTATCTGCGGCTTTGCGATACTGCTTCCGGCGGGTATCTATACGGGTTTGCAGGAGCTCTAGGCCCTGCCCGCCTGACTGTTCCCGGTAGGTGACGAGTTCTTGCAGGGCAGCAACTTGGCTGGGTAGGAGTGATCGCACCTGAGCGCTGATCACAGGCGGCAGCGCAGGGGTATCTTCAGCCTGGCTGGGCGCGAGTTGCGACGAAGCCAGATCGGTCATTCCGGCCAGGCGCCAAACGGTTTGCCACTGGGACTCCGAGGCTTGAAACAAAAAGTCTTGAGTCGGCTTTGAAAGAATTTCAAGGTTGAGAAAAGGGGGGCTACCAGCTTCTTCCCGCAGCTCTCGACCTTGCTCCAAGAGCATCTCTAGCGACTGCTCAGCTCCGGCAGTCAGGTCAGCGTCTACTTTGAGGATTTGGACAGCCCCATCGCGGACACTGTTGCGCTGATTTTCCGTTTCTTTTCTGTCTTCAAAAACCGCGCTCTCAGGCGCATAAAATGTCTGGGAAGAAACCGATTTGACATCGAGCCCGGGCTGACTGTAAAAGCGCTGGCCGAAGCAGGCTGTCAGCAGCAAAAATGCCAGCAGTGTTACCACCCAGGTGCGTTTGGCCAAGTCCAACGACAGTAGCGCCCGCGCTGTAGATCGCTTACCTGTTGATGAGTGCGACCTGACGGTACGAGCGCGCTGAGCCTCATTCTTGGCAAAAGACTGAGTCACGCCCTCTGTCCACACAAAGCGCTGGGCACTGTCTACCCAGGGGCGACAGCGGCGGTTGATTCGGCTTCGCAAGTATCGTCCAGGCCGTTTCAATCGCTGAAACGACTGCGACCACAGAAGATAGACTCGACTGGCAAAACGACGGAGAACACGCATGAGCCCTACCAGGTATGCCTAACAGGCCGCTGTAGCGAGGCTACTAGCGGCGGTATGGAGCGAACTGCAGAGGGGCAAAGAGTTACGTCCCAAAAAGTACGTCGTCTCGTCATTATAATACGGGGATTTCTTCCTCATCAGCGGGCCACCCCTGCCCATCGGTCAAACAGATCGTCGGCCATTGAAAGTATCTCTGAGCAATCCGGGGAAATCTGCCATAGCGCTGGGAGTGACGTCCGTCCGCCCCCTGCCCCAGCGATCACAGCAGTCACCAGTGATGCTATCCCCCCCCCGCCTGCGGCCATTTGTACAGGGATGCTGTAGCTTTCTGGATGTGCTAGGGCAATCAGCGCGGCCCCGATGAATCTTTGATGCCTGTTAACCTCAGGCGTCTTCAGCCGATTCTGGGATGAGGATGTCTGCACTACACGCTTATCCATCTGGAGTTCTATTACAGATACAGTTGATACACCTGCTAACAGCTCGGTCAAAATGACCTCATAGTGCTGCTGCTCTGGCACTGATAGTGCGTACCGTACGACGCGTTCTCGAAGCTGACTGAGGGCCGCAATTGGCGAGTGACGGTGTCCACCTATGAACAGTTCTAACAGATCGCCCAGGATGAAAATTTGGGCGATGGTCGGGGCTAAGGTTCGGGGAGGGATAGCAGTCAGCAGCGGATCGCGAGCGGCAACAGTTGATAGCTGCAAGCCGTTGCGAATCCACCGCGATCGCTGCTCCCAGCTGTCGTGATAGCGCAGCAGCCCGGGAATGCTCGCCAACACCGAAGAGTCTTCTCTAGAGAGGCGGCTATCCAGCGGGGCGCACGATAAACAGAAAGAATAGGGTCGCCGCAGGAAAGCGCTGATCTGCTCAAGGCTAAAGGCAGTGGCCTCAGTTAGCTTGTCCGCCGAGTCAGCTGTCGGGCAAAATCGTGCTGAGCAGACCGCAGTCGGGACAAAACGCAGCCCCAGCAGCACGCCTTGAAAGCGATCGCGCACTGAGCGCTGAGTCTCAATGAAAGAATTCTCCCGGTATCCTATTGCCGTACAGCTGCTTAGCTGTTCCATAGATCCTTTCATTTCAAAGTTGACCAGTTTTACCGCACATTGTCCTGCCAGCTGATTGGTTTAAACGGCCTTTTAAGCTATCTGTCTATGCCATCCTAGCAAGTGGGAAATTTGGCAAGCGGGAAGCATATCTGCTTATATTGATATGGCTTACAGCACACTATGCACAAGGCTGAGGAAACCTGCAATGGGTCGATTACGTATGTATCAATCGCCGATAAAGCAGCCGCTGCTCAGTCAGGCCAACGTAAACCGAGCGCTGAGGGCTGTCAATCCTGGTCGCTGCCTTCAGGGAATGCTGGCGATCGCTACCGCTAGCTTCTTCTTAGCAGCCGAATCACTGACCGAGTCGACGGCGCTAGCAGCAAGGTCGCCTTTGACCCGTTCAGCAGCAATTGAGAACTTAGTAGCGCCAAGTCTGGTAGCTCAAGCCACCTATCCCACCCTGTCTGCTGAAAGTACGGGTGCGAGCGTCAGCCGCCTGCAGGCCACCCTCAAGCTGCTAGGCTTTTATCAAGGCGCTGTAGATGGCACCTATGGTCAGGCCACGCAAGCAGCCGTCATGCGCTTTCAGTCTGCTGCCGGCATCACCGCTGATGGGGTCGCCGGCCCGCTGACTTGGGCCAAGCTACTGCCCCCGCCTGATGAAATCACAGCAATCTCAACAAGAGCAGGATCTGTGAGCGAAGCCCCTGATCCCGCGCCGTCTGCCAGCGGCCCACCAGTGCTTAGACTCAATGCCGAAGGGTCAGCCGTTGCTCAGCTTCAGCGCGAGCTTCAGACGCTCGGCTACTACGACGGCGCCGTCGACGGCGTTTACGGCGAGCAAACACAAGCAGCCGTCACTCAGTTTCAAACTGACCAGAAGCTAACGGTAGACGGTATTGTGGGCGCTTCTACATGGGATGCACTCACACAGGCTTTAGCTCAGCCTACCGAATAGCCCCCTCAGCCCTCATCCTTTGCGGCTGAAGAGGTCTTACAGCTAACTTTTATCGGACGTCCGTTTGCAGGTCAGATGAGTCTTGAAGGGCGCTGAGTCTTGCGGGCGAATAGGGCGTCTGCTGATCCAACCAAACCGGGAGTTCGCTTTCGACTAGGGCCGTATCGTAGCTGTCAAAGGCGTTGTTTGTCTGGGTCATAAAAATGAGATAGTCGCTCATCAGGAAATATACGCCAACCATCGCAGCCGCCGAAGAAGCTACTAAGAAACCGGCCAGCATCAGCGAAAATTCCTGATTCTCGACAGCGCGATCCATCAGACGTAACGCCCAGAAGACCAAACCGACCACAATCACTAAAATCAGAAATATCATTCTAAAACCGGCGGTGCTGAAGACCTAAAATTAAAAATCTTTACACAATGTAACAAACCTATCAGGTTTTGGTAATAGGTAAACAACCCAACCAACTTTTTATTCACACGCCAGAAATCTTTGATCTTTAGCCCTTGCAGCCATTTAGTACGGCTGTAAGGTGCCTATGCTCCTACGATAGTCGGTCGTTTAGAAAAA
>JBARVU010000337.1:0-2417 GCA_049646425.1 Phormidesmis sp. | reverse complement strand
CGACAGTCGCACTCGCCTCTATGACCTGGCTGGCAATGAGATCGCTGCCTTCGATGGCTATTTCAGCAGCTTCAGTGCCGATGGCCAACGCTTCGTTATTTACGCTCCAAAGGACAAACGCTCTTACTTTTATAATTTTGCTGGGCAACCCGTCGGGCCAGACTCAGTAAAAGGTGCCTTTAGCGAGTTTTCCCCCAATCAACAATATTTTGTTACCACTGCGCTTAGTGAAGACATCAGCCGGGTTTACGATGCTGATGGCAAGCTACTGGCTGAATATCCGGGCTCTGTGTTCGAGCTAGGCGACCTTGGCTTTACCCCAGACGGCACCCGCCTCGCCACCAAAACCAACGATGGCCTCTACCACATTTGGCAACTCGATAACGGCCTAGACAACTTACTAGCCAGCGGCTGCGACTGGGTAAGACCCTATTTACAGGCCAACGATGAAGAGACGAGAGCTGCCTTTTGCCGATAGTCTACTTTCCGTGACTGCGAGTGTACTGCGTGCAGTATCAACTAGACATTGAGCAGCTCTACTGAACTCTCGGCGTAGATCCAAAGTTTTCTGCGACCGTTTCGTATTTTTTGGTAAAAGCGCTGCCAATTTGACCCCGATCCCGGCAGCGCACAGTCGTGAAAATCACCTGAGGTGAATCTGTTGGGGCGATTTCACACAGACTGTTCTAGCATAAAGAACAAGTCTCAGGCGATTTGACGAAATGTCACATTACTGACATTCGTGGGCTCCAGCAACTATCTTTGATTAAATTGAGGATAGGGTACCAGAGGAGATGGGTGCGCCCCTGCGAAGTGATTGTTTATACTCAGTAGACAGTAGATAGTAGACAGTAGATTTTCAAACGTTTCAGGCATGTATCTGAGACACAGATTGTGGCGATACACACGCTAGTAAAAGACCTTAAACGAGATTAAACTTAATCTAAAAGCGAAATAGCACACTTCATGGACAAGCGGGTCACCTTAAAGCTGAGCACAGGTACGCTGGAGACTGGGTTCTCAGCCAGCCTCCAGATAGGTGATGAAGGTACGGTTCCCGAAGTAGAGATATCGGGAAGCTTGCCCCCTAACCCAACGCTAAAGTTTCTATACCAGCAGTGGCAAGCTGCCTATCGACGCCTGGGAAGCCCCACCCGTCTAGAAGCCGACACAAACTTTATTACTAACGTTTCGATTGTGGGTGACTGCCTCGGCCTTGCCGAAGAACTCAAGCAAGCGCTCAACCGATGGCTCCGCGCAGACACCTTTCGGCCCATACAAGAGAAACTTCTAGAAAAACTTGCCCCTGATGATACTATTCGGTTGATCTTACAAGCTCCAACGGGTCTCATCCAGCGGCTTCCCTGGCATTTGTGGAACATCTCAAACCGCTATGCCAAACTTGAGATTGCGCTTAGCGCGCCCGCCTACGAAAAAGCCACTGCGCCCACTGTGACCCCCCGAAAGCGGGTTCGCATCCTTGCCATTATCGGCCAGAGTCAAGGCTTAGACGTTCAAGCAGACCAGGCTCTCCTCAATCGGTTACCTAACGCCGAAGTCCATTTTCTACCAACCCCTAGCCGCCAAACCCTCAATGCCACCCTTTGGGATCCGCAGGGGTGGGATATTTTGTTCTTTGCAGGTCACAGTGCCACTCGGCCCTACCCCTCTGGCACACCGGTCGCTGACCATAAGCCCGTCGGTCAGATTTTTATTAACGACACTGACGCGCTGACTGTTGAGCAGCTCAAGCATGCGTTGAGTAAGGCCCTAACCCGGGGGCTAAAAATTGCGATTTTCAACTCTTGTGATGGGCTTGGCCTGGCAGAAGCCCTCGCCGACCTCCAAATTTCTCAGATCCTCGTCATGTGCGAACCGGTATCCGATCCGGTTGCCCACGCTTTTTTGAGATCTTTTCTAGAAGCGTTTGCCAGCGGAGAACCCATGACGCTCGCAGTCAGGGAAGCGCGAGAACAGCTCCAGGGGCTAGAAGGTGAATATCCCTGTGCCTCCTGGCTGCCGACGCTCTTCCAAAATCCAGCCGAGCTGCCTCCTACCTGGCAAACCCTTTACCAAACGCCCCCTTCTCCCTCTATTGATGCTTCCACACCGCCTCTCCTGCTGGGACAAGCTAGATCGTCGGACAGACTGTCTCGCATTTTGCCTGTTCATATACTCATGATCGTTGTTATTCTTGTGCTCCGCAGTTTAGGGCTTCTTCAAGGATGGGAACTCAAAGCCTTTGATCAGTTTTTGCGTCTGAGAGCGGCCGAGGCGCCTGACAGTCGGATTGTAGTGGTTGCCGTTACCGAAGCTGACGTTCGCGCCCAAGATCCTGAAGACAGGCGAGGCTCGCTCTCCGATTCTGCGCTAATCGCTCTCCTTGACCGCCTGAACACAATGGAGCCTCATTCTAT
>JBARVU010000336.1:0-11999 GCA_049646425.1 Phormidesmis sp. | reverse complement strand
AGAACGGGGCTTGATTCTCCCGATTCAACCGGTAGACAAGAAGAGTAATGAAATTACTGCACTGCCGCCTGTGCTCAAGACATTGGCCCATCGGGGTGTGGTCTTTGCTTTTGATGCACTCAACACCAAAAAAACTTGTCAGCAAATTGTTGACTCCGGCAATCACTATCTAGGTGCGCTCAAAGGTAATCATGGCAACTTCTTTAAGGCGCTCAAGCTAAACTTTAAATCTGAATCTCATGTGCACTCGGTAGAAACGGGGCATGGCCGCGTGGAACGCCGTACCGTAGACCTCTGCTGTGACATTGAGTCGTTACCCAATGCAGACCAATGGGCTGGACTGAAGACCATTATCAAGGTCACCAGCTATCGGCACATCCTCAAAGGCCAACATATCTTGATCAAGAAGCCTGCTGTTCGCTATTACATCAGCTCTTTGGATGAAACAGTTGAGGAATTTTCCCGACGCATTCGTGAGTACTGGCAGGTAGAGAATAAGGTTCATTATGTACGGGATGTAACACAGGGAGAAGATGCCTCCAGGATTCGAGTGCAGCCGTTACCCAACAACTTTGCTCTAGCTCGTAATCTAGCTCTCAATCTATATCGGGACCATGGCTTTGACAATATGGCTCAAGCGCAACGCAAAGCGGGGCAGGGCCTTGACCTGCTCAAATCTCTCTTTAGAATGAAATGACCCTGCTTTGGCAGTCCTGACGCCGTCCGTGCCACTATCAAGCAGCTCCACAAACGCGGCTACGCCGAACCTAATGATTGGAGCCAGCTACTGCCTACCGGTCGTCCTGCTGAAGTGATGGCAATCCTCACCCAACGAGTCCGCGTAGGCTAGAGCATAGCCCCTCCGAAGAGGGGCTTTCAACCCGTGCATGTATAAAAATGAACCTTCGATTGCGAGATTCTCTGGCGCTGCCAACCTCAGATTCAATGACTGTGAATCTTGTTAGATAATGCCTAGGACTGGCCTTCGAGATCTTTAATCAGCATTTTCATTTCGGCGATTTCTCTGACCTGAGCCTCGATAATCTCATCAGCGAGCTGCCGAACACGCGGGTCTGAAATGTTGGCACGTTCACTGGTTAAGATGGCAATGGAATGGTGGGGAATCATTGCTTTCATCCAGGCGACATCGCCAACGGTGACTTGACTGCGAACTAGCCAAAGTGAGAGCACAAATACCAGAATGCTCCCGATGAAAATGCTGATGTTTGCTTTCTGATTGCTGTACATGTTCAGCATAAATCCCAGCATGATCCCGGCCATCGTGGCGCCCATAACAACAGCCATATAAGCTCTTGTTTCACTGAAATAGAGGTGATCCCATCGGTAAGTGTTCAAGTACATAAGCCCGAACATCACGACTGTGGAAGTCGCTGTCATGGCAGCAAACTTCCCATACTTGCCCATAGATTTTTTGTCGTTTCTCATGGGCATTGCTTCACTCTTCATAGTCTTCTAGTCCAATAATTTTGCAGTTATCCAAGCTTCAACCATATGTAATAGCTGGATACTCTTACATCTAACTGATGGAGTACGAATAACAGCACAACAAGAAGAAGATTCTTCCCTCTGAAAGACCTACATTTCATTCTGATTTCATATTTGTTGGCTAAGGCTCATAGGGCTGTCGGTTCTTTTCGGTAATAGCCTCTTCCATTATACATTTGGGAAGGAGCGCTATAAAAGGCTGTAGAGGGTAGTGACCTCATCTCGAATGTGTTGCAGTAGATGGGACTACTCGATGTGAATAATGTCTCGTAGGCCAAACCAGTTGTAGCGGCGTATGCCCCACGGCAAAAGTACTAGGAGTAAGACGAAGACCATAGAAAGGGCGATGGCGAAGCCTCTCCTAGGGAGAATCGCTGAACGAACACCAATCGTAAAAGCATCCCCTAAGTAAGTCAGCAACAGCGTTGAGGGAATCATGCCTAGCAGCGTTGACGAAGCATAGATAGGTAACGACAAACCCGTGAGCCCGGCAGCATAGCTAATCAGATCGAAAGACAATACTGGCAGCAGCCGAGTGATAAAGATGAGGCCCCCCAGCAGCCATTCCCCTTTGTCCTTTGAAAAGTAGACAATCTTACCTGTCAAAGCTTTTACCGCAGAACGGCCTAACGTACGACCGATGAAGTAAGCGATTAAGCTACCTGTAAAGCCGCCAATCACACTATAGATGCCAGCAGGAACAGCCCCCCAAACAGCGCCTGCTGCAACCGTCAAAGGCGCACCTGGGATAGGGCTCATCACCACTGCTAGAGAAATGACCGCAATGTAGACTAATATGCCCCAGATACCCGCACCTGTGACGGCCTGCTGTAACCCTTCTGGCGTTAGCAGGTTTGCATCAACCTGCCTGGATACCCAGGCGTAGACCAGTAAAGACAATAGCAGGACACCGAGTGCAATCAGGTTCTGCCGGTTGAACAACAGTCGTAGCCGTCGTCTCCTTTTAGACATGAATTTTCTCCTACAGCAAACTACAGTGCAGCTAACCCGCTGAAGGAGCGCACCAGTTAAGTCAAATGCAAGCACATCATTTTAAGACTCCTTAGAAGTTGGAAAGGTAGCGTTTTAGCCTTGGTCAGCACCCACCATTTCGCCCATCTGAGTTAGCTCAATCAGGTTGCCATCTGGATCTCTGAAAAGGGCTGCTTTGATACCCCAGTCTGCGAAGTTCCAAGGTTTGCTGGCTATCTCTACACCTTTTTTCTGAAGATATTCATGAGCCTCTTCAACATCATTCACCCGAAAGCTAAGCGCAATGCTATCGTCTTTGGCCCCAAAGGACATATTCGCTTCATGACCAAAATGGCCGGTCATTTGCTCCTGGTCAAGCAACGTCAATCTAACGTTGCCGTTGGTTAGCTCGACGTAGCTATCTACCTCAGAGGTGAACGTGGCTTCCAAGCCCAATACGTCGCGATAGAACGCACAACAAGCTTTGTAATCTTTCACTATCAGCCTGGTGTAATTGAATTTGAACTCCATTAGCTGTGATCCTCAGTAGTACAGCCAACCGCAATAGATGTTGTCGGCTTTTCTGTCATCCCCCTTTTTCTTCGGCAAAAGTAACCCTAGAGCTACGGGCGATCGCATCTGTCTGCTTTTGTCTAACATTATCTAAGTCTTCCTGTAAGTTCTAAGCCTGCTGTATCTCCAGCGTCCCCATCATGCCGCGATCTTCATGGTCAAGCACATGGCAGTGATAAACTGTTTTACCGATGTAGTCACGAAAGGCCATCCGAATACGAACGGTTTCTCCGGGGCTCACTGGCACCACGTCCTTCCAAGCTGAATAGGAGGCCGGTTGACCGTTCTGGCTAATGATTTGGAACTTGTTGGTATGAACATGGAAAGGGTGTGTCATTGAACCGGTATTTATGATCTCCCAGTCTTCGACAGTATCTAGCATGACCTGGGTGTCAACGCGGTTGGGGTCAAAGGCTTTGCCATTGATGACAAACACCATGCCACCGCCCATCATGCCGCCGCCCATCCCATGGTTCAGCGTAAACTGCCGCGTGATCTGCGGTTCAGGTAGGGGCTCAACGGTGATTAGCTGGTCAGGTAAAGTAGTCTCCTGGGTTTCGCCATCGTAGGAGAGCGTTGCGACTATCTCAGCGCTATCTGAGTTTTGATTTCTGCTTATCATGCCACCCATCATGCCGCCCTGAGCAGGGTTGAAAGGTTGATTGATCAGTCGGTAGTCACCCGGCTGCTGATTTCCCTGAACTAGCACTTCAACTCGTTCACCAGGAGCTAGCACGACGTCACTCAGCTCAACCGGCGCAGAAATGGCCCCACCATCTGTCGCAATCAAATGCAAAGGATGATCTTCTAGTGAGAGATGGAAAAACCGAGAGGGAGAGGCGTTGAGTAGCCGCAGTCGCAACAGTCCGCCTTTAGCGATAGTCATTTCTGGGTTGATTTGGCCACTAGCCGTTAAAAGAGCGCCAGCCCGCCCCGTCATTGCAGCCATGTGACCGGTATCGAAAATGTTACCGTTACCGTCTAGCGCAAAATCTTTGAGAACTAGGAATTCTTCCTTAGCTGCTTTAATCTCAGGAATCTCATCGAGTTCGCCACGAACAATAAAAAGCCCAGCAAGCCCGCCGAAAAGCTGTTCGGCGACTAGCCCGTGTTTATGGGGATGGTACCAGAAGGTGCCCGCTGGATGATTGTCGGGAATTTGGTATTCGTAAGTGTGGCTCTCACCGGGAGAAATTTCTAAGAAAACGTTATCACCTGTTTCTGTAGGCGAAATATGCAGACCGTGATAATGAATATTGGTAGGCTGGTTTAGCTGGTTAGTGAAGCGGATTTGCACTTTGTCACCCGGTTTGGCTTCTAGCAAAGGGCCAGGGACTTTGCTATTGTAGGCGAGCAGGTTAGCGGTTCGATCTCCCAACTGTACAGACTGAGCCTTGGCTTCTAAGTCTAAGCTCAGTAAACCATCTTCACTTTTGTAAGTCTGGAACTGAATGGGCGCGGAGACAGGTGTAGAAGACTTCAGCTGCGACCGAGAACACTGGGATAGCAGGATAGCTGCTGTTGTCCCTGCGCTGAGCCGTAAGAAGTCTCTCCGTTTTATCGATCTCATGGATTTCAAGCTAAATTTTCTATCGATTAATTGGTTGCTGTAAAAGTGGACTCACCTTTACTATAAACACTCTAGTCCAGGAGAGAGTCAAGACCATGCTCTCAAGCCACACCCGAGATTACGACAATTAATATTCTGATATTCGGCAGATACGGTTTCTTCTGCTACGTCTGTTAGCGCTGCTGATGGCGATCGCGCCTTCCCTACTCGACAGAACTATCCTTACCCATTAAGGTTTTCCGGGATTGGGATTGCCATTACTACTCGAACCCCGAATAGACACGATATTCTAGCCGGTTAATCTAATATCGAAATCAACCGGCTATTAGAGAGCTACTTAGACTGCTGCCATCTGACGGCAGGACTCAGCGCACTTGCGACAGGACTCGGCACACTTTTTGCAGTGGTCACTATCGTGACTGCCGCATTCTTCGGCGCAGCGATCGCACGCATCCGCACAGACGCTGCACAGCTGAGTATGCAGGTCAGACCCCCGGCCCATAAAGTGGGCACAGATAGCGCACAGGTCAGCGCAGTCACGGCAGAGGGTGATGCACTTAGACATCATTTGCACCATCTCACTGCTCAGGCAAGCAGACGCGCAGTTCTCGCAGTCTATGAGACAGTCCAAACAGTTTTGAATGCAGGTCTCCATGTCACTCGAACGAGCTTGTGTTGCAACCATGATTTTCTCCTGGTGAATTTGTTAGGGCTTGCGATGGTGTTCGCCTTAAAACAATAGTGAGCGACGACGAATCTTGGCTTCTAACTTAGGAGACACATTGTCCGAAGGTTAAAACGGAAAGGATGAACCTTGGAAAGACACTCATTTCATTCTAATTTCATATTTGTTTGCTAGTCTTGTAGGCTGGCAAGGCGTCGGAATGCGGCTCCTTCTCTCAAACTTGCCAAGCTTGCCCCTCTCTCAAACTTGTAAAAAGGGGGGGGATAAGTATCTTTGAGAATCGTGAAATAGGGAAATGTTTAATTCCTCTTTCCAAGGCGGATGGCGATCACCCTCTCTACCCTTCTTTTTGCCTAAACGAACAAACTCAGATTAACCCTAAATAATTTGGCCAAAATCTTAGCCTGTTCCTGACTAATCGATCTTTCACCGTTTAAAACTTCTAACACTAAATCATTAGAGCCAAGAATGCCTACTAGGTCTGCTTGATGAGTACCGCTAGCTTCTAGCAGATGGCGCAAGATATCGTTAGGTGATGCTTCTGGAATTGGGTAGTTCTCTGTTTCATACGCTTCTACTAAGGTTACTAGCAGCTTATAGATTGCGGTTTCCTCTGGGGTGCGCTTTTGGTTAAATGTCAGTTTTTCAACTATTGACAAAGTCCGCTCGTATTCAGCCTCCGACTCAATCACTTTTGGAGTGATCTCTGTCAGTAAGCTGCTATATACGACTGGGTCAATAGTAAGGGTCATTTTTCCATTTGTCCTTATCATAATCAGCGTGGGTTAACAGATACTTGTAGAAAACAGTGCTACTAGCGTAGTCAATACCAACAATGAGTCGATACTTATTCCCTTTGATGTTGAAATCTGAGTCGACGACGCGATCGCTTAAAAAATTCCGCTGCATCATCCACAAAGGAATACACGACTGGGACAACCACTAAAGTCAGTAGCGTAGAAATTACGAGTCCGCCCAAAATCACAGTGGCAATCGGTGAGTAGGCATCCATGCCAGTCTCAGGGAAAAAGGCCAGCCGCACGATCACAATCAGGGTGGTGAAGGTGGTCATGACGATGGCTTTTAGCCGGACTGGGCCTGCTTGTCGGATGGCGATCGCTCTCGGCACCCCCTCCTTTCGCTTCGCCAAAATCAGCTCCAACAACAGAATCGCCGCTGACAGCGAAATCCCTGAGAGAATCACAATGCCTAGAATCGAAACGGTAGAAAGCGTGTGATTGAACAGCAGTAGCGCGCCAAAAACGCCTACCAGCTGCAAAGGCACAGACAGCATCATCGCCAGTGGCTGCACAAATGAGCCGAACTGGATGACCAGGATTAAGTATAGCAGCACCAGCGAAACCATCAGTCCCCTTAGCAATCTGGCGAACTCGGTCATCATGTCGGTCATGTCGCCCATCGAGTCGATGCCGTAGCCGGGTGGGAAATCGAGTTCTTCGCCGGCTTGCATAGCGATCGCCATCGACAAATCCATCGACGCAGGCCCATTCTTGCGGTAGTAGCCGTTCAGATAAACCACTCTTTGCCCATTCACATGCTCAATCAGTGTCGGCCCCTGCTGTCGCTCCAGGGTTGCTACCGTACTCAGAGGCACCTGTTGGCCGGTTTTAGTCGTAATGTACGTATCCGAGAGGTCTTGCACGGTACCGCGATCAGCTTCGTCATACCGTACCAGAATAGAGTTCTGCCTGACGTTTGGACGGTTGTAGTAGCGCCGAGTCATGCCGCCATTCAGCGCGTAGTAAGCCTGTTGCGATACCGTTTGAACATTAAGTCCTAGCTCCTGGGCGCGGCGGCGGTCAATGTTCAGGCGGTATTCAGGCTGCGAATACGTTGAGCTGGTAAATGGCGTGATTAGATCGGGATTCGCTTCGGCAATCTGCCTGACGCCTTCTGCCAGTCGATGCAGCGTTTCTAGCTCAGGGCCGTAGATTGCAAGCTGAATCGGCGCGGCTGAAGTCGCCATCACGTCCACACCCATTTCCTTGATGGCCAAGCGACGAATGCCAGGAATAGTACTGCTCGCCTCAGCGCTGATGCCATCCATGATCTCCCAAATATCTCGCTGGCGTTCAGTCAGGGGCGTAATGGTTACCGTCATGGCGGCGGTATTGACGCCACCCATGCTGTAGCCACTGAAGTAGGTACTATTGCGAGTGAGTTCAAAGCCGACTTGGGAAGAGACTTTTTCGACTTCTGGCTGCTGTAATATGATCTGTTCTACCTGAGCGGCGGCGGCATCGGTAGCCGCAAATGACGTACCCGCCTCCATTTCCAACGTCGCCATAAACTGGCCAGAATCTCCCAGCGGCATCATCTCTTGCGGAATGAAGCTGTACAAAGAGATCGCTAGCACGACGGAAGCCCCGGCTACCGCTAACGTGATCTCTCGATTTTTCATACAGATGTCTAGCAGCCGCGCATAGCCTCGTTCTAGCTTACGGAAGCCGTAACGTACGGGTGTTGTCAGCCTCTGTAGCCAGGTACGACGCTGAGGCTTTTCTGCATAAGGCTTTAGCGTAAACGCGGCGACCAGCGGAATTAGCGTAATCGACACCAGCAGCGACGCGATAAAGGCAAACACCATCGGCCAAACGATACCCACAAACATCAGGCCCGTCAGTCCGCCCGCCAAAATCGTCGGCAGCAGCGCCGCAATCATCACACAGCTTGCCGCTGCACTCGCCAAAAATACTTCCCCTGTCCCATTAATCGACGCCTGCACAGGCATGAGTCCCTGCTTCAGCTTTTGATCGATAGAATCGAGCACAATAATGGAATCATCCACCAGCTTGCCGATCGCCATCATCATGCCAATTAGTGTAGAAGAGTTCAGCGACATGCCGATGGGAATAAACGGCAGCGTGGACAGCGCCAGGCTAGTAGGAATAGAAATCATGATGATCGCCGTAGCGCGAAAATCTTCTAAAAAGATCAGAATTACGAATCCTGCTAGCACTACGCTGACCAGCAGCTCTTGAAAGGTGCTGCTGAGAATGAGGTCAACTAAGTAGGAGTTGTCATAAGCCTCCTGAAATTCCAAACCTGGATATTCTGCTTGAATATCCGCCAGTTCTGCTCTCACATCTTCAATCACCTGAGGCGAGCTAGAGTCTGGCTTTTGAATGACATTCACGGCTAAGGCGGATTCACCGTTGTAGCGATATCCGCTGCGCCGTTCTTCATAGGTATCTCTTACGGTAGCCACATCGCGCACATAGACAACCCGGCCATTCTCTTCCAGCACAGGATAATCCATTACGGCGGCTGCGCTTAAAGTCCGCTCATCTGTGCGTACCAAAATCTCACTATCGCCCTGAGTCAGCACCCCAGCGCCCTGGCTGATGTTATTGGCATCAATGGCATCGCGCACCTGCAAAATCGAAATGCCGTACGCCGCGAGCTGCTGACGGTCAATAATGACCTGAAGCTGACGGCGATAGCCTCCAAAAATAGAAACCGCCTGCACGTTCTCTACCTGAGTGAGCCGGTCTACCAGCACATTGTCAGCAAACTCTCGTAGCTGTAGCGGATCCCATCCTTCGCCGTTAATCGCCAACGTCAGCACGGGTCGATTCAGCGGATCAATCGGCAGCACCCAGTAGGTACGAGAGTTGATGCCATCGAGCTGAAGGTCGCCTTCGGCAGCGGTCATCACGCTTTGAACAGATTGGACTGCCTTGTCGATGTCGCCACCCCAGGCAAACTGAATGGTGACTAAAGAGCTATCTTGCTGCGAGCTAGAGCGAATAAAGCGAACGCCATCCAATACGCTCAGCCGCTGTTCAATCGGCTTACTGATGTAGGTTTCGACCTCTGCTGGTGAGGAACCCGGAGCCATGGTTACGACCGAGACCAGCGGACTTTCCACATAGGGCATCATCCGCACAGGCAGTAAGACCAGTGTTAGCAGCGACAGCATTACCACTGCAATGTAAAAAGCAGCAACGACAACCGGGTTTTTAATCGACCAGCGGGTGAAAAACTCTTTCATGTAAATCTATGCAATGGCATTCGCTGTGTTCGTTGTAATTTCTGCGCTACTGAGCTTCAACCATCAGGTCAGCCGTCCCCTGCATGTCTCCTTCCTCGACCGAGGTATTGACCATCCAGGGGCCTGCCATGCCTAAGTAGGTGTTGACGGTGTAGGTGCCGGGTTCCGAGCCGGGTGTAACGGTGGCTTCTGTCGTCATTGGGTCGGTGCCATCCATTTCCATCAAGACATCTACCTTTAAGTTCTCAGTGGCCACAGGCTCGCCAGTAGCGGGATCTTGGACGGCAATAACGAGTTCGGTATCGCCCGTTGGTACCGGCCCGGTAGGGCTCACCAGGGCGATGTCAACGTTGCCCGTGGTTTCTACCATGCCTTCCATGCCCTCCATACCCTGCATATCTTCCGTTGCAGGCATGTCGGTTCCTACGGGTTCATCAGGCGTATTGTTGGCGCAGCCTGTTGCAACAATACTGATAGTAAGTAGACTCAAGAACAGCTTTTTCATGGGTTTATCGAAGGTATACGACTTGTGGGTGAAACGTGTGTGTGGATGTGGGGAGCGATCGCTATTTTGCCGGCAATTTGAGGCGAGATTTGCCAGACTGTTCGGCACTGGTGACGGTGGCTTCTAAGACCCAGTCTCCTTTCATGCCTAAAAAGGTATTTACTTTGAATTCTCCAGGCTTGTCGGCAGCAGTCAAGTCAACTTTGGCGGTCATCGGAGCCATGTTTTTCATCGGCATGGTGAGATCGACGGTTAGCTCGTCTGTAGAGATAGCCAAGGGCTCTCCTATTTCAGCATCTTTGAGGGCAATGGTGAATTCAGATTTGCTGCCAGACTTTAAGATGGGTGAGCCTACTAGAGAGACTTCTAGCGGGCTGGATGCAGCGCTGGTAAAGCTATCGGTGGGGTTGCCCAGCTCATCGACGACGGTAATTTTGCTGTTTTCCATCAGGCGGCTGAAGCCGGAGGTGATAAGGCGATCGCCCGCCTCCAAACCGCTCTCAATTTCAACCCGGTCAGCCCCTGCTAAGCCAGTAGTCACCCTCTTTCGCTGCGCAGTCTCGCCATCGACAACCCAAACTGCTGGTTCTCCATTGAACTGCACCAGGGCATTCTGCGGTATCGACAGCGCCTTGGGCCGCTGCTCGGTGATAATTTCCATATCTACAAACTGACCGGAGAGCAGCTGTTGACCAGGGTTGTCGACCACCGCTTCAACCGTCACCGTGCGCGTCGTCATATCGGTTTGCGGGAAGATGCTGGTAATTTCGCCGCGAATGACGCCCGCCGGATCTGTTCCGGGTATTTTAGCGATGATAGGCGTCCCGATTTGAACGCGGCTAGCGTCCTGCTGGGCTACATTTGCCCGCAGTCGTATCTGTCCGTAGTCACCAATCTTGAAAATCCCCATGCCGGGCTGTACGACAACGCCAGGATCGGCCATTCTCTCTTGCACAATACCGCTAATAGGCGCGGTGATCTGGGTGTAGCCTTCAAAAGCTGAGGCGCTGCCGAGCTGCGCCTGCGCCCGACTCGCTTGCGCCTGATCGCTGACAACTTGCGCCTGTAATCGGTCAAGTTTGGCACGGGCGCCTTGCAGCATGGATTCTTTGGCATCTACCTGTGAAACCAACAGATCGTACTGGTCTTGAGGGGTGGCTCCCGCAGCGGTGAGGTCGGCAAAGCGATCGCGCTGAAGTCGCAAATACTCCAGGTCAGCCTGCACCTGATCAATCTGCTGTCTCTGTTCTTCAACCTCTGCTTTGCTCACGTCCACATCAGCCAATAGCGAAGTCACGGCGGCGGTTGCCTCACCCGTTTGAGAAGTGCGCTCAATGGCGTCTAGCGTTGCGAGGGTTTGGCCGGCGTTGACGTGATCGCCCGGATAAACATTGTAGTTAGAGAGCTGCCCCGCCACCCGAGGATATACGGTCACCTCAGAGTAAGGATAAATCGCTCCTGTGTAGTTCACACTCACATCTAGCTGGGCAAACTGCACCTCTTCTACGGTGACAGGCGTCGCGTTAAAAGCGCCATCCACGCCCATCATGTCATCCATAGACATGCCGCTCATGTCGTGGCCTTCCATGCCAGACATATCCATCTTGAACATACCAGTGGTAAACAAGATGACGGCGGTCAGGCCCGTAAACACGCCCAGGCCCAGCAGCGCTTTGCCAGAATTCCACCGGGGGGCGGGTGAGGTCTTTTCGTCATCATTGACAGCGCCATCTCTCAAGGACTCTACTGGCGCGATCACAAACGATTCCTCAGCGATAGGTTCAGATACCGGCTCGGAAGAGGGCTGTGACTTATCAGGTGGGATCGGCGACTCGGTTGACTTAGGTGGATGATTCATCGACACAGTAACACGACATTAACCCGAAGCTAATTTACTGGGTACTCATCAGCTCCGTTCTGAACAATAACCGTTGATTGTGAAATGGGGATGAAATTACAGAGATTCTATCAATGCAGCGCTACAAGCAGCTCAGATGAGCGGCCAGACTGAATGCTTGGAAAGCCCGAGCTAAGAGGTCTGAGAACGTAAGGAACGAGGATTTAATAGGATCCAATTCTAAAGCGATTGCGGGCGAGCCACATAGTTCCAGTTTGGTAGGTCGTCATCAAAGACAATCGGCATCTGCTGCTTAAAGTCATCAGTTGCTTTTCT
>JBARVU010000335.1:0-14501 GCA_049646425.1 Phormidesmis sp. | reverse complement strand
ATTTAGATGCTTTGGACTGGGAGGTCCTGGCACGATTAGAGACGGTTGTGTTGCTAATGGGCGGGCGACATATAAAAGAGATATGCTCTCGCCTAATCGACCACGGCAAACGACCAGAAACGCCAATGGCCGTTGTGCGCTGGGCCAGTCAGCCCGAACAGCAGATCTGGCAGGGGACACTGTTGAGCATACCGCAGGTGGTAGGCGCGGCTAAGCTTTCGCCCTGTGTGATAGTGGTGGGCGAAGTGGTGGGGTTGCGGACGTATCTAGCTGCGCCGCCGAAGCATCTGCCGCCGCTGGCCGGAAAAACAATTTTGGTAACGCGCTCCTTGGGGCAGACCAGTCAGTTTGACCAAATGCTGATAGAAAAAGGGGCCAGTGTGATAGATTTGCCCGCACTGGAGATTCGGGCGCCTGCGACCTGGGATCCGGTGGACAAGGCGATCGCCCACATCGACCAGTATGACTGGCTGATTCTTACTTCGGCGAACGCGGTCAGTTTCTTTTTGGATCGGCTGCTGCAACAGGGCAAAGACCTGCGGGGGTTAGCGACCCTCAAGATTGCGGTCGTCGGTAAAAAAACAGCGTCTTTTCTGAAGCAGCGTGGCCTCACCGCAGACTTTACGCCGCCTGCGTTTGTGGCGGATTCTCTGATCGCCCACTTTCCCGAAAACCCAGAGGGTCTAAAGCTGTTGTTTCCTCGGGTGGAGCAAGGCGGTCGCGAAGCATTAGTCAAAGAGATGACGGCTTCCGGGGCGGTAGTAACAGAGGTCGCCGCTTATGAGTCTGCCTGTCCCGAATCTATTCCACCTGCTGCCAAGCTCGCGATTGAGGAGCGGTCTATCGATGTGGTGACGTTTGCCAGTTCTAAAACAGTGCGGCACTTTGCGCAGCTGATGGCGCAGGCGTTTGGCGATCACTGGCTGGATTTACTGAAGGGAGTAGCGATCGCCTCCATTGGCCCCCAAACGTCTAAAACCTGCCGCGAACTCCTCGGCCAGGTGACTTTTGAAGCAAAGGAATATACCCTGCCAGGTCTCATCGCCGGGTTGGAAGACTGGGCTAAGGCTACAATACCGACAGCGTTGAAGCGTCAGTAGAAACAACAATCTGCCAGATCGTCTAAAAGAGAAAAGATGAAAACTGTATATAGCCCCTTGCACAATACCCATGCGCCTGAGATGGAATTCTTCAGGGGCAACTTGGTGGAGTGTTTTGAAACGCCGGAGCGGGCGATCGCCATATTGGAAGAAGTGCGTAAGCTTGGTGAAGTGGTAACGCTGCCTTCTCTGCCGCTGCCTGAACAAGCAGACGGCACGCAGGGCCAGGTGGAACCCGATGCTGATCTGCTCAAGCTGATCAAGCGCGTTCATAAACCAGCATATGTTGACTTTGTTAGAACAATCTTTCGGGCGTGGCAGCAGGCGATGCCGTCCCAGTCCTATGCCCTGCCCCATACCTTCAACCGCCTCAGCCAAGATCTGCCCGAACCGGCCAGTCCCTACGCAAGGTTGGGCTACTACTCATTCGATGCCGGGACGCCGATCACAGCAGGCACCTGGAACGCAGCGATTGGCTCGGCCTGGTGCGCGGTAAAGGGGCAGGAGATTGTCCGGGCAGAGGGGATGGCCTTTGCACTCTGTCGCCCGCCGGGTCACCATGCGCATTCGGATATGTGCGGTGGCTATTGTTTTTTCAGCAATGCGGCGATCGCAGCCGAAGCCCTGCGGCAGTGTGATCCTAACGCCTGTGTCGCGATTCTGGACGTGGACTACCATCACGGCAACGGTACGCAGTCCATTTTCTACAACCGACAAGATGTTTTCTTTGTCTCTATTCACGGCGACCCTAGCCACGACTACCCTTACTTTCTAGGCTATGCCGATGAGATTGGCGGCCCCGAGGCACCGGGCTGGAATGCTAACTTTCCGCTACCTCAGGGCACCGCCTGGAGTGAGTATGCTCACGTCTTAGAAACCGCACTCGCAGCAATTCAAGATCAAAATCCTCAGTATCTCATTGTCTCTTTGGGCGTGGATACTTTTCGAGACGATGCCATCTCTAAATTCTTATTGGAGAGTGAAGATTTTTTAGAACTGGGTAGACGTATCGGTGCGAAGCAGTGGCCGACGTTGTTTGTAATGGAGGGCGGGTATCATGCGGCGATCGCCCACAACGTAGCCAACGTCCTCCGAGGATTTCAAGCAGCCCGTTGACATTTTGGAAGGAGGCAATCCCCATATAGACCGACGAATAGCATTCACTATTCAGATGGTTTTGATGCGCTGATTAGAGTGAGGGCGGCAGTGGTGCGATGCTGTTTGTCTGGGAAGGGAGAAAGGATGAGGCGGCGATCCCCAACAGTTTCGCTAGCGGGCGTCACTCCTGATGAGATGAACTCATGGCAATGGAGGAATCTCAAAATTTGTAAATAGCTGCACGTCGAATGAGCTACCTGTCATAGAACAAGTCAGGAACGAAAAAGCGAGCCGATGGATCGCGGTCGAGGTGAGTGAATAACTGATTGGTCTTTTCAGTCAGTGGGTCGTTAATAAACTGCTTGATGGCAATATTGGTGTCTATGGCGCATTTCAAGGAAGCTGTCATCTATTGCGATCCGCTCGGATCATTTCGGTGCTGTCTGGCAAACCGAAATCGAGCAGGTTTACGCGAGGGCGACTGCGGATGCGCGCGAGGGCTTCTGATGGCGTCTTTGACTTCGCCCTTATAGATGCTGACGACGCCAGAATGGCTGAGTGGGTTCATGATGAGCGATCGCTAACGCAGATCGCTACACTAGCCATCAGAACGACTCAATAAAAGTCATTGCTATTGTTCCACAATTCAACTTAGATAATTGCGATCATCTACTCAACCGTTAGGATCAAAAGTACAAACCACTCATGCAAACAGCACCTTGCTAGCAGATATGAGCCACCCAACCGTATTAGACAGTAAGATGGGCAAAATTGTTGTCACGCTGACGCTCACCAACTGGGCCGACCGGATTCTGGCAGAGCGCGGCTTTATCGCAGATGATGACGTTCGTTCTTTTAGCGTTGATAATGCCCTCGTTGATACGGGCGCTACTCGCCTGTGCTTGCCCGCAGACCTCATTCAACAGCTAGGACTTAAGCAGACAGGTACTATTGACGCTCAAACAGCTGTGGGGCCTCAAGTCGTTAACGTTTACGAGGGGCTTCAGCTCAGGGTAGAAGGACGGGAAGGGCGCTATGACTGTGTAGAACTCCCCGCCGGACAAACGCCGCTGCTAGGGCTTATTCCACTGGAAGATTTGGGACTAGATCCTGATCTGCAAAATCAATGTCTGCGGCACTTGCCCACTGAAGGCAAAGAAACCTACATGACGATTCTTTAGAAGGCCCAGTCTCGTCCCTCAGCAGACGAATGAGAGACGACTCTGCGTCCCGGCTACACTGAAAGCACCGTTTTTCTCACCGCTATGAAACATATTGCGATCGCCGGTGCTGGTCCAGCAGGCGTAGCTACTGCCCTCTTGCTCGCCCAACGAGGCTTTAAGGTCACCCTGTTAGAGCGAGAGAGTGCCTTCGAGCGAGTGTTTCGCGGCGAAGGGCTGATGCCTTCCGGGCTAGCCGCGCTGTATGACATGGGACTGGAAGAGACCTTTAAGCGCATTCCCGCTCGGCAGCTGGACGCTTGGGACTTTTATGTGGGCGGTCGGCGGCGGATGCGCGTCGTAGAACCTGAACAAGCGGGCCTGGCAACGCAGATTATCGATCAGGGGGCGCTATTGGTGGCGATGGTGCAGCAGGCCAAACAGCTGCCGAACTTTAGCTTTTATCCGGGCTGGCAGGTGACTGAGCTGCTGCGCGATCGCGATTCTCAAGCGGTGACTGGTGTGCGCGCCACTCACGCAGCTCACAACTGGGACTTCGCCGTCGATGCGGTGATCGCCGGTGATGGGCGCTATTCGCGTTTGCGCAAGCTAGCCGGACTAGAGATGAGGCAATCGTCCGTTCAATTCGACGTCCTCTGGTTCAAGCTGCCTGCCCCCGCCTCACTGGCCGCAGAAACCCCTTTTATCGCCTGTTTGCAGCCCGAGCGACAGTTTGCGTTTTACCCCTCCTGGGATGGCCGCTTGCAGATCGGCTGGATTGTTGCAAAAGACTCAGCAAAAAAAGGTGGCCTGACCCGGTTCAAAGATCGGGACTGGATAGAAGAATTTGCCCAGGCCCTCCCCGCTGAGCTGGCCGAGCACTTTCGCCAGCATAAAGCCGCGCTAGAAGGCCCGATTTATCTAGATGTGCAGGTGGGCTGCTGCCCGCAGTGGAGCATTCCAGGGCTGCTGCTGATCGGCGATGCGGCCCATCCGATGGCGCCTAACCGGGCGCAGGGCATCAACATGGCGCTGCGCGATGCGATTGTCGTCGCCAATCATTTTGCTGGGCTCACTGATGTGGGCCCAGTGCCTATCGAAACGCTGCGAGCAATTCAGGCCGAGCGTCAGCCTGAGGTAAAAGCCGTCCAAAAAATGCAGATGGCCGAATGGCGGAAGGTCGATTTTATCTCGCGCCCCGGTCTGCCCTACCAGGCATTTAAGGCGATCGCCACGACCTTTGGCCGCTTTCAGTTTGCGCAAAACATCTGGCTGCACGATCAGAAAGGACTGCGTGAGGGCGTATTGCCCGTACAGCTCCATCCAGCGACATAACTAAACTGATCGGTTTAGATGATACGATTTTGCAGAGTGACTGCTGACGGCTGAGAACGTACGTTGTGCCACATGAGAAAATCACGCCCTCTGCCCGAGCGTCTGATCGCTCGTACCGTAGCCTTTTTAGGCGGTCTGTGTTTGAGCAGCCTGGCTGTTACGCGACCGGCTGCGGCCGCCGAACGCGTTGTTCTCACCTATGGCTTTGTTGAAATTTCGACTTCTTTAGAATCGCTGCGAACCTACGCAGAAACTGGCAAAGTGAGCCCAGAGCTGGCTCCCTACCTGCGGTTTTTAGATGAAGATCGGCGATCGCAGTTTCGCCAAGCTCTGCAAGTCCGGCAAGACGTGAGCCCGGTACAGCTATCACAGTTTTTATACTCTTCCATCGGCCAAAATATCCTTCGCTATGCAGGCGGCATTGTTCAGACGGCAGGGCGTCGGGATGGGTCTAAGGGACTGCGCGGGGCACTGGTGCTCTCTGCTGCCGACCCCGAGGGTCTGTCGGTACTCGGCATCATCGAAAAGTTTCCGACAGGTACCGTACGGATCAATTCGCTGCGGGCTGTCCAAGCGGTGGGCGCGTTTACCCAGTTAATCGAAGAGACTCAGCAGGCCACGACCGCCATCCAAAATCAGATCAGTCAAACAGAGATTAGTCGGCCTTCTATCGAGGCGCTTGGCGATTTGACCGAGGCTGGCCCCTTTGCGGTCACGACTCAGTTTTTAGAGATTGTAGACACCGAGCGAAATCGCACCCTCCCTACCGATCTTTACCTGCCGCCCAACCCGGACGCGCCGCTGGTCGTAATTTCACATGGGCTCGCGGGCGATCGCCGAGGCTTTATCAATATTGCTCAGCATTTGGCCAGCCATGGGTTTGCGGTAGCAGCGCTCGACCATCCGGGCAGCGATCGCCGTCAGCTCGAAGACCTGCTCACCGGCACCGCCCGAGAAATCGCTCAGCCCAACGAATTTTCCCAACGCCCGCGCGACATCTCCTTTTTGCTCGACGAACTCACCCGACTGAGCAGCGCTAGCGGCCCCCTGGCCAACCAGATAGATATGAGCCGCGTTGGCGTCATCGGCCATTCTTTCGGCGGCTACACAGCCCTTGCGCTTGCAGGCGCTCAGCTTAATTACGAAACCCTGGAGGCCAACTGCGAATCGGAAGACTTTATTTTCAATGCTGCCAATCCTTCTATGCTGCTGCAATGCACCGCCCTAGAAGCGCCTGAGCAGTTCGACAATGCCTTGCGAGACGAGCGGGTTCAAGCTGTAATGGCCCTCAACCCAGTTACCAGCAGCCTATTTGGCCCTATGGGTTTTTCACAAATTGTGGTTCCGGTGCTCTTGGTCGCAGGCAGTGAAGACCCCATTGCCCCTGCCCTGCTCGAACAGATCCAGCCCTTCACCTGGCTCAATCAGCCAGTCGACAGCCCCGCCGCCGCCGCCCTAGATCACTATCTTGTCCTGCTCGAAGGCGGCTCCCACGTCTACGACCCCATCGACTTTGAAGGTGCTAACGTAGCGCTAGCAAGCGAGCTTGTCAACGCCGACGTCCCACTCGCTTATAACTATCTCGAAGCCCTGAGCCTCGGCTTCATGAAAACAGAAGTCGCCCCAGATCCTGCCTATCGCAGCGCCCTGAGCACCGCCTATATCAATCGCCTCTCCCAGCCACCCCTTCCGCTCTACATCACCGACACGCTCACCGAAGCGATGATCACCGACAGCTCAACTACCCTTGACCTAGAAGCCTCTTCCCCGCTCCCTACCCCTCCCGCTCCCGTCCCCAACCCACAATAAACAACCTCCCATGACCCTCAAAGTTTACGGCATCCCCAACTGCGGCACCTGCAAAAAGGCGATCGCCTGGCTACAAGAAAAAGACATCCCCCACGAATTCGTCAGCACCCGAGAGCACCCGCCCACCCCGGAGATGATCACCGCCTGGGTAGATGCGCTCACACCAAGACCCATGCGTAACACCTCGGGCCAGTCTTATCGGGCAATTGGCGAAGAGAAAAAAGACTGGAGCGACCAGCAGTGGATCGACGCCTTTGCCCAGGATCCTATGCTACTCAAACGCCCCCTCTTCGAAAAAGACGGCAAGGCCGTCATGGTGGGATTTAGAGCCAAAGAAGAAGAGAAAATCGCTAAGCTGAGTTCATAAACGCCTTCACCTCGTATGACCCTAGAAAAAACAGACGTGGTGATCATCGGCAGCGGCATTGGCGGTCTCTGCTGCGCTGCGCTGCTGGCGCACTACGGGCTAAACGTAACTGTCTGCGAAAGCCATACGCTTCTCGGGGGGGCCGCTCACGGCTTCGAGCGCGACGGCCATCACTTCGACTCTGGCCCCTCCCTATATTCTGGCCTGTCCTACAGCCCTTCACCCAATCCGCTGCGACAGGTGCTCGATGCCATCGGCGAAGATCTGCCCTGGGCAAACTACGATACCTGGGGCTGCCGCCTGCCGGAGGGCGACTTTGATACGGCGGTCGGGGCCGATCAGTTTTGCGAAGTGCTGCAAAAGCTGTGGGGCTCTCAAGCAGATGGGGCGATCGCCGAATGGCGCGAACTCCAGCGCGTGATGAAGCCCCTGGCCAGCGCTGCCGTCTCCTTGCCGACTGCCGCTATCCGCTTCGATTGGGGTGCACTTCTCACCGCTGGCCCTCTTGCGCCTCAGCTGCTCAAGCATGCCGCCCATACGCCTCAACTCACCGGCCCCTTCAGTCGCATTATGGACGAAGTGATCACCGATCCCTTCATCCGTAACTGGCTAGATATGCTTTGCTTTCTGCTCTCTGGCCTCCCAGCTAGGGGTACCAGCACCGCCGAAGTCGCTTTTATGTTTGCAGACTGGTATCGTCCTGGTGTTCAGCTAGACTATCCGCTCGGAGGCTCAGCAGCCCTGGTCAATGCGCTGGTACGCGGCATCACCAAGCATGGCGGCCAGATCAAAACCGGTGCCCACGTCAGTCAAATCAGCACTCAAAACGGCAGAGCCACAGGTGTGCGGCTGCGCAATGGCGACAGAATCGAAGCCACTCGCGCGGTCGTTTCCAATGCCTCAATATGGGATACGCTCAAGCTGATTCCGGCGGGCGCGCTGCCGAAAAAGTTCATCGAGAAGCGACAGGCTACGCCCCGGTGTGAGAGCTTCATGCACCTGCATTTGGGTATTGAAGCTGAGGGTTTGCCGCCCGATCTCGCTTGTCATTACATCGTGGTCAACGACTGGGAGAAAGGCATCAGCGCACCCCAAAACCTGATTTTGATTTCTATTCCTTCGATGCTAGATCCGTCGCTAGCGCCACCTGGTAAGCACACCCTCCATATCTATACTCCGGGCAACGAGCCTTATGACTTATGGCAGGGAATGTCACGATCTAGTTCGGCCTACGCTGAGCAGAAGCAGGTTCGCTCAGCGGTGATGTGGCAGGCATTGGAGCGGATCATTCCCGATATTCGCCAGCGGACGACTTTAGCGCTGACTGGTACGCCCCTCACCCATGAGCGCTACCTGCGGCGCGACCAGGGTACTTACGGCCCTGCGATTGCAGCGGGCAAAGCGCTGTTTCCGGGGCCAAAAACGCCGATTAAGCGATTGCTGTGCTGCGGTGACTCGACCTTTCCGGGCATTGGCTTACCGGCGGTGGCGGCTAGCGGCATGATGGCCGCGCATAGTCTGGTGCCGGTTCGACAGCATCGGCAGATGTTGAAGGCGATCACACCCTAACCCATCGCTCTATCTCACCTGCCCTCTCATATATCTATTTCGCTAGATTAAGAAGATCAGCCTATCTAGTCATCTTTCGAGTCCTTATATGAGAAAGCGAACTATGCCAATAGGCAGAAATATTGCTAGGAATCCGACTGTAGTATCGCTATAGCAGGGTTAAAAGCCATCTTTATGCTTCCCATAGCGAATAACAATTGTTATACTTGTTTACACAGCGGCTTATCAATTCTTAACATTTATCACCCATCCTTTCAGCAGTATGAACACCACCAAAGTTGTGGGCTCTATCTTCAAGCCCAACGTCAAGCTCAATCTCGCCTCGCAAACCACTCTTGCGATTTTGCGGGCCATCATCGGCATCATGATGATCCACAACGGCCTCGACAAGCTGGCTGACGTAGAAGGGTTCGCCCAAGCCTACGTCGCCTACATCGGCCTACCTTTTCCGATCTTCTTCACGTATGTAGCTGCTTTCACTGAGCTCATCGGTGCACCGCTACTGATTGTTGGCCTTTTTGCCCGACCGGCAGCGTTAGGTCTACTGAGCACAATGTTCGTAGCCATGTATCACCACATCAAGGTCGCCGGTTTGAGCCTTCCTTACCTGGAGCTCTCTGCGGTCTACGCGGCGGCTTTCTTGTTCTTCTCGGTTAACGGTGCGGGCCTATTCTCCTTCGACGCGCTGATTGCAAACTGGCTGGACGGCACCTCTTTTTCAGCCAAAGCCAAGCAGCTTATGCGCATTAAGGGAGCTGAAAGTACAGGAATCTAGTAGGTAAAAGCTGATATTTATTTAGAAGTTTTAGCGCGATCCAATTGTTTCCACCCAGGAGATTGGGTCGCCTTTTGCTTTTCTATCAGCCTTTGCAGCAGCCCTCTACAGGCTTCAGCTCTCTGCGCAAATTGGCTTGATAGCGTTATAGGATATTCGAGGCATCGGGTGTTTGCTCTGTCATAATACCTGAGACTCAAACCATCCCACTGAGAGCCAAACCCTTGTCAGCTAGTATTCCGCTGTATTTTGTTGATGAAGCCGATGTCAACCGCGATTACGTCGATCAGGCGGTGTGGCTGGAGATATCGGGCTTTACCGGCCAGCCGGGGAGCCACTGTCTGCTGCCCTCGCCTCACGGTGAGCTAGATCGGGTACTGGTCGGCAAACCTAAAGCTTTCGATACCTGGACGCTGGGTCGCTTAGCGAAAGCGCTGCCAGCGCAGAAGTACGCCCTCGCTGACAAGCTGTCTGCTGAAGAGGCCACCAAGCTGTGCCTGGGATGGGTACTCGGTCAGTATCGCTTCACCCGCTATAAGCGCAACGATGCTGATGCCCTGCCTGAACTCGCCTTTCCAGACAATGCCGACCAAGACTACATTACGGCTGCGGCTGAAGCCACCTATTTAGTACGTGACCTGATCAACACCCCGGCCCTGGATATGGGGCCGCAGCACCTGGCGGAAAGTGCTCAGCAGCTCGCGAACCAGTTTGGGGCCGACTATCAGGTGATTGTCGGAGAAGATCTGCTCGCAGCCAACTACCCGATGGTGTACGCGGTGGGTCAGGCCAACAGTCAGTCAGATACGCAGGTGCCTCGGCTTATCGATATTCATTGGGGAGAGCCCTCAGCGCCCAAGGTGACGCTGGTCGGCAAAGGCGTTTGCTTCGATACGGGTGGGCTGAATATGAAGAACGCTGCCGGGATGAAGCTGATGAAAAAAGATATGGGCGGCTCAGCGCAGGTGCTGGGTCTGGCTAAAATGATTATGCAGCTAGGGCTGCCCGTGCGCCTGCGGGTGTTGATTCCAGCAGTTGAAAATAGCATTGCTGGAAATGCCAATCGCCCTTCGGATGTGCTTACCTCGCGACAGGGCACGACGGTTGAAATTGGCAATACCGATGCTGAGGGCCGCCTGGTGCTGGCTGATGCCTTGACTGAAGCAAGCAGCGAATCTCCTGATCTGTTGATCGACTGTGCGACGCTGACAGGGGCGGCGCGGGTGGCGGTCGGGGCCGAGATTGCGGCCTTGTTTTGCAATGACGGTAAGACAGCTCAGGCCCTTTTGCAGGCGGGTAAGCAGCAGGACGATCTACTCTGGCAGCTACCCCTACATACCCCCTACCGCAAAATGCTGGAGAGCAAAGTGGCCGACCTCAACAATATCTCTAGTACGCCCTATGGCGGCGCGATTACAGCAGCGCTGTTTTTACGTGAGTTTATCGGTGAGCAAAAGCCGTGGATTCATGTCGACTTTATGGCCTATAACACCCGCAGCCGGCCCGGTCGCCCGGAAGGCGGTGAGGCGATGGGAATGAGGGCGCTTTTCGCCCTGATCAAAGATCGCTTTGCCGCTTAGTCATGACTGTTACAGAGCCCTTTGCCCTGGTATAGTCATGCCTGGTGGAAGGTTTGTAACAAAGAGGCAAGAGAGATGATTCTAGGCAAGCGGGCGCGATTGGGTCAGGCTGTTGTGGCTGCGCTGGGAATCGTCGGGGTGGGCATGAATACGGCCAGCCTGGCTCAAACCCCAGACTTTGACGCCGTTGAAATTCAGACGGTGCCAGTGGCTGACAATGTGTATATGCTGCTCGGCGAAGGCGGCAATATCGGCGTTTCGGCGGGAGAAGACGGCGTGTTTTTGATTGACGATCAGTTTGCACCGCTGACTGAAAAGATACGGGCAGCGATCGCCGCCATCAGCGACGAACCGATCCGCTTTCTAGTTAATACCCACTGGCATTTCGACCATACCGGCGGCAACGAAAATCTGGGCGAGGCCGGCGTTGTGATCGTCGCTCAGGACGAAGTGTACACACGCCTGAGCACCGAACAGTTTATCGAAGCATTTCAGCGCGAGGTGCCACCCTCACCACCCGCCGCGCTGCCGGTGATCACCTTTAACGACACCGCTACTTTTCACCTCAACGGCCAAACGATGCACGCCTTTCACGTCGATGCGGCGCATACCGACGGCGATACCGTGATTCACTTTGTCGAGGCAGATGTTATCCATGCCGGGGACACCTACTTCAACGGCTTTTACCCGTTTATCGACACAAGCAGCGGTGGCTCCTTGCCCGGTATGATTAGCGCGACGGAGGAAATTCTCGCGCTGGCTGGCGAAAATACCCAGATCATTCCAGGCCACGGCCCCCTGTCGGATAGGGAGGAGCTGGAAGCCTACCGGCAGATGCTGGTGGATATGCGGGTGCGAACAGAAAGTGCGATCACCCAAGGGCTCACTCTGGAAGCGTTCCTCGCCTCAGACCCCAGCGCCGACTACGACGAGGACTGGGGCGGCGGCTTTTTAGCGCCTGAGCAGTTTTTGACAATCATCTATCAGGATTTGGCTGAATAGCGGCTTCTTGCAGTGCCCGCAAGCCTGAGAACACAAGACTGAAAAACGATTTCAAATAAATTTTGTGCGATTGAGGTCGAATTAAGCCGATTGCCTCTACAATGTCAGCAAATTTTTGGGTTGGCATCCATCACTGCCAGGGCTTGCTTCAATGACCTCTACTCCCCCTTCTACTCCTTCAGAACCGACCATTCAATCCCGGCTGCGAGGCAAGCTACGCGAATTCATATGGCCGCTGCTCTGGATGGCGATCTTAGCGGCGGCAGGCGGCGTGGGCCTGCGGGCGGTGTCGGTAATGACCCAAAATCCACCGCTGCCGGACTGCACCCGCATTTCAGCGTTCAATTCGGACAGTGAGCAGTTGCTGTGTGCTCAGGCCAGCGTGCGCTCAGGGTCGGCTCAGGCACTAGTAGAAGCGATTGAGCTGGTAGCGCCCTGGACGCCGAGCAACCCGCTGTACGACGAGGCCAACCGGCTGATGAACCGCTGGTCGAAGGCGCTGCTTGAGGAACTCGATGAAATGGTGCAGCAGGGCGACATTCGGCAGGCTCGGTCGCTGGTGGCTCGCATTCCAAAGCGAGTGGAGTCGTATCCCGAGGTGAAAAGTGCGATCGCCACCTGGGACAAAGAATGGAGCACCGGCCGAGAGTTTGAAGCTGAGACTTTACAGGCGATTAAGGCAGGCGATTGGGTGGCAGCGCGCCGAGGGCTGCAGGGCTTCAAGACCCTTGATAGCAACTACTGGGTGCTGACTCGCTACGAGCAGCTCAAAGACAAAATTGAGCGTGAGCAAACAGCTCGCGTGCAGCTCGACAAGGCCCGAGCGCTGGCTAAAACCGGCGACCTTAAGAAACTGGGCGAAGCGTTGGCTATCGCCAAAGATATCAATTTAAAAACTGCTGCCTGGGCAGAGGCCAAGCCCGATCTCGACGAGTGGGCTGAAAAGGTGTTGCAGTACAGCTTTCAAAAGTGGGAAGAAGAAGATCTTGAGGCGGCGATCGCCCTGGTCGAGTTTGTCCCGCCCGACCTGGCCCGCACAGCTGAAGCGCGCGATCTAATCAGCTTTGGCTACGCACAGCGCCTCGCCAAAGGCCGCGACGATGAGTGGACGCCTTCCTATGGCCAGGTGTATAACCTCAAAGAGGCAATTCAGGCAGTACAGCGAATTTCGCCCGACAGTCCCTTTTACGAAGCGGCTCAAACAAGCCTCACTCAGTGGCAGCAGCAGCTCGACGATATGGCCCATCTGCAGTATGCCAGCGCTTTGGCCGAGGTGGGACAGCAGGCGACCTATCGCTGGGCGATCGCCGAAGCCGAAAAAATCACCCAGGAGCGGCCCCAGCGCCTTCAGGCCCAAACCCTGGTCTCTCACTGGCAAAAGGAAATTGAGCGAATAGAAGACCGACCGATTTTGAACCGGGCGGTGCGGATGGCGAGTGCCGGGGGGAAGGAGAATTTGCAAGCGGCGATCGCCGCAGCCAAAAAAGTGGAGCTGGGCCGCGCCCTGCGAGTGGAAGGGCAGACCTACATTGCCGAATGGGTAGATCGCATTGAGATTATTGAAGATCAGCCGTTCATCGACAAGGCGCAGCAGTTGGCTAGCGGCGGTAAGCTGAAGGCGGCGATCACCGAAGCCAAGAAAGTGGCTAAAGGCCGCGCCCTCTATGACGAGGCTCAAGTCGCGATCAAAGACTGGACAGGTGAGCTTGAGATCAGAGCAGATCGGCCAATCCTGACCCGCGCTGAAAACCTGGCCGCCATCGGCAGTCTGACCGCCGCCATCGACACTGCCGCCCAAATTGCTCCCGGTCGGGCGCTGTATGGCGAAGCCCGCACCAGTATCGCCATCTGGGAACAGGAGCGCGCCTACATCTGGTCGATAGAAGCACCAGCCGAAGACAGCTACAGCGACGAGGGCTATAGTGACGACGGCTATTACGATGACGGCTACAGTGACGATAGCTACTACGATGATGGCTATTATGATGACGGTTGGTAACCAGTCACGAGTAACAAGTCAATTTGGCTTTTTGCCTGTAAGCTTGTGTTCTCTGCGCGTATAAAATAAATTTCCATAGGCTGCCCACCCAGCAATGGAAAACACCTAGGCCAGACATGAGCGAACTTCAACGCGATGGCAGTAGCGAAGCTCTGCCCGATAGGGTCATAGCCTCTCCGATGGAGAATCGCCCCCTTCAACTCATGCTGGTCGATGAAGACCCCGTTTTTCGCCTGGGCTTGAAAGTATGGCTAGAGCAGCAAGGCGACTTTGCCGTCATTGCCGAAGCTGAAACCGCCGCCGTCGCCCTCACCCAGGTGCAAACCCTGATGGCTCCCCCGCCATCAACCCCGACTGAATCAACCGCTGAACTCGCTGCCACACCAGCCTCCGACCCCCCCCTGGATCTAGTCATTTTAGATTTGGGGCTAGGTGCTCGCGACCTAGAAGCGACCCCCGGCCTACAGCTCTGCCAGCAGCTTAAAACCAACTATCCCAACCTCCCAGTCCTGGTACTCAGCGCCCAAGCCGAGCCAGTCCTCCAGGCCGCCGCCGAACAAATGGGCGCAAACGGCTACGGCACCCGCAGCATGCCCGTCCGCCGCTTAGCCCAACTCATTCGCCAAGTCGCCAGCAGTTCCCCCAGCTCAACCCTCACCCCATCTTCTCCCACTCCCTCTATCCCCCCATCCCCCACTCCCCCACTC
>JBARVU010000334.1:0-4347 GCA_049646425.1 Phormidesmis sp. | reverse complement strand
CTTCAGAAAAGAGCTTGCCTAAAATGCCAGCCGTATGTACAAAAATGGCTAGCACGCCCGCAAAAGGGCCTAGCCCCACTGCCACTACAAACACCAGCGCAAAAACAATCTCATTGATCGCTCGCATGGCATCTAGCAAGCGACGGGTAGGCTGCACTACCCATATTGGACAGAGGTTCGCGGAGGCCAATATAGCCAGCGGCGCGGCCACAATCACCGCTAGCAACGTGCCCCAAACGCCCATACCGATGGTTTCAATGATGTCTTCTAGGTAAAACGACCCGTTGGAAAAGTCGGGCGGGAAATAGCGGCTGATGTATTCGCGCATCGTGCTACCCCCCTCGACAAGCTCGACGAGGTCGATTTCGCTGACGATCGCCGAATAGTAGAGCAGTGCGATCGCCCCAAAGCCAAAGCCAACCCAGCGCACGATTTGCCAGGTTGTGAAGCGATCGCGCGCCTGCATCTCCAACACCGCTGGAGACACCGGCAGATCATATTTGTCCGACAGTCGAAGAGACATAGCCGCTGCCCGTTAAAGAAACGCTTGAGAAAAAACTAGTACGACGTTGAGTCTAAAGATTAGAAGATTAGAGGAGGGAGTGAAGGGGTGACCCTCACCCCCCTAAGAATTGCAACTGTGACTCTACTTCACCGCTTCTAGCGCTGCGTTTAGCTCTTCTAGTTTCTGCTGCTTAGCCGCTTCGTCCAGGCTGGCATCGTTTTGCACTTCGAGAATGTTCTTCCCGATCTCCAGTTCGCGGACGGTGTTCCAGGTGCTGTCATCGGCCTCGTCAAACCCGCTCCATTCCAAAGGTCCTAAAATAGCTTCATCGTCGTAGCTGTAAAAGAAATCTTTGATCTCAGTCTTCAAGCAGTCCGGCAAGTCTTTTCGATAGGCAATCGGATCGCTAGGGATCTCTGGCGAAGTCCAGATAACCTGAATATTTTCGTAAGCAGCCGGGTCGTTCTTTTCGACTTCGACAAGAGATTCGCTGTTGTTAGTCGCGACATCGACCTGATCATTCGCCACTGCGAGGGCCGTGGCCTCATGGCTGCCGGCAAAAATCAGCTCCTTGAAAGCTTCTTCAGGGTTTACATCATTCTGGGCAAAGACGTAGTAGCTTGGCACCAAAAAGCCCGATGTGGAATTGGGATCGTTAAAGGCGAAAGTGAGATTGGACGCGTTGTCAACCACGTACTGGTCGCCGTTGCCTGCGTTGACGTCAATATCTTCTAGAATGATATTGTCTTTGTTCGTAATCAGGTAGGCGTAGTAGCCTTTGCTGCCGTCGCTACCCACAGTTTGAGCGAAGGCTTCTGCGTCGGATCGCTCGGCGGCTTCAATGTATGACTTGCCGCCAAACCAGGCCATCTGTACTTTGCCGGCCCCCATCGCTTCGATTACACCCGCGTAGTCTGTTGCGTAGGAAGCTTTCACGTCGCGTTCTAGGGCTTCTGACATCGCGGCGATAAACGGCTCCCACTTGGGCTTTTGATTGTCTTGCGATTCGGTAGAGATAATGCCAAAGTCAAGCTCTGTCAGCTCAGGCGCACAGGTATCCGAACTGGCAGTCTCGGCAGGACTCACGGCGACTTCTTCCGATGAACCGCCGCTACAGCTCGCTAAAATGCTGCTGCTGAATAGGGCGATCGCCAGTAGAGATGACCACTTCCGGGTGGATTTTGGCATTACCTGTCTTATCATTGAATACTCCTATGAGAGGGATAACATCGTGAAAAATCGCAACGTGAACGATCAAAGCGAGCGAGCAGCAGCAATCTCCGCGTGGCCTCGCCGCACCAGTTCTTCTGCGGCTGCGCCATAGATATTGCTGAGCCGCTCGTCGCTGAGGCTAGCGGTCGGCCCGTCATACTGGACGGTGCCCTCCCGCAGGGCCACAGATCGGTCGCAGTAGAACCGCACCATCTGCACCTGATGCAGCGAGGTGATGATCGTCAGACCGCCTTCGCGGTTTAAGTCGGTTAGCAGCTCCATCACCCGCCGGGCCGATTCAGGGTCGAGCGAAGCAATCGGTTCGTCGGCTAAGATGATTTGAGCACCTTGCATGAGGCAGCGGGCGATCGCTACTCTTTGCTGCTGTCCGCCAGAGAGCAAAGATGCCCGCTTATAGGCTTGCTCTAAAATGCCCACCCGATCTAGCGCCGCCAGCGCCCGGGTCTTTTCGGCGGCCGTAAACAGTCGAAAGGCAGAGCGTAAAATAGAAATCTGTGATAGATCGCCAATTAGAACGTTTTCGAGTACACTCAGCCGCTCCACCAGATTGAACTGCTGAAAAATGAAGCCTACCTGAGCGCGCAATCGGCGGGCTTTGGAATGCAGCTTGCCGTCGCTTTGAAGCGGCGTACCAAAAATCTCAACTTGGCCACTATCGTTCAGCAGCAGGCCGTTGATCGTTCTAAGCAAAGTCGATTTGCCAGAGCCGGAAGCGCCCACTAACGCCACCATCTCACCCCGACGAACGACAAGATCAACGGCTTGCAAGGCAGGAACACCCTTAAACTTTTTGCTCAGGCGAGTAACCGTAACCGCTGGCTGACTCAAATTTGTCTCTTCAACCTCATTTCTTTTCTCGGCAGAGATCACGGCATTACTCAGTACGTTGCTATTTTCGCAATTTAATCACACTGATAAAGCGAGTACTTTAAGTGAGCGTAGTCGAGAGATTAAGGCAGGGTTAATAGGAGACTAAGCTATTGATTGAAGCTTTGTCGGGAAGGGTTTATAGGGTGTTCTGGCAGGGTCTCTTTCCTGTTAAGCTATGTCTGCGGCTGGAACAAGACACGATGGTGAGGCCACACTAGCAGAATGGAAACTTTACTACTTTTGTGTTTGGGGCTGGTGGTCGGTACCATCAGCGGCCTGATTGGAATTGGTGGCGGCGTCTTGTTTGTACCTGCGCTGATATACCTGGTGGGTTTCTCCCAACAAGAAGCTCAGGGAACAACATTGGCGCTGTTAGTTCCCCCCATTGGTATTTTAGGCGCTTGGACTTACTATCAGCGCGGCTATGTGAACGTGCAGGCGGCAGCGCTGATTTGTGTGGGGTTTGTCTTGGGCGGTCTGGTCGGTGCAAAGTTTGCGATCGCCCTTCCGGCAGTCGTCTTAAAGCGAGTATTTGGTACGGCGATGCTGGGCGTAGCTTTGCAAATGTTGTTCTTTTGAGAATGGGGAGAGGGGGAGAGCACAGGGATTGCTAGCACATGTTGGGGGCAGGGCGCTACTTTTCGGAATGTAAACCAGTGTTTCAATGTGCTTCACATTTGGGCGCTGTGTGGGCTTTTTGGCGAGTTACGGTGATACGATTTCTCGCATAGGTTTATTTATTCTGTGGAGCATAAGCCCTTGGTACTTCGGGTCGCAGTTGTAGGATCTGGTCCGGCGGGCTCTTCCGCTGCCGAGACACTCGCTAAAGCTGGTATTGATACCTACCTCTTTGAGCGCAAGCTAGACAATGCTAAGCCCTGCGGGGGAGCCATTCCCCTCTGCATGGTGGCTGAATTTGATTTGCCCCCGGAAATTATTGACCGCCGGGTGCGCAAGATGAAAATGATTTCACCTTCCAACGTGGAAGTGAATATTGGTGAAACGCTGAGCGACGATGAATATATTGGCATGTGTCGCCGTGAGGTGCTCGATGGCTTTTTGCGCGATCGCGCTCACAAAGAAGGCGCCAAGCTGATCAATGGCACCGTCCATAAGCTAGAAATCCCTAATAACGACAGAGATCCTTACGTACTGCACTATGCAGACCACGAAAAGGCCGGTTTGCAGGGCGAAGCCAAGACCCTCAAGGTCGATATGGTGATCGGCGCAGATGGCGCTGACTCGCGGGTGGCGCGGGCGATTGACGCTGGGGACTATAACTATGCGATCGCCTTTCAGGAGCGCATTCGCCTGCCCCAAGACAAAATGGCCTACTACGAAGAGCTGGCCGAAATGTACGTCGGTGACGATGTCTCCCCTGACTTCTATGCCTGGGTCTTTCCTAAATACGACCACGTCGCTGTCGGCACCGGCACCATGCGGCCCAACCAGGCGCGGATCAAGGAGCTGCAGCGCGGCATCCGGGCTCGCGCGGCTAAGCGCTTAGAAGGCGGCGAAATTATCAAAGTCGAAGCGCATCCGATTCCTGAGCATCCTAGACCACGCCGCGTGGTGGGCCGGGTGGCTCTACTCGGTGATGCGGCGGGTACGGTGACCAAGTCATCGGGTGAAGGCATTTACTTTGCGGCCAAGTCGGCTCGTATGTGCGCCGAAACCATCGTCAAGTATTCAGAAAACGGCGCTCGCGCCCTGACTGAAGATGAGCTAAAGCTGTACAT
>JBARVU010000333.1:0-6382 GCA_049646425.1 Phormidesmis sp. | reverse complement strand
CCAGCAGGCGGTCGGGTAGCGCTGACGCTCAAACGCTACCAGCAGCGAGCGCTAATCTTAGTAACTGACACCGGTATCGGGATTGCGTCTGAGCAGCAAGCTCGCATTTTTGACCGCTTTTATCGGGGGGATGCCGCAAGAGTCGGCCAGTTGGGTAACTCTGGGTTGGGATTGGCGATCGCCTCCGCCATTGCCAAAGCCCACCATGGCACACTCACCGTCAGCAGCCAGATGGGTTTGGGTAGTACGTTCACCCTTTCGCTGCCAGTCTCCTCCTGAATGAATGACAATAAAGCCCGCAACAGGGCAGCATTCTTCTGGCTTCAGTCTCTTAGCCACGCTTATTGCGGCAAAATACTCGTCTGCTGTAAGCTTAAAGCACGTACACATATTTGATCTGTACTATGAGCTATTGAAACATTATCGCTATTGTCTAGTTGCCTCAGTAAGTGCCGCTTGAAACTGCTATTTGATCAGAACCTAGGCCATAAGCCGGTCAATCGTTTGGCTGATATTCCAGAATCCAGCCATGGATAGTCTCTCCAACGGGTAGAGACCACTCCTCAGTCATAGCGAGTCGTAAAAGCTAGTCAAAAGCCTCACAAGTTCCTCAACTTGTTCAGATAGTTTGGCAGGGAAGGTGCTAAGCAGCGATCTTCAAACGTGCCCTATCACAAGCTGCTGACAGCAAGCTTATGAGCGTATGAAAACACATGAGTACGATGACTTGGAACAGCCCTTAGCCCTCCCAATTGTGCTATTGATTGTGATGGTTTTCTCACTGATATTGAGCTTGGGGCATGGGGAATTTTTCAAATGGATATTCGCCCCAGCACTGAAACGGCTTTAGCACCGACACTGGTCATTTACCCCATTCTTTGTAGGTGCTATTGCGCTTAGTGTTATCGTGACCCCGTTGTTCAATGCCTTATGGGGCAGCATTCTACTTCCTGCGCTGTTTCATTTTCAGCTAAACAATCCTCTGTGGCCCGATGCCCAACCCTATGACACAGCTGTGTTGATTGTTGTCGCAGCCGTGGTGGTTTGGCTCAACCGCCAAGCGATGTTCAGCAAAAAGGGAGCCGTAATGGAAGGTGTTGTTTGATCATGATATCACCGATGGTGGGCCTGTGGCTCGCTTCATCCGGCGGTTGAAAGAACTGCTAGAGACAGGCTACGGGCTGGAAGGAGAGAATCGGTAAGGGTTCACCTTCACAGCTTTCTCACAAGCTGGCCATAGCCTATGAAAGTCACTCTCAGTCAAAAAAACGCTGCTGAGTTCTTCAGATTTGGTTCTTCAGCGCATGGAACAATTACCCCTATGCCCAACTCAACAGTTTCACTCAGTGCGCTGTGGCACTCGGCCCCGGTTACCCAGGCGCACTTTCAGCCGACACAGATCTCACACTTGCCCGAGCCCGCCAGGCGCTACCTTGAGCAGGCGATCGCCCCCCATACCCCGCTTGCCACCGCTGTCCGTCTGAAAATGCATGGCGAAATTAAGCTCAAGGGCTGGCACCCTTTCCGCGCAGAGCAGGTGATTTGCCAGCAACAGGGCATGATTTGGCAGGCCACGGCTTGGATGAACGGGTTGCCAATCGCCGGCTGGGATCGGCTGATAGACGGTAAAGGCGCGATGCAGTGGAAACTGTTAGATTGCTTGCCAGTCATGAAGGCCCAAGGGCCTGATATCACTCGCTCAGTGATTGGGCGGATGCAGGGAGAATATGTGTGGTTGCCTTCGGCCCTTTTGGGCAGCGCGGTGAAATGGACTGCCTCAGATGACACTCACCCCTGCGCTGAACTCACGCTGCTAGATGAAACGACTCAGCTCAATTTTGAAATTAGCGCCTCCGGACAACTTCAGGAAGCTTGGTTTAAGCGATGGGGAGATCCCGGCGAAAGTGTTCCTCACTATGAAGATTTTGGCGTGATTGTGGAAGACGAGCGTACGTTCTCTGGCTATACCATTCCGACGCGCTTTCGGGCTGGGTGGTACTTTGACAGCGATTCTCTTGGAGAGAGGCCAGGCCAACGCTTTGAGTCAGAAGGCGAGTTTTTTAGAGCAACGATTGACCAGGCAATTTACCGGTAGGGTCTTCTTTAAACCATCAGCTCAATCGCCGACCCTGCATCGTAATTCTTCTGAAGGTCAGGGTCGAAACGACAGTGCCCATCGTGATAATCACCTTCACAACTTTCTCACAAGTTAGCCATAGTCTGTAGATTCAAGGCAGCAATAGTTGGATGCTTTAACCGAGCTTTTCTAGGAGAGTACTGATATGACCTGGCAAAGTAAAAATCAGGGTTGGCTGGGTTTCTTAGGGTTTCTAGGATCCCTGGGTGCGTTGGCGTTCAGTCAGGATGCTCCTTAGCAAAGCCCAAAAATGACAGATTATTCTACCCCTCAGCCTGTAGCCCAATCCCGCCCGCTGCGGCCATTGCGGAAGCTCTGGCGAAATCGCCCCATGGCCGTGGGTATCACTGTTGGCATCACGCTGCTGGTTGGCTTTACCGTCATTCGCGCCCTCCCTCGGGGGCCAGCGACTGCCTCGCAGGCTCTAGCGGTGATGGCGACTAGCTTAGCCGTCGGCGGCATTGCAGGTTTGATCATGCGATCGCGCTGGGCAGTCATCATCGCGCCGATCGCCTACATCGCAGCCATTGAAATCGGCCAGCTCAATACCATTGGCCCGACGGTTGGCCCTATTCGCCTCGGCAGCTCATTCGGCATTCTAGCGCTGCTTTTAGGACGCGGCTTTCATGGGCTAGTGGCCCTGCTGCCGATGGTGCTTGGCATCAGCCTGGGCACAATGCTGGCTCGGCGCTGGGCACATGACAGCCCTCCCTACCGGGTTCGTGCTAGACGAATGCAACAGATTTTAACCGCAGCGCTGGCAGCAGGCTTAGCGGTACTGGCCATGCTCATTGCCCTACCGGCCAGTACGCCCGCGATTGTAATGGCTGACGGTCGGCCTGTCCCCGGCAGCATCGCCAGCCTGGAGAAAGTGAATATTGGCGGTCAAGAACAGTGGATTATGCTGCGCGGCCACAGCGTCGATAATCCTGTGCTGCTGTACCTGAGCGGCGGGCCAGGGCAGAGCGATCTGTCTTACGCAAGAGTATATTTTGAAACGCTCAGCCGTGACTTTGTCGTCGTTAGCTGGGATCAAAGGGGCACCGGCAAATCTTACGCGGCCCTCGACCCGACAGAGACGCTTACCTTAGATCATGTGATCGCGAATACGGCTGAGCTGACGGACTATCTACGAGACCGATTTGGCGAGCAAAAAATTTACTTAATGGGCGAGTCCTGGGGTTCGCTGCTGGGCGTGCTGACTGCTCAGCAGCATCCTGAGCGGTACCATGCCTTTATCGGCAGCGGGCAAATGGTCGATGTGCAGGAGAGCGATCGCCGCATTTACCAGGCGCTCCTCCAGGAAGCCAATCAGACAGGAGATAACGAGTTATTAGAACAACTACAGCGCTACGGTGAGCCGCCTTACTCAGATATTCCCTATGCCAACGGCTTTGTCATGAGCCAGTACCGACGGCTCGAAACGCCTTACGCGCTGCCGCCTGCGTACATTCAGCGAGGCATGGCCGCTCGGCTCGGCCCCTGGAATATGCTAGGCAGTGAATATTCTCTGGTCGAAAAGGTGAACATTATGCGAGGTCTGCTCGACATGTTCACCGTGATGTATCCGCAATTGCAGGCCATCGACTTTCGCCAAAGCGTTCAACAGCTCGGTGTGCCGCTCTATATTTTGGACGGCGCTTCTGAGCTGCCTGCCAGGCGAGACCTGCTCTTAGACTGGTTCGAGCAGGTTGACGCGCCCGGTAAAGAACTGTTCACCTTTGAGAACGCGGCTCATTCAGTTGCCTTCGAGCAGTTTGAAGCCCTTTCTCAAATAATGACCGAGACTGTTTTACCGGAAACTTACTCGAATTAAGCATTTGACTGTGCGAAGGCACTGGGATAGCAAATCTCTACTGGAGAAGCCTTCACCACAAATCGCTGCTGAGCACCCGCAAGAGGTTGCCACTTTGAAGATAGTAAATTACTGTATAGTTATGCAATTATATTAAAGGCGGAATTGCTTTTATGGACCACAACCCAGTAAACGATGATGGCGCTGTTATCCAGCCCGTTGGTGAGCAGATTAGCGTGTCTTCTCAGCTATCGCCCGCTCAGCTCAGACAGTTGCCTGAACAAGGCTTTAAGTCTGTTGTGAACTTGCGTAATTATCAGGAAGAAAATGCGACAGCAGACGATCATCAGCTGGTAGAGTCGCTGGGACTATCCTATGTGAATTTGCCGATTAAGCCTGACAAGCTGGATGAAGTGCGCATTGAGCAAGTGCTTGGGCAAGTTCACGAGCTACCCAAGCCGCTGTTGATATACTGCGGCAGTTCGCTGCGGGCGACTTTTATCGCGCTTTTGTAAATTGCGACTCATCACGATCTCACGCTAGAGGCCGCCAAGGCGAAAGGGCGATCGCTCGGATTCGATTTTGACAGCAAGCCGCCTTTCAAGCACTGGCTAGAAAAGCGTATCCCTGCTAGCACTGCTGAATAGCGCTGAACGGCACCGACCACACACCCACTTACCCGACCCACCTACCTAAGCAAAAAAAGACTATGACAGACTTCAACTGGATAACAGCCTCCGTAGGGGGGCTCTTAATCGGACTCAGCGCGACGCTCCTGCTGTTGTTCAACGGTCGCATCGCCGGGATTAGCGGCATTGTCGGCGGTGCCTTAAAGCTCAATGAAGATAGTCGCTGGCGGTGGCTATTTATCGGCGGCTTGCTGCTGGGCGGATGGCTTTATGAAGGGGCAATCGCCCCAACCCCGACCCCAGTCTCCGAACTGGCCCCTGTCGCCATGCTGGTCGGCGGTCTTTTAGTCGGTGTGGGCACTCGCTTAGGCAACGGCTGTACGAGCGGCCACGGCGTATGCGGGCTGGGCCGACTGTCATTTCGTTCGCTGGTCGCAGTCCTGACCTTCTTGGCCACGGGTTTTATCACCGTCTTCGTCACCCGTCATGGGCTGCCGCTTTAGTAAGCTATTTTTTTAGAAAAAGCTCTCTTCAATAGGAGAATCAAAATGAACAAAATTACAAAACAAGACGGGTTGGCGCTGGTCGCAGGGACGATTTTCGGGATCGGGCTAGGACTCTCTCAAATGACCGACCGACAGCGAGTACTGGGCTTTTTAGACCTGGCTGGAATCTGGGATCCCACGCTGCTGTTTGTGCTGGCAGCCGCAGTCGCTTTTACGGTGATCGCCTTTCGCTTTGTGCTGCGCCGCCCGACCCCAGTGCTGGATAAAAAGTTTTACGTGCCAGACAGTAACGCCATCGACAGCAGGCTGGTGCTAGGATCTGCCATTTTTGGCGTGGGCTGGGGAATCTCCGGCTATTGCCCAGGGCCAGGGATTGCCGCTTTAGCCATCGGCAGTTGGAATCCGGTGCTGTTTGTGGTCGCGCTAGTGACCGGCATGTTTGCCTTTAACCGCTACGAAAAGAGAGCACCTTCAACTCAATCATCCCAAACACACCCTTCCCAACCTGCAAAGAACTAGGAGAAAACCAATCATGCTATTTCGTCAACTGTTTGACCAAGAGTCGAGCACTTACACCTATCTCATCGCCGACCCGCAGACGCGCGAGGCTATTTTGGTCGATCCTGTCGTCGAAAACACCGAGAGAGATCTCAAACTTCTCCAAGAGCTGGGGTTAACGCTCGTGTTTTGCCTGGAAACTCACATCCACGCCGACCATATTACCGGCACCGGTGAACTGAGAGACCGTACGGGCTGCAAAGGGCTGGTACCTGAGAACGCTCACGTCGCCTGTGCCAGTGGGTTTGTAAAGCACGGGGAAACGCTCACGGTGGGGAGCGTCACGATTGAAGCGATTGAGACTCACGGGCATACCGACAGCCATATGGCCTACCGGGTCAATGGCACCCACCTGCTTACGGGCGATGCGCTGTTTATTCGCGGCTGCGGTCGAACCGACTTTCAGGGCGGCGATGCCGGGACGCTGTATGACCACGTGACTCAGCGGCTGTTTACCTTGCCCGACAGTACGCTGGTGTATCCGGCTCACGACTATCGCGGCCACACGGTGTCAACCATTGGCGAAGAGAAACGCTGGAATCCTCGATTTGTAAATACCGATGAGAAACAGCGCCGTCAGCGGGCAGACTTCGTGCAGCTCATGGACAGCCTGGATCTGCCCGATCCCAAGAAAATAATGGAGGCCGTCCCCGCCAACGAGAGCTGCGGTAGAAGGGTCATCGCTGCCTGACGTACTGTTCTCTCACCCGCTGATATTCGAGGGACTATTTTAGGCAGTTTGCTGGTCCGCAAGATT
>JBARVU010000332.1:0-3350 GCA_049646425.1 Phormidesmis sp. | reverse complement strand
GACTCTTTGTACTCTGCGCTCTGCTCTTCGTACAGTTTCCAGCAAGGCATAGAGACGACGCGAACTTTTTTGCCATCGCCACGCAGCTTTTCAGCCGCGTCCTCGCAAAGCTGCACTTCACTACCCGTTGCAATCATGATCAGGTCAGGTGTGCCGTCTGAGTCAGACATAATGTAGGCACCTTTAGCGACTGCATCGATAGAAGAACCGGGCAAGTTGCGCAATCCTTGACGAGAGAAGCACATCAGTGTAGGCGCATTGCGCTTTTGGATGGCGATTTTGTATGCGCCAGAGGTCTCGTTGCCGTCGGCAGGACGGATCACGTACAGGTTGGGAATGGCCCGCAAAGCAGCAACCGTTTCTACTGGCTGGTGAGTGGGGCCGTCTTCGCCCAGGCCAATCGAGTCATGGGTCATCACGTAGACAACGCCTGCTTGAGAGAGGGCCGAGAGGCGGATCGCCCCGCGCATGTAGTCAGTAAAGACCAGGAAAGTAGCGCAGTAAGGAATCAGACCGCCGCCGTGCAGGGCAATGCCGTTGCAAATCGCGCCCATGCCGTGTTCGCGAACACCGAAGTGGATGTTGCGGTTTTCGTAAGCGCCTTTTTGATACTCGCCAGAGATTTCTAGCTCAGTCAAGTTGGAGTGAGTCAGGTCAGCGGAGCCGCCGATCAGCTCGGGCAAAACTGGCGCTAGGGCATTAAGGGTCTTTTCAGAGTTCTTACGAGTGGCGAGCGCCTTGTCTTCAGGCGTGTAGGTCGGCAGGGCATCTTCCCAACCGTCGGGCAGTTTGCCAGAGAGCATCCGCTCGAATTCGGTGGCTTCGTCAGCGTACTTATCGCGGTAGGTCGACAGGGTCTTTTCCCAATCGGCTTCAGCCTCAGCGCCCTTGTCAATCGCCTGACGGTAGCGGCTGAGGGCATCTTCAGGAATTTCAAAGAAGTCGTACTTCCAGTCCAGGTTTTCGCGCGTGGCGATGGTCTCGTCATCGCCGAGCATCGCTCCGTGGATGCCGCCAGTGCCTGCCCGGTTAGGCGAACCATAGCCGATGGTGGTAGTGACTTTGATCATGGTGGGCTTGTCGGTGACCTTTTTGGCCTCGGCGATCGCCTGCTCAATCCCCTCTAAATCACTATTGCCATCTTCCACATGCAGCACATGCCAGCCATACGCCTCAAAGCGCTTACTCACATCTTCAGTGAAGGCAATATCGGTCGAACCATCAATCGAAATGTGGTTATCGTCATATAGCGCAATCAGCTTGCCAAGGCCCAGGTGACCGGCCAAAGAGCAAGCCTCGCCCGAAACGCCCTCCATATTACAGCCGTCGCCCATGATGGTGTAGGTGTAGTGATCTACCACCGTGCAGTCAGGCTTGTTGAACTTAGCGGCTAAATGCGCTTCAGCCATTGCCAATCCGACCGCATTACAGACGCCTTGACCCAAGGGGCCAGTCGTCACCTCAACGCCAGCAGTCTCAAAATTCTCAGGATGTCCGGGTGTGGTGGAGCCCCACTGACGGAACTGCTTGATATCGTCAATACTGACGCTGTCATAGCCAGTGAGGTACAGCATGGCATATTGCAACATGCAGCCGTGACCGGCGGAGAGGACGAAGCGATCGCGATTAAACCACTTCGGATTCTTGGGGTTGTGACGAATGAACTTATCCCACAGCACAAACGACATGGGAGCCGCGCCCATCGGTAGGCCCGGATGTCCCGACTTTGCCGTATTCACGGCGTCGATAGCCAAAAATCTAATGGAATTGATACACAGCGTTTCAAGCGATTGAGTTGCGACAGCCATAGTGAATTTTTTTAGAGTGAACGACGGGGGGTAACGAGCAGCGGTTTATAAAACTTTCAGGCAGTGAGGTCATTATACTGACGAACCAGTGACATCCGCGAGGCAACCGACTGGCCCGACGGTTCAGTTTTCAGCGTACTTCTTAAAGGCTAACGTGACGTTATGACCCCCGAATCCAAACGAATTAGAGAGGGCCACGTTGACCGTTTGATCGCGACTTTTGCCAGCGACGTAGTCTAGATCACAGGCAGGGTCAGGATTGACCAAATTGATCGTCGGCGGCACTTTGTTGTTAGCCACAGCCATGACGGCAGCGACACCTTCTATGCCACCCGAGCCGCCGAGCAGGTGACCGGTCATGCTCTTGGTCGAGCTAACGGCGATTTTGTAAGCGTGGTTGCCTAAAACGGTTTTAATCGCAGTGGTTTCATTCGGGTCATTGACCGGAGTGCTGGTGCCGTGGGCGTTGATGTAGCTGATATCGGACGGCGATAGGCCACCGTCTTTTAGCGCCAGACGAATAGAGCGAGTTGCCCCCTCACCCCCGGGAGCCAGACTGGTCATATGGTAAGCGTCGCAACTCATCCCATAACCCACCATCTCAGCGTAGATCTGAGCACCCCGACTCAGGGCATGGTCGAGTTCTTCTAAGATTAAAATGCCGCAGCCTTCACCGAGAACAAAGCCGTCGCGATCGCGATCAAACGGGCGACTCGCATGAGTCGGATCATCATTGCGCGTCGACATCGCCCGGGCCGATGAAAAGCCTGCAAAGGTCAGCGGTGTGACTGCTGACTCGGTGCCACCGCAAATCATCGCCTGAGCGTAGCCATTCTGCACCAGCCGAAAAGCGTCGCCAATGGCATTAGACCCCGCCGCACAAGCCGTGACCGGGCAAGAGTTTGGCCCCTTGGCGCCGGTTTGAATCGCCGTCAGCCCAGCGGCCATGTTTGCAATCATCATTGGCACCATAAACGGGCTACAGCGGCTCGGCCCTCGGTTGAGATAGATTTCCTGCTGGTCTTCCATTACCTGAATGCCGCCTACACCCGTGCCAATCATGACGCCTATTTGCTCGGCGTTGAGGTCGGTGATGGCCAGTTTGGCATCGGTGAGCGCCTGCTTGCTGGCGGCGATCGCAAAATGGGCAAACCGCGCCGCCCGCTTAGCATCCTTACGATCCATATAGTCCAAAGGATCAAAGCCTTTGACCTCGCCAGCAATTTGGCTACCGTGCTGCAACGGGTCAAAGGCTTTAATCGTATCGATGCCATTCCGACCGCTGACCAATCCCTGCCAGTAGTCCTCCAGGGTATTGCCAATGGGTGTGATCGCACCCATACCGGTGATTACAACACGCTTTTTCTCTAAATTAGCCATATTTTTAAGGACAACGGGGGCTTCAGTTTGCCGGTTTGTGCTTTAACTTGCTTCTCAATTTGGATTTACCGCACAGGCAAAAATCAGTAACAAGGGCCAGCTCGGCAAGGGTCAAAGAAGTACGTCGGCAAAAACACGCCCTCAAAACCAGATCACATAATT
>JBARVU010000331.1:0-8384 GCA_049646425.1 Phormidesmis sp. | reverse complement strand
GTTTGAGACCAGGCTATGTTCGCGCCAGACTAGGAGACGCAACTCCGCTCAGCCAGGAAGATCTCACAGAAAGCCTTCGACTCCTGCAGCTAGATCCGAATATCCAAGAAGTGAACGCTGAGCTCACCGCCGGTAGCCAACCTGGACAAAGCCTCTTGATCCTTGACCTAGCAGAACCTGCCGCCTTTAATGTCTCTACCAGCACAGACAATCATCGCTCCCCCAGTATTGGGTCCCAGGGAGTTGGCTTATCTACCAGCTACCGAAACCTTCTAGGCATTGGCGATGTCATTTCAGCCAGCTACGGCCTCACTGAAGGGCTCGACCTCTATGACGTGGGCCTTACGTTTCCCTTCAATGCGACCGACGGCACACTGAGCCTGAGCTACAGCAATAGCGGTAGCCGGATTGTGGAAGATGCCTTTGCAGATGTCGGCATTCGCAGCGATACCGAAACGATTTCGGTCGGTGTCCGCCAACCGATAAGCCGCACCACTTCTGAGGAATTTGCACTCAGCTTGGATTTTGACTGGCGACGTAGCCAAAGCTTTATTTTGAACGATATTCCCTTTTCTTTCTCAATTGGTTCGGAAGACGGGCGATCACAAGTCAGCGCTCTCCGCTTCTCTCAAGAGTGGACAAAACGAAGCGCTACACAGGTTCTTGCTGCTCGCTCCCAGTTCAACCTTGGTTTAGATATCCTCGGCGCAACTGATAACGATACCGGCACCGACGGTCAGTTCTTTTCTTGGATAGGCCAGTTCCAATGGGTCGAGCAAGTTTCTCCTAGTATGCTCTCCTTGATAAAATTCAATGCTCAGCTCACGCCAAGTTCCCTGCTACCACTAGAACGCTTCAGCCTAGGCGGCGTAAGTACCGTACGCGGCTACCCTCAAAATCAGCTAGTCGCTGACAATGCGCTCAACGCTTCAGCTGAACTACGCATTCCCCTGACCCGTAACCCTGATACCCTACAGATTGCTCCCTTCGCTGACGCAGGCTTTGGCTGGAATAACTTCACCCCCAACCCTAGTTCTCAATTCTTACTAGGAACAGGCGTCGGATTGCGCTGGCAAGCGGCATCTAACTTATTTCTACGGGCAGATTATGGTATCCCACTCACCGATATAGGCGATCGCGGCAGCTCCCTTCAAGACAACGGCATCTACTTTTCAGTAACCTATCAACCAAACTAGAAAAGCAACGAATTTGCAGCTAGGAATCGCAACACTAAGCATACTGAATATCAGCCAGATGGAGAGTCAGCCTGCGACGGATCAGATAGAAAGTTATCGTAAAAGATATTGCAGGTTTCTCCATCACTCGAACCGTCTGTCCAGATGATAAACTGCCCGGCAATGCCTACTCCATGAATTGTTTGTCGAGGCAAGCGAGTGATATAGTGGGTGAAGAAAATATAGTCCCTCGGCACATCATCAGTATAGAGGGCTATAGTCCATCGGACGGCAGGGCGGAAGAAGGGGCGCAGCCTTCGGCAATTAGCTTCAGAGATAGAAGCTGCACTGCAACGAAGAGACTGAAAGTTACCAGCCACATGCGCAACATAGCGATCTTCAGCAACTGGTTTGCTTTCAAACAATCCCCATCCAACCAAGCAAAGCGCAACCAAAGGTAGAAACTTTTTCATTAGTGTCTCCATTCTCGTTCGTAACGCTCTATCAGTTCAATATCCGCAGCCGTCAGCCACTGGCTGTATGCTTCTAGGTATTCATGCCACAGCAAACAATGCAGCGGCATGAGGATCAGCGTGTTTCCCTGACGGCCAATAGCCGATGCAGGCTGGTCTGGCAACAGAGTGATAGAGTAGCCTGGTTCGTAAAGCTGAGCGAGCCAGCTAGTGCCATGAAGCACTGCTCGCCCCCTATTCAGCGTTCGAACAGTCCGGGTCACCCGGCAAGGTAGTCCTCTAGTGAACATCTCAGACTTTATTTCTTCAAAAGGTGAAGCAGGGCAAATAAGTTTTGACAGCTGTGGTTGTTTCATGGTTGTCGTCTTTCCTAAGAACGGAGATAGAGAGAGGAAAATTATCTTTCTCCAGCTACCCGCATATATGTTTACGCTTTTTGGAGGTCAAGCCTCTAGATAACTGGAACCTTACTTGACTTGACTTTTACAATAGGAAGTTTAAGCAGATGAAGCATTGGCTATTTATGTCTCTGCTAAGGGCATTCGTTGCAATCCTCTTTGCAGTTTCTTGCAAAGAGGATCAGATAGTTTCTATCAAAGAGAGTACCGGCCATCTAGAATGACGAAAGCAGCATCCCAATCCAAGCGTCAGCAATTGCGAACGGTTCAAAAGTTAAGTAATATCCAAATCCGGTTTATTACAGCTAATCGGCTAACAGCATCTATCCACCAATAGAACCCCGTCAGCCCTTGAATGAACTCAGGGCGGTCCATCAATACCACACAGCGGTGGGCCAGCTTGTCTTCGAGCTGGTCTAAGGACTCAAAACTTTGATTGGCGATCGCCCTAATCAGCATCCCAAAGCCCCCAGCAAATGCTGGTTACAGCCTGACGAGGCTGGGCTTGTTGCTAAAGCTCAATCCCCTTAGACCGAACCTTTTTCCCAATACGGACAGGCTTATCTGCCAGAAAAGGTTTTGGCATGAGAGGAGGTTTGCCAACATCGGCAAATGCCTTCTTAGGAGCCTCCGCTTGCTGCTCCGGTGGGATCCAGCCGCGCTCTTTCGCCAGGTTCCAAGCCGCCCCGTAGACATCCTTCGTATCGCAGCCGCCATAGCAGGTATACTGCCCAGTGGCTTCGTTGATCCCTAAGCTGTCGCCGCTATGTCCCTCCCCACCATGATGCGGGCACTGCACTTTGAGCCAGCCATTTTGAGAGTAATGATCGCCATTGAGGTACTGTGCAAAGTTACGAATATCCCAGGGATTGTCAGCGGCCAGTGTCGGAGGCGCAGCCTCGCCCTGGCGATCGCCCATTGCCTCCCCTTTCTGATTCTGCTTTGACCACAGCTCTTCATCCCACTGAGGCAGTTTGGCAGCAATCTCTTCTGTGGAGCCTTTGGCGGAGGGATCGATGTGGCGGAGCGACACTGGCGTGAAGACTAATCTCTCATCTACGCCTGAGCCTTCCACACGCACATGGTCGAATCCCGGCAGACGCATCAGACGGCTGCTATTGCGGATAGCCGGATCGGACTCCATGCGTTGAATTAGGCGCTCTTGCAGCTTTTTCCATTCGTCGAGATCTGCCATTGGCTCAACTAGGGGACAGTAACAGTGAATAGACTTGTTGGTCTCAACGACCGCACCCAAGGGCAACCCTGAGGTTTGTGCCTGATCAATTTGCTCAGCCTTTGACTTATCATCGACTTCCCAAAACACAGAGCGAGCGCTGGAGATATCAATGTTCTTTTCACCGCCCGGATTAACGACAAAGTAAATACCGCGCCCTTCTTTATTCAGTTCAGATAGCTTGGCCAGACCATCGGCGTGAATCGTAGGGTCTTTGCCCTTCCGAATGTGAGTAAATTCCCAGGAGCCCACGGTCAGATATCCGCGCCGGGTATTTGGAATCAGCCGCTTTTTGCCGTTCTCCTCAATCTCAAATTTGAGTCGATGGCTGACTGCCATTTCATCAGATAGGTTCTTTGGTAGTAGCGCTCGGACGTATAAGCGATCGCCTGGAGCATAGCCCAGCACCTGAGTAAAGTCATCGAGCTGCTGGCGAAGTGGGGTATCTGGTGGCGGCGGCTTGAACTCTATGGGTTCGGGAGCTCGGAGGGATGGTGTTGGCACGGAAAAAGATACTGGCTGCTGGGCGCTTGCCGGTATCTTCCGATCAGGTCTAAGGATTGGCCGGGCTACCGTTCTCTGGCCCGCAGCCTTCTGTTTATTAGCCGAAGTTTCCCGATCAGCACTGAGAATTGGTCTCTCTACTTTTCGTTGCTCCGCTTTCTTTGGCCATAGAGAGCCGATTCCTTGCCCAGCTTTCTGCTCCACCTGCCCTTTCAATGTGGTTAACCGTTTCTGCCGTTTAAACATCCTCTTTTTCTGATCATGCAACTTATCGAGTGTCGCTGACAGTTCGTCTAGCTGATTTTTGATACCACTGCTAGACTGCTTTGCGCCCAACGATCTCTAGCTCCACTGCATCGCATAAGGAAGTCTACAAACATCTTTTGATTTTGTAAACACCGCTGTTTTTTCTACAAAATTCAGCTATTTTCCACATGTGTACGTCGCCAATCTGACTTTTTCACCAGTTTAGCTAAATTCTTGCGTAGATGACGTCCCTGCTTGACACAAAAACAGTCGAAAATAGTTTTCACAGAAGGACTTACGTGCAGTTTTCCAGACTTTTAGGCCAAGCATTCAAAGTGTTGGGCAAAAAGTTTTAATGAAAGTTTAGAATTTTTCGTTTTCTATATAGAATTTGAAAATTCCTGCCAGTCAGAAACGAAGAGAAAGGGGCATTCGCTCTCTCCCCAGCCAGCTCCAGTCCTGTTCCAAAACAAACCACGCTGCGTATGCTCCCAAGCCAAAGGCAATATCTGTTCCGCTTCGCAAAAGGGCGGGTTAGTAACTGTCCAGTTAACAGGAACCCCACCTGCCGCAGGCACAGTCCAAGCCTCGCAAAATCTTCGGTTTGCCGCATCTCGAAGCTCTCTATTTGGGCGCGGCCAGCTCAGGTCGCTTTGGAAGACGATTCTCTCATAGGGTTCGACAGAACGTCTGAGATCGCCCCATGCCCTGCGCAGCACTCAAAGACTGTGCCTGCAATAGCAACTCTGTCGATCAGCGCCCTTGTAATGCCTCCCGGCGTCGGATAGTAGTCGTCCGCTATGCGCTGGTATCGAGATCCGACAACTTCCACTTGGCCAAAAGTATTGTGCTGTACATCGCTCATTTGAGCTTCCTAAGACGCTTGTGGGATGGAAGTGATATCCGGCCTTTCACCATCGGCAGTTAGACCGATGTCTAAATACGAAAGCCCGAGCTGGTCAGCAATTTCTTTAGCCCTACTAAGCTCTCCCTGGTTAATCTTGAACTTGGCTAACCCGATAGCGGCTTCCCGCTGCTCTACTTCAGCGCGCTCCAACGCATTCATCGCAGGGACAACACTATCTTGGGCTTGACGGCTCGCTTCGGCAGTGGCTACCTGCACGGCCAGAGCGCGATCTCGCAACTCTGCTGCTTCCTCACAGCGCAGCGCGAAATTTCCCCAGTCGCCCGACTTCAGCATGTTGTTGATGTACGTTTTTGCATCGCCGACGCCATCCGATTGTTCCAGCTTCTGCTTCCGCTTCTGGCAGGCTTTGATCAGAAAGTGATCGAAATCATTCAACCCTGGCCCGACCCACCATCGGCCAAAGCCATGAGCTACCATTTCCGGGCGCTTGTGCCCAGGCGCTAGAAAGCGAATTTGGTCTTTCACCATGCCGGGGTTTCGTTCCCACAGCTCGGAAAGATCAATCGTTTCCGGTTGCTGAATGTATTGGACTACGCCAATTTGCAGGGGCGATCGCCTTTCGGCAAGCTCAGCAGGACTCTGCTCAGAAGAGCCTTGGCTCGACTCAGACAAAGCAAACTGCGCTTCTTTTAAACCTTCTTTTTTAAATTCTTTGGATTCCTTCTTTAAAGCTCGGTCATTTGACCGAAGGGTCGTCGGTTGTTTGACCGAAGGAGCACTGGTCATTTGACCGAGGGTCGGCTGGTCAAATGACCGAAGAACTTCTTTATCGTCGGTCATTTGACCGAAGGACTGTAGGTTATTTGACCGAAGGGCTGTTTCCTGGCTGGTCATTTGACCGACGAGCGCCCGCTGAATTTCAGGGATGAGTACCTGATATTCCTTTGCGGCTCCGCGCTTTGCTGGCCCTTTACTCTGAATGAACCCACGCGCTTCTAGCAGAGCCAGCCGCTTACGGATCTGCTTGTCTGTGGCAATGCCCAGCAACATCTGCTCGAACTCGCGAATGGGCCTCGCCCCTATCCACGGGCGCTCGACAGCGAAGTTGGTAGAAATAGCCGCATTGGCCCAATACTCGAAGACATTTAGTAGCGCTGCTGCGCAGGCGTCTTTGTCCATCAGATCGTAATAGTCCTGGCGAACGATTGCGATCGCCTGTTTAGGCTGGTGAGTGATACAGGATTCCCGGCTCATGACGCACCTCCTTCAGCGCGTTGGCTTGGAAACGTTGTCTGTAAGGGAATCGACAGTAGGACAGCGTTCTGTTTAGAGCGAATGGATCGATGAAGACGAAAGAGTAGATTCGCCTGTCTCTGCAATATTTGAAGAGTCAGCATAGCAGTAGTGGTATGTAGATTTTGAAAGGAATTAACGGGCCGGAAAAGTGTCGAGATGAAACAATTCCCGACTAGGACACACGGTGTATCCCAGCCAGAAGCCTGTGAGATACCCAGCAATGAAAATAGCAAGACAGATCAGTACGATGCGAGATCTCCTGCGGCTCATCTCAAAAACCTGGCTCCTCAGCAACTTCTAGAGATGTCAGCCGCCAGGCGGCCCACTGCTCCCCTAAATCGTCAAGGTGCTGGCCGACCTGTGGAAAGTGACCATTCCCATACAGGTCTATAGCGACAGTCTGACCGCCTTTCTCTTGCGAGATCGTGCCGCGCAGATGATGAATTTCATCGCAGCCAACAACAGACGTTCGTACAAAGAGCGTTTGAAGGCCGGTTTCAAACCGCCAAGCCTGGTAGCTGGACTGCTCAGTTGCCCGCAACTTCCACCGAAGTGCTGCGGTTCTGAGCGCGACAACATAGCCAAAGCGATAGATGCCATCGGACATCCGCTCCCAGTTAGGCGGATCGAGAACAGCTGCTGTCGCCTCTGCCGCTGATAGCCTCTCTTGAGCCGTGTCTTCGCACTGAAGTCCGTCTTCTGTGTGTACAGTAGGCAAATAATTGGATATAGTCATAATGTTTGTCCCTCTCTTTGTAGGGGTAATTGCAGGCGATCGCTTCGAGTGGTATTGAGCGCGATCGCCTTTTATTCAGTTTTCGCTTAACCTTCGTTGCACGCGCCGGTTTCGGCATCTGGCGCTTCGCTCTGTAGGAACTTATCTCCGCGCTCAATGAAGTAGCACTCGCCGTCAACATGTCGCTTGCCTGGGAAATAGGGAACAAGATAGCCTGTGTTGTTTATCTCGACCCATTTCGTGGGCCAAGGGCTATTCCACTCAGCCGATGTCGGTAGGATGAGCAGCGGCAGTAGAGTGATCGCCGCTATCACTCCCGACACAAAAGCAGCAGTCCTGGCGTTAGGCTTTTCAGTTTGCTTGCCTGCTTCGGACTTCGGAGTGTGTGCAGGTGCGATGCTAAGAGCGTAGTCCCAGTCATCGTGTCCGATAATTTTGGTTATCTCTTGCTGGCTTGACCCGTCGGCTACTTCGGTAGTCAGCTCCTCGAAGGTTTTCTGGTCTGTGTACACGATTTTAGTCATTGTCCAATTTCCTTAGTTTCACAGTGTTACTTGGTGGAGAAGGTTGTTTTGAGTAGAGGCGAATGGACGGGTGACCGCTTACGAGCTCTGTGCCCCATGCGGTCAAAATCGCCTTCAGTTGAGTCTGTTCTCTGTTCTCTCTTTCAAGAGGACAGCAGCTAGAGCCTATGCCCTAGTGCAGTCGTCTTTAAAGGTCTTCTAGAAAGCCTTCACCCCTTCCCCGACGGGATATTTGCCCACGGTGCCGATGGGGCTACCCGCAGGTACAGTGCCCTCATTGACGCTGGCTAAGTTGACAAACACGCGCACCGTTCCACGCTCGGTTGTAGGAGCAGCGGTCGCTTTGTACCCAAACTCTGCCTCCTCTTTCGTAACCGTCGTAGGGTAATTAAGCGTTATCTCAAACCCTTCCGGGCGGTGGTAGCGCTGCTCTACCCCGTCATACGAGGCTTCCAGCCGCACTGCCCGCGCAGACTGATCCGCTGCTGCTAGCTTCCTACTCGCTTCGGCAGCGGCCTGAACCTTGAGCGCTTCAGCCTCAGCCAGGTCTCTTTCAATCTCTGCCGTAGCATAGTCACGTTGAAAAGCGGCAAATTCCTCAGACCTCAGCGTTCCCAACAAACCGTTTTCTGCTGATTCGACTGCAGCCTGAGCATTCTGAACAGGTGTAGGAGGAGATTGAAACGCACCGCTGGAGAACGCCACTGATATCCCGAGCACCGCAGCATTGGCAAAGCCCACGGTGAGATCAATAAGCCGGATTACTGTACAGCGCGGCTGCTTACCAGCGGTCACTTTAGGCATCTCTCTTTCTTTCTTTATGTAGACCATGACTCTCTTCCACGCCGTTGATAAGTTCAGTATCTGGATGGCTCTACCTGTCGCTTAAACTGCGTCCACCCAACGCGCTTTTCACAGCCTGCCGCGTGC
>JBARVU010000330.1:0-3048 GCA_049646425.1 Phormidesmis sp. | reverse complement strand
CTCCCATACTCAGCTCTCCAGTGGGCTCAGGAATCACAGCACCGTTATAGTCACCAAACGCCAGCGTCAGACTCACTGCGACTAGGATCAACATCGCAGGCACCGCCAACCGGCTCAGCCAGTCAATCGCCCGATAGCCGATGTAGGCCGTCGCGCAAAAAGCATAGTTAAAGAAAAACACTAGCAGGATGTAAGGAAGCCCAGTACTCGGTGCGCCCATCAGTTCCAACAACACTTGGACAATAATGGCTGTGGTGAAGGCATACCAGCCGATTTGGGTAAAGCCCAAAACAAAATCTACCCAGCGAGACCCCACGTTGCCAAAGCTAAACCGGGCCATGAGTACCGTCGTTAGCCCACTTCTGGCGGCAATGTAACCAAGGGCCGCGCAGTACCCCCCCAAGATAAGATTACCGATGGCAATGATCGCGAGGATCTGCGGAAAGCTAAAAGAAGGCCCAATCGCACCACCGGCAAATAAGGTTGTCGAGGTCAGGGCAAACCCCATCAACAATAGGGATAGCGACCAAAACGGCTTACGGTCAGATTGCGGCACCGCGCTTAGCGGATAGTCTTCAGTCGCCGATTTCTTCACGACTGGCGGCTTAGTGGAAAGTGTCATCGTTTTCTGTCGCCCTTTCTAAATACGGACATTGCCAATTTTTCTTATCTTGTAAGGTTTTACACAGGCAAGTGGTATCTTTGGCTACTATGGAAATCGTATTCGCACAGATCGACCAGCTTGAAGCAGCGGCAAGGCTGTTCGATCACTATCGTGTTTTTTATGAGCAGTCTTCAGACTTAGCAGCGGCAAGACACTTTTTACAAGAACGACTGGAAGCCAAAGACTCTGCCATATTTTTGGCGGTCGAGAATGCCCGCGCAATTGGATTTGCGCAGCTCTATCCCAGCTTTTCTTCCGTGGCGATGAAGCGCATTTGGATTTTGAATGATTTGTTTGTGGAGCGATCGCACCGCAATCAAGGTATTGCCAGGCTCCTGATGAACGCAGCAAAAAACCACGCCAGAGATACAGGTGCGATCCGAATTAACCTATCTACCCAAACAGGGAATGCTGCAGCCCAGTCCCTTTACGAATCCCTCGGCTACAAAAAAGATTCGGCATTCTATCACTACGGTCTGCCGCTCTAAACAAACCCTTTCCAGGTAGCACTTCTACTGCGCTGTCGACTCAGGCGCTGTCGATTCAGGTTCCGATTTGGCCTCTGCAGCAGTTAGCCAGCCTTCTAGATCCGCTATTGATGAGAATCCAAGCAGTGCTTCGATCAGCCGTTCCAACGGTGTAATTTGCAGCTGATTCACCCGAGCTTCCAGCGGTGAGGGTATTTCACCTAGCTTTGTATATAAAAGTCGCAGCGCTAAAGAACGCTCTCTCTGAGTACTTTGCTGAATGCCCTGCTGAATACCCTGCTGAATGCCCTGCTGAATGCCTTGTCGCTTGATGCTTTGATAGACCGAGGATTGCTCTAATAATTCCATGCCAATAATTCTTTGAACTAACGACTCATCTTTTAATATTAGCCCAGCGAGTATTGCGGTAGAGGCACTAATACTTTGCCGCAACTGAGGGGCTACGGTCTCTCGAATTTGAACAACGACCTGCTCCAAGGCAGCAACTGGCTCCTCAACTCGGCTGAGAACTGCGAAGGGGAGCAGACCTGGAGATTGTAGAAACGTCTCGAAAGGCTGCTCCCACAATCGTACTACTTCAAACTCATGGGATGTGCTGGCCTTTTGAAAGCGGGTCTTGTAAACCAGTTCTGACTGAGAACGAGCTAGATAGATGACGACTTGCCGAATCTCTTTACGAGGATTGAGACGGTAAATGCGAACCCAATAGTCCAGCATCCGAAAGGGAATTTTGGCTTCTGGATATGTCTGAAATTCTAAGTGGAGGATACTGGTTTCGCCGGGCAGCTGCTCAGACTCTAGCAGGATGACTGAGTCAGCGCGAATGGGTTCTAAAGACAGCTCCGATGGGTTGAGCGCGGAAAAGCTAACGGATTCGCCGAGCAGCCAGTCGGCAAAGTCGGCAGAAAAGTTTTCGACGAGGAATTTGCAAACAGGATCGTACATAGTGCTCGGATTGTACAGCGCAGACGCTTAGAATTGAATGAAGAACAGACAGCAGCAACTTGAGAGAGCTTATGAGTGACAGAGAGCCTATTCACGTCATTGGCGGCGGCTTAGCCGGGACGGAGGCGGCCTGGCAAATCGCCCGCGCTGGGGTGCCGGTGGTGCTACATGAGATGCGGCCAGTCAAAACTTCTCCGGCGCATCATTCCGAACACCTGGCTGAGCTGGTGTGTAGCAACTCTTTTGGGGCGATGGGGACGGATCGGGCTTCGGGTCTGCTGCATGAGGAGTTGCGGCGGCTGGGGTCAGTGGTGATTGGCAAGGCGGATGAGCATTCGGTGCCGGCTGGCGGGGCGCTGGCGGTAGATCGCGGCGTGTTTGGTAAAGAGCTGACGGCCACTTTGGAGAACCATCCGCTTATAGAGCTGCGGCGCGATGAGGTGCTGAGCATTCCGGCTGAGGGCATCACCGTTTTGACGACTGGGCCATTAACCAGCGAATCGCTCAGTGAAGATCTCGAACGGTTCGCCGGGCAAGCCTATATGAGCTTTTTCGATGCGGCCAGTCCGATTGTTGTAGGTGAGTCGATTAACCTCGACATTGCGTTTATGGCCTCTCGCTATGACCGGGGCGAGGCGGCTTATCTGAACTGTCCGATGAATAAGGAACAGTACTTGCGGTTTTACCATGAGCTGTGTGCGGCACAGCAGGCAGAGCTGAAAGACTTTGAGCGGGAGACGGCTAAATTTTTTGAGGCTTGCCTGCCGATTGAGGAGATGGCGCGGCGCGGAGAAGATACGATGCGCTACGGGCCACTAAAGCCAGTGGGCCTGTTCGATACGGACAAGTATGGGGCGTTCGATGCGCTGGAGAACAAGGTGCATAAGCCTTATGCGGTGGTGCAACTGCGGCAGGAAGATAAGGCCGGACAGCTCTGGAATATGGTGGGCT
>JBARVU010000329.1:0-5996 GCA_049646425.1 Phormidesmis sp. | reverse complement strand
GACTGATACCGACTTTTGTAGAGTTTAGGGTGAAGTTGATAGGTGACAGGAAAGTGCCTCATCGAAATGGGCGATCGCCCGAGTCAAGCCCGAGTTGTAGTGGATTTGAAACGTCATGCTGAACGAGCTTATTAGAGTCACCTCTAGCATTTTCAGCACTCGGTATCCGCAAGCAGAGGCGATCTTTCTGGCTGGCTCTGTCGTAAGGGACGAGGGCACATCGACATCGGATCTCGATTTGGTTGTCGTTTTTGAGCGTCTTCCCTGTGCCTATAGAGGTTCTTACTGTTATGAGAATTGGCCGATAGAGGCTTTTGTTCACGACCCGCAGACGCTTGACTATTTTTTTCGATATGTTGATCGCCCGACAGGGGTACCTTCACTGGCAAGGATGGTGGCTGAAGGAATCGAAGTGCCGATGGCTAATGAGTTCACTCATTCCCTGAAGCAGCTCGCTAATTCGGTTTTACATGATGGCCCTCCCTTGTGGAGCAAGCAGGATATAGATGATTCTCGATATGGAATTACGGATCTGGTTGAGGACATCAGAGATGCGCGATCAGTCGAGGAAATGTATGCGATCGCAACCCTCTTGTATCCTGCGCTAGCAGATCACTACCTGCGTAGGCAAAACCTCTGGTCTGCTAAAGGCAAAGCGATTCCTAGAAGGTTACAGACCGTTGACTCCGATTTTGCGAAGCGGTTCAGCGATAGCTTTGAAAGTGTCTTTGCCGATAGCCGTTCCGAAAAGGTAATCGACATCGCGGCTGAAATTCTCGATGCAGATGGCGGGTTCCTATTTGAGGGGCATAGACTAGAAGCGCCTCAATCATGGAGAATTGAATAACGCGAGGTAAAGGCTAGGGCTATGAAAGATTTAATCAAAGGGCTGCGCGAATTTCAGAGCAGCTACGTTCCTCAAAATAAGGAATTGCTGCAAGAGCTTGCCCAGGGTCAGCACCCTCGGGTGCTCTTCATCACCTGCTCCGACTCGCGGGTGCAGCCCGAACTCATTACCCAGTCTGACTTAGGCGATCTTTTTGTAATTCGCAATGCGGGCAATATCGTCCCGCCTTACGGGGCGACCAACGGCGGCGAAGGGGCCACGATTGAATACGCGATTAAGTCGCTAGAGGTGAAGCATATTATCGTTTGCGGGCATACCACCTGCGGGGCAATGAAGGGCTTGCTGCAAGTGGGCGAGTTAGAGCATAAAATGCCCCTGGTCTACAACTGGCTAAAGCATACTGAGGCCACACGCGAAATGGTCGAGGAGCACTATGGTCACCTCGGCAAGCAGGAAAAGCTGGCGACCCTGGTAGCCGAAAACGTGCTGACCCAGATCGACAATTTGCGGACGTATCCTTCGGTGCGATCGCACCTCCACAAAAACGAAATCGCCCTCCACGGCTGGATCTATAACATCGAAGATGGCTCTGTGCTCGCCTACGACCGTAAAAATCACATCTTCGTGCCGCCGTTCCAATCGCTAGAGTCCTACGACAACAACAACCGGGAGCCGTCTTCCTCGCCAGAGCGCTATCCGGGATCATCCAGGCTGTCTCAGGGGCAGCGTGATCGCATCTATCGCGGTTCCCCCGCCTTCTACCACCAATAAGCCAACCAGCCGGATAAAGAGGCAGGGTAGTGCGATCGCTTACACCATCGCTGCCTGCTGTGGCGAGTTGAATGCACCTGAGTGGATCTCACCTTTACTCACATCCATGGTGATAATAGTGCCGTTGCGAATAATCTCAGTCGCCCTGGCAACCCCAACGATTACTGGAATTCCTAACCGCAGCCCCAGCACAGCCGCATGGCTCGTCATGCTGTCATCTTCAGTGACGATGCCACCCGCCCGCCGAATCGCATCCACATAGTCCGCACTCGTGCGAGGCACCACCAAGATCTCGCCGGGATGGAAATCCTTAATCGCCGCCGTATCGTGAGCAATTCGCGCCCGTCCGCTCACAGAGCCCTCTCCGATCCCTCTGCCGTGACCCAAGACGGCTGTAACCACTTCCACCTTAATCAAATCTGTAGAGCCTGCTACCCCCTGCAAAGTGCCTGCCGTCATCACCACCAGGTCACCATCTTGTACTAGCGATGCTTCTTGGGCCACATTCATCGCCGCTTGAAAGGTCTGTCCGGTAGAGGCGAGATCGACCACTAGAAGCGGATTAACGCCCCACACTACCTGAAGCTGCCGGGAAACATCCACCAGCGGAGTCACCGCTAAGATCGGAGCCCTCGGCCGAAACTTAGACACATTGCGAGCGGTCGCGCCTGTGCGAGTGAGGGTCATAATGGCAGAGGCTCTGAGCTGAGAAGAGATCTGGCCAACGGCCTGGCTAATCGCATTGGGAATGGTGTTGCCTTCGCCAAAATCCTCAATATCGCGCTCCACCTGCTCAGTTTCGGTGCGACAGGCAATCCGGGCCATTGTCGCCACCGCCTCCACTGGAAATTGACCTACCGCTGTTTCATTCGAGAGCATTACCGCATCAGTGCCATCAAAAATAGCATTCGCCACATCAGACACTTCAGCCCGAGTGGGACGCGGACTATCGACCATGCTATCGAGCATCTGGGTCGCGGTAATGACTGGAATGCCCAGGCGGTTGGCCGTTGCGATCAGCCGCTTTTGCAAGATCGGCACATCTTCAGCAGGCAGCTCCACCCCTAAGTCTCCCCGAGCCACCATTACCCCGTCTGACAGGGAGAGAATCGCATCCATCTGCTCAATTGCTTCGTGCTTTTCGATCTTGACAATCACCGGCACTCGTCGAGTCGTCGCGTTTTGAATCAGTTCCTTGATTTCTAGAACGTCTTGAGGATTGCGCACAAAGCTCAGCGCTACCCAGTCTACATTCTGGTTCAGGCCAAACAGAAGATCCTTGCGATCCTTGTCAGTCAACGCCTTGATCGATAGGTAAACCCCCGGGAAGTTGACACCTTTGCTATTGGAAAGCTTACCGCCCACGACGACTTCACAGTTCAGATTACGCTGTTCGATGTCTTTGCCGACCACCTTCATTTCCACCTTGCCGTCATCTAGCAAAATGATGGCTCCTTCAGGCACTTCTTCAACCAGCGGCTCATAGGTGACCGAGCTTTCTTGCTGAGTCCCTGGAATGACGCGGCTAGTAAGGATAAAGCTGTCGCCCTTAGCCAGATGAATCGACCCGTCTTTAAACTTGCCTAGCCGAATTTTAGGTCCTTGCAAATCCTGCAAAATGCCAACGGGCTGATTAAGCTCGAAAGAGATTTGACGGATAAGTTTGATATTTTTCTGATGATTTTCCTGAGTGCCGTGGGAAAAGTTGAGCCGCAAGGTCGTAGCCCCGGCCTCAATCAGCGCTCTCAGCGTATCTGGGTCTTCAGTAGCAGGGCCAATGGTCGCGACAATTTTAGTTCGACGCAGGGCAGGGCGCACTGGCGCAACTCCGCTGGAAAATCGCATACGCTTATCGAGTGAAAATACAAGAAAATAGCTGCTCAAACGATACCATTGCGCGGCCAAACGATGGCTGCTCGCAGCTCAGAAAACTTGCGAAGTTGATGGCTATTAACTTTATCTGCCTAATCTGCACCGACGAAACCGTCATAAATTAATCGTTAATTAAATGAAAATAGAAAGAAATATAGAATATATGGTGCGACACTAGCTAAGGATACGGAACTTTCAACTCACCTGATAACGCTTCGTCACCGCTCACTACCGGGCGGCTTAACGGTGCGAAGGTGGCTTGTGCAGCGACTGCGACCATCCTAACGGACCCGGTCATGAAGATGTCCTGAAGCAATGTTACAAAACTTTATTATTAATCTCAGGTAGCGTATACTACCGAAGAACGTATGCCTGAAAACGTGGTGTGAAGGAGCGAATGTATGGTGCCTGTGGCAGTAGAGCCCCTGGCAGTAACCCGGAGAGTCCCTAAGCGGTTTCTAGACGCAGATGGCGGCATGAGCCCCAACCTGCTGATTTTTTTCGGGGCTGTCTCTCTTGTAATTATTTCGACAGTGGGATATTTTGTCTGGGATTTTCCGAGCTGGTGTTGTTTCGTTCTGAATACGGTGGCACTGCACTTGGTCGGTACCGTCATTCACGACGCCTCGCATAAGTCAGCTCATAGCAATCCCATTGTCAACGCGGCGCTCGGTCATGGCAGCGCTTTAATGCTGGGGTTCACCTTTCCAGTTTTTACGCGGGTGCACTTGCAGCATCATGCCCACGTTAACGACCCGGAAAATGACCCCGACCATTTTGTCTCAACGGGAGGGCCGCTGTGGCTAATCGCAGCCCGCTTTTTCTATCATGAGATTTATTTCTTCCAGCGGCGATTGTGGAAGAAATATGAGCTTTTAGAATGGTTTTTGAGTCGATTTGCAGTGGGTGCTTTTGTCTATACCGCTTGCTACTTCGGCTTTATTGACTACCTGTTCAACTTTTGGTTTTCACCCGCTTTGGTCGTGGGTCTGGCGCTGGGCCTATTTTTTGACTACTTACCTCATCGTCCCTTTAAGACGCGCAATCGCTGGAAGAATGCTCGCGTCTATCCGGGTCGCCTGCTTAACTTCTTGATCATGGGGCAGAACTACCATCTGATACATCATCTGTGGCCTTCTATCCCCTGGTACAAGTACAAAAGCACCTATGAGCTGATGAAGCCATTACTGGACGAAAAGGGGTCACCTCAGTCGCTGGGGCTGATGCAAACCAAAGACTTTATGGGTTTTGTGTATGACCTGTTTCTAGGTATTCGCTTTCATCCCAAGCCTAAGAAGGGCGGATGACCGCTGCTTGGGGAGGTATGGACAATCGCATTATTTAGCCATCAAAAAGCCTGCCCTCTCAACCGGCAGGCTTTTTAGTCTAAAGAAATCGGTTTTGCTTAAGCTAAAACTTTATCAAAAGGATTAGACACCCATTTCCACGACCGCATGGCGCAGCAGCGTAATTTGCTGGTTGAAATCGAGTGCCGCGATCTCATTAAAAGATTGTGACGCACTCGAGGGTAGCTCGTAGCCATCGGGAACGGGTACGATTTCTCCGGCAGCCATACCTTCAGATAGCTCGTACCAGAACACTAGCTTATTGTTGTCATCGAAGGTGCTGTAGACCTCAGTTTGATCAGTTTTCTTACGCTCTACCAGGTCGCGCATGAAAGCGAGCTGATCGGATTGCTCCATCGCTTTGACATCGTTGAGTAGAGACTGCGTAAACTGGGGTTCGGCTGCACCGGGAGCCGCTGGGGTAATAGAGCCGCCCATGTTCTCGTAGAGTACCCACAGCAGACATAGCTTTTCATCGGTCGTCAGGGCACTGAAGGTTGAATATTCCTTGGCAATGTCGTCAGGGATGTTTGGCTGAGACGAGGCTGAAGCCTGTGAACTAGTGACCATGGTGAAGAGTCCCTCATGTGTTTTTACGTTACGTCAAGATCGTATAGTGCTTGGCGAACTCGTCTGAAGTCTCTCAGGGGAGACCTTGGGGTAGGGAATTCTCTTTCCAAAGGGCGAAGCTATTCAGGAGTGAGGCAAAGATCTGGCCGCAGGTCGCGGGCTCCTCGGAGATAGGCGTGTCTGACTTCGCTTTGACGAATGGGTAGATAAGTGTGGATCATGAGGCGAATACAGCGCGATAGACTGCCTTGCACGTGCATCTGCTGGACGTCGAGTAAGGGTACGCAGTCCCAACGGGGACGAGGGCGGGCGATCGCCGCTGGAAAAACCGCGTCTAAGTCACGCGTCACTGAAAAGGTCGCGCTGATAATCTGGGTTGGATCTAGCTGATTGAGCGATTCCACCGTATCTAGCAGTTCAGTGACTGCCTCAGCGATGGCCTCTTTTGAATTTTCGGGAACGGTGGTTGCTCCACGAATGGCTCTTATCTGCCAGTCCACGACGGTTTCTTCCTTTGCTATCTCACGCTTCCCTATTTAACCATTGATTATCCAGTGGTCTGTTAGGGGGGATTCGGGGAGGGGGAGAGG
>JBARVU010000328.1:0-5795 GCA_049646425.1 Phormidesmis sp. | reverse complement strand
GTCTGAGGTTTCACCATCGCTGTCGGTTAGGCGATAGGTGAAGCTATCAATTCCGGCATAGCCATCGAACGGGTTGTAGATGATGTTGCCTTCTTCGTCGCGGGTGAGACTCCCGTGGGTGGGTAGGTTCTCGAAGGAAATTTGAGTGGGAGTTAGGGGTTCGTCGGCATCTGTATCATTGGTGAGTAGATCTAGAATGGTAGATTGGCCTTGGGTTACGGTGGCTTCGTCATCACCTGCGATAGGTGCACTGCCCCCTTTTCCAAAGACGATGTTATCGATAATGACGGTACTGTCGGCTGCACCAAACCCTAGCAGGTCGAAGTAGAGTGTGGCCGTGGTACTAGGTGATAGGTCACCGAGGTCGATTCTCACACGGCGTTTGCCTGCGCCCAAAGTGATCACCGTAACGTTGTCATCTGTATAGATGTCGCCGTTGGACTGGATGTTCAGCAAGGCATCGGTATTCGTGAGATTAACGGTGCCGACTAAGGGCTTGAGGGTCGTTGAATCTAGCAAAGCAACTTCAAAAGCGTCGGGGGGACGGCGATTCGTAGTGCCCAAGGTCGTTTCGAGCAGGTCGAAGGTTAGGTAACGTTGATTTACAGCCTCGGGGATGACAAAAGTCTGACTTAGCTGGCTGAGGATAGGGGAGTCTTCAGTTAACGTAACGGCAGTGCTAGCAGTCAATTGAATGGTTTGGACTGCGCCTCGGTTGTTCCACTGGGCAAGGAGTTGCTCGAAGTCACCGTTGGTGATGCCGACGAAGGGGGTAGCGGTTTGGGCGGCGGAGATAGAGCCTTGGGTGTGGATGGTGCCGTCGTGGTCATTGTGGTTGCGGATCGCTTCGAGCAAGCGCAGTTCTAGCTCGGAAGGTAGCTTGCGCATACCCGGCGTTAGATACGGGCTGAGCAAGCTATAGGGATTATCTGCGATGTGGCTGCCGTCTGCTGTGATAGTAGCTATGAGGTCGCCATCTCGAAAGATGCCGTCCTCCACATATGCATTGAAGTGCTCATGTCCACCGATGAATCCGCTAAAGTGTGATAGTTCGTGCAGGATAGTGGTCAGTAAGTCATAACGGTCATATGCAGCGCTTCCTTCTTGCGCTTCGTAGTTGTATTCTGTGTTTCGGGTGCTGAACTCGCTTGACTCCCACGGCGTTGAATCGATAAACCAGCCTTTCCCGTTCGCATCATCATCAATATATATGGTGCCTGCAATTGGGTGACCATAGTTATCAAAGTGGGTGATTTGCGTCTCAGCTAGTTGGCCTATAGAAAGATCTTTAATCTCGAAGTCCAGATCTAAGCCTTCGGCATTGAAGAAGTCTGTCCATGTTGTCTCATTTTGGGAAATAGAATTATGACCGCTGAAGAGTTGTTGGAGCGCTATGCTGCTGGCGAGAGAGATTTCAGCGGAGTCAGCTTTCAACGGTGGATTGGTTTTGAAGAAGCCGAACTTCCCGACATCAACTTGAGCGGAGCCACTTTGCGTAAGGCCAACTTCGATCAGGCTAACCTCAGTCGAGCTAACCTGAGTCGGGCTAATTTGGGAGGGGCTAACTTGGAGTGTGCTAACTTGACCGAGGCTAACCTCAGTTACGCCACTATCTCCGAAGGTATTTTGGTGGGGGCTGACTTGAGTTATGCCGATCTCAGTTATGCCGATCTGACTACGGTTGGACTGGTCGATGTTGATTTGACTGGCGCTATTCTGATTGGGACTGAAATAGGTATCCCTCTCATTAGAGGAGCTAATTTGACTGATGTTGATTTGAGCCAAGCTAGTATTTTCTTGGAAGATTGGATGAATAATTCCAGGATTAGTGATGTCATTCTCCACAACACGACTATGCCCGACGGTTCGACGGTGACGTTCGATTAAATTTGAAGCTGCAAATAAAGGAGCAATAAGCGGCTTAGGCTGTGGAAAAGCATTGGCAAAGACTGGGCCAGAATAGCTATATTTCTCGAGTTCTTCTTCAACATCATCTCTGAGGTTTGAAAGCAAATCTAAGCCGGTACGACGTTCAATTTCATCAACAGAATAGATCCATGTTGACCATTGACTGGGATCAGGTGCATCTGGGTCATTTGTAAAAGTTCGAAAGTTCGGGAAGATGGTTCCAATTACAGGTGTATTCGTATCTATATCTTGAAGACCTTGTCCTGGGCGAAGAGCAACCATAACCTTCCAAATTTCTTCAGGTGTTTCTATTCCATGTTCAGACTTGAGTCTGCCTGGTTCTAGATCTGGGAGATCCTCACCTAAGACACCTAAAGACCCAGCAATCGTGTACAGATTCCAGCCCTTTGTATCAACTAAAGATTCTCCAAAGTCCTCAAATCTTCGCCATGCACCAAATCGGTTTGTGCCACTTTCTTGAGGTAATACGTTAGTTGTTAGATAGGTGGAAACTTGGTCTTTTCTAGTTCTATTACGATAACTATCTGCAACTAAGTGTCCACGATCATACGTAGGGGCACCATTTATTCCATCATTAACTGCATAATCGGTCGGGATGCTTGTGCCAACATTGTTGCGCAAAAGGAATTCATCGGGCATCCATGCGTAGTCAACTGACCGGTAAGGATAGTTGGGATCAGATGCTGCATCTTCCTTACCGATGCTCTTGAAATCTCCTAACCACGTCTTGTCTGTGTACCAACTAACCCAGTTTGATCCTTTGTTGTCTTCGTTGTAAGAGGCTGCATACTGTGGTTTTTCAACCAAAAAATTATTTTTGTTTGCGCCGCTTCCATTCCTAGCTTCTTGTCCATCAAGCGCAGGATTTCCGAGCAATAGATGCTGACTTTTGAAGAAAACATTGTCCAACAATACAAAATTAATGGCGTCAGCCAACTCAAAGGACAACGTAGCTGTTTTGCTCCGCAAGCTCTCTGGGATATTTATCGTAAACGTCTCGAATCCTCTTTGGCCATAGCCAATTCTGCGAGTATCTGTTAGGTAGCTTGTTGCAGTCCCAATAGCAGGCTGGAGAAATATTTCACTAGGAGCAGTGACAACATTTCCATCTTCATCGCGCAGTGTTATGCGAAGTGATCCATCACCTAAGTCAGGAGCGTACAAATCAAATCGTAAGACACCCCAATCAGGAACGACAAAGCGATTGTGCGTAATGCTGTCCCCAGATTCTAGCTTCAGAGCATAATTAGACTGACTAATGCCAAGTTTATCTTTATGTTCAGCAAGGGAAGCAACTTGCGTCCAATCCACCAGCAGATCGGTCGGGCTTACAGGAGTACTGATCTCACTGTTATGGAACGACCAGCCGGGCAGCTCTTTCGAGATGATATTCCGAAATATTTCATCAGGAATGTAGGACGCATCAAAGTTGCCATTGAACACAGTCGGAACAGCAAAGTCACCACCGCTAACATCTGTGTTCGTATTGTCTTGATAAAGAGGCGTTGTTATTAACGGTGCCCCCGGACGACTCTCTTTACCGCCACCTAAAACAGAGTAGAACCAGCCAGTCCCAAGCCCTTCGGACGAACCCGCTTGACTATACCAAGTCCTTAATGGTTCAGAGCCATCAACGCCTGACAATTGACCAACGTCCCCTTCACCCGCTCGGTCATAGATAGGATAAGACTGCGGGTCAGTGGGATATTGAGTGCTGAAACGCCCATCCAAGTTAATTTGGTCAATATCAAAACCAACTGTTCCTGCATACCAAGCGAATGTAGCAGTGTGAGGGCCACCCAGCTTGTTATCTTCCGTAAAGCCTGCACGGCCATCTAAATTCACGGAAGCCCCACTAGGAATACCCGCTATCTCACGACCTCTCGGAGTAAACGTGAAAGTACCGTCCTTCGGCGCAACCGTCTGATAGTAGTTATCGGCAAAAGTCACATTCTCCCAGACCTTCACTTCAGGCTCTTTGAAATCTCTATAAACAGGCCCCAAAGATGGCTGATCAAAATCATGAGGGTCAATCGTCGTCATTTGCAAATCACCCTTGATGACCTGCCCCTGTGCATCTCTGACAACGCCACCCGCATTGGGAAAGTACGTGCCTAATCGCTGAATAATCTCACTGTTGACGACAGCACCTCTGCTGAATCCAATGAAGTGAAGCGGAGAATCGAGCAAGGCTCCTTGGGATGGCCGTGACTGTCCATCAACGATGTCCATCAGCACCCGGTCAAGTGCTACAATCGCAGCGAAAAACGCATCAGCCGCCGCCTCGGTAAATCCAGCGTCTGGAATGATGGACTCTCTGTCTTTAGCCCACTCAGGCAGCAGCACCAGCGGCTTATGCAAATAGTTAGACTTAATAGCACTCGCTAACCTTTCCATGTAGCCAGAACTCTCTGGAGAGATGCCAACGATATTAGAAAGTGTTCTACCAAGCTTGTCAACCGGTATCCAATTACCCGTTGTTTTGTCGTAGCGCAAAATCAAGCCAGGATTCTCTGCGCCATTCGCTTTAGCGATATGATCGGCCATTTCATAATGAGATTCAGGAATACCTGTAGCGGTAGGTAGCAGCGTAAATCCATGAGTTAAAACCGTCACTGCACTAAACGGAGCATCTCGGGGTTTGAGTAGTAACGGAACAGAAACGTACGCTAAGGCTGAAACCCTCTCTTGCTAAGGGATGTAGTCGCCAAACTCAGCGGTATCATGAGGAATCGTCTTCAGCAGGTCATTGATCCCGTCGAAGTCAGCATCTTCTGAGTCGAAAGAAGTGCCTAACCATTCGCGCCTCAACGCATGTTCAGGATGCTTCGGGTCTTTGATGGCTTTTAGCAACGTCTGATACCCCCACGTCCCACCACAGTCTTCAGGCGGGCAAGCTCTTTTTGCCTTAATGCAGACGGGGTAGTGAGTATCCTTCTCAGCAGTGAGTACCTTTTCGACCAAGACTTCATGCTCCCAAGAATCGCCGAAGTCATAGAGGTAGAAGAACTTGAACTTCTCCCCCGTAATGACCTTGCTCAACTTGACTGACTGCCCGTCGCGCATGTCCAACTCATCAAGTCCGATGTCGAGCCTAGCCATTGAGTACTCCATCCCCTGAATCGAGAACGAGTGCAGGTGAGAAGCTGTCCAACCCATGGCAAACTGAATGACCCAATGCAAATGTCCTAATGTGGCATCACTGCGCACCTGCACCCGTCGCCAAATCGGTGGCCGGATACCTCTGAGCGTAATCTTGAGCTGGTAAACAGACTGAGCTTTCTTTCGAGTAGCCATTTTAGATCTGGGGGGTTGAAAATCAGGATGCGCTTGCCGATGCCGTTTAACAATCTCAGTGACGGTCGTTTTGCTCAGCTTCAAGTCATGAGCAATGGTGCGATAGGGAACCTTATCTTCCACCATCTGTATCACCTGTGGCACGAGCCGGTCAGACTTCGTGCGCTGACCTGGTTGCCTGCCCAGCACCTTGCCCCTGGCCTTGGCCGCAGCGAGCCCAGAGCGCACCCGCTCACTAACCAAATCACGCTCAAACTCGGCTAGTGCCGCCATCAGCTGAGCAATCAGTCGCCCTTGAGGCGTTGCCAAATCGAACTGAAGTCCAGTCTGCGCAATCAGAGAGACGTCCCAAGCCTGCAAATCCTGTAGCGTCTGAATGAGATCTAGAGTGCTGCGTCCCCAACGAGTCAGCTCCGTCACCAAAATCGCATCAATCCTCCGTGCCTGCGCCAGAGCCATCACCTTCTGTCGTTCAACCCGATTTTGTTTTGTGCCCGACGCTGTTTCCTTCCAAATGCCAACAACCTTGAAATCAGCTTTCTTGGCATAGGCCAATAAGTCTTGCGCCT
>JBARVU010000327.1:0-2332 GCA_049646425.1 Phormidesmis sp. | reverse complement strand
ATACTACTGGCCATCAGCCGCCCCGTCCGGATACAACCCTTCAAAACCCACCTATCTCAGATTCAGTCAAACCATTCGCCGCAGCCTCTGAAGTAGAGCCCGTCAGCAGCGCAGCCGCCCTGGCTGAAGGTGATGAACAAGCGCTCTGTCCGGTCGATCAAACGCTGATCGACTTCTTGACCGCTGAGATCAATGCGCAGATTTCTACCGGTCAAAAGGCTGTTCGCACGGTCGCCACCCGAGTCGCGATTGAGGTTACTCGGATCTGCCGCAAGAGCAGTCGGATTCAGTCTTCGGGTGAGGTGAGCGTATGGCAAAAGTCGCTCGCCCAAAATCGGGTCGAAAAGTACCTGGCCTACTACCGGTTTGGGTCTCATCAGGGTCGCGTAGAGCTGCACAGTCGCCTGAGCGCGATCGCCTATCGCTATATCGCGCCTGCTCGGGCTCAGATTGGGTTCCAAGGTCGCCGCACCCTGCTAGAAGATTTTCTCCAGGGCTTTTATATCGAAGTGCTCAAAGCCTTCCGCAGGGAAAACAACCTCAGCGCAGAGTACACCCCTCGCACTCGCCTAGAGCTGTCAGAATATATGGCCTTTAGTGAGCACTATGCCAAGCGACGGATTTCGCTACCGGGTTGCTACAACCAGCAGCTGATTGTGTTGAGAGCCCAGGCATTTGCTCGCCGTCTTCCGGCTGAGACGGCGGTGGATATCGAAACGGCGGTCAACCCGCCTAAAAGTGACGAAGACAGCTTTTTTCGCTCTCCGGCTATTCAGCAGCTGCGAGAAAAAATGGTCGTCAATGCTGTCGACCCTTCTGAAGCAGCTTTACGCGATCGCGTTATCCAAGAACTCGTCGCCTATCTACAGGCGCAAGATCAGACCGACTGTGTAGACTATTTTGCTTTGCGCTTACAGGACATGCCCGCCGCCGAAATTGACGAAGTGCTGGGCCTGACGTGCCGTCAGCGCGACTACCTGCAGCAGCGCTTGAAGTATCACGTTGAAAAATTCACTCAGTCCTGTCGGTGGGAGCTCGTTCACCAGTGGCTCGACGCCGATCTCAACAGAAACTTTGGCCTCTCTGCCGACGAATGGCAGACTTTCCTGAGCCAGCTCACGCCTGAGCAAGCGCAGCTGCTAGCACTAAAGCAGCAGCAGATAACCGATCCGGAGAACGTCTCTGATACGATAATTGTCCATCGCCTGAAGTGGACAGCCAAGAAACTAGACCGCCGCTGGGGAAAAATCATCCGTCTTGCCTGGAAGCTTCGAAATCAGCCATAGGACACTCAGCCACAGGACACATGGTCGCACAGCATCTCTTCATTCAGCGAGCAGGCGGCGTCAAGCACCCTCGACGCTTTGAAGATCAGGCGGCGGCTCAAACTTGTAGCCCACGCCGCGCACCGTCTGAATTAGCGTCGGCTGAGTGGTATCGATTTCGATCTTCTTCCTGATTTGACCAATATGGACATCGACCACGCGCTGGTCACCTACATACTCGTAGTCCCACACTTTTTGAATCAGCTCAGCTCGCCGCCAAACCCGGCCAGGATGCCCCGCTAAGAAATGCAGCAGGTCGAACTCCAGCGCTGTGAGCGGCACAATATTATCCGCCAGGGTGACTTCGCGGCGAATCGGATCAATCGACAGCTTGGCAAAGGTCAGGCACTGTTGCTCAGCAACCGTCACCGGTCGCTGTCGCTTCAAAATAGCGCCCAGACGCACTTCTAGCTCGCCTAGACTAAACGGTTTGGTAATGTAGTCATCTGCGCCGGTATTGAAGCCGCGAATTTTGTCCGCTTCATCGGTACGGCTCGTCAGCATCAGCACAAATACGCCAGTTCGCGCCTGCATCTCCTTGCAGAGGTCATAACCATTCGCATCAGGGAGATTGACGTCCAAAATGACGAGATCAGGGTTGAACTGCTCAAAAACCGCCAGGGCACTCTTACCGTCTTCAGCCGACTCCATCTGGTAGTCCTGCTTTGCTAAAAAACGATGAATTAAGTTACGAATAGCGGGCTCATCGTCAACGACAAGGATTTTGGCAGCGGCCATAGTTGAGGATCCTAATACTAAGGAAAGACAAAACCCGTAGCAAAGCCAATAGCGTGTTTGACTCAGGGCTCAGTACGCTAACTTGCTTTACTTCTCGATATACTGAAAATCTTCAGCAAACTTTTTTATGATGCAACCACACTTTAGCAAAAAAATATCTATTACTAAAGCAATTAATACTGTTTGCTGCTACATAACGTCAAGCTTAGAAAGCGCACGATGCGCTTCAAAGCCAATTTTGAAATCTAGTCTCTAGGGCTGGCCTTACC
>JBARVU010000326.1:0-31073 GCA_049646425.1 Phormidesmis sp. | reverse complement strand
GGCAAAAGCTGCGATCGCGCCTGATTGCTGCAAATTCTCAAGGCAAAGAAGCTCTGCCCCTTTCGTCTGAAGATCGCGAACTGCTAGAACGCTATTACCAGGAAGACATCTTACGCCTGCAGGATCTGATTGGCCGAGATCTATCGGGATGGTTCAAAGTCACTTCGGCGGCGGCTGAATAAAATTGATGACAGACAAAGCCGCCGGTCTCAATTGCTACATGAGGAATCCTAGAAAACTCACTGGCGCCGGAACCATTTCACCGCGAAAATCAAGCACCTGTACCAGCAGGAGATAGGTGATCGCTAATAAGATAGACAAGGCTCCGGTAATAATTGCCACGATTTTTGGTCGATCCATGTCCTTTTGTCCTCATTTACTAGCGGTATCTGCACAGGCAGGCAGCCTGACAAGCCGATGGGGTCGTCTATCTGCCTCTGGCAAGTGCCAGCCTAATTTTAGCTGATTGTACTTTCTGCTGACCGTTTGAATGACCTGTTGGATGCGATATCCCTTTTTATGAACGTAGTCACTCCCGCGACCTATCCTGCTTCTCCTGCGTCGGCAGTACGTCAGCCGACGATTATCACCACGCAAGATTTGCGCAAGGTGTATCGCACGGGTTTTTGGCTGAAGGCGGCTCCCCCTTCGCTCAAGCAGTGCTCGCTCGAAATATTTCAGGGCGAAACGTTTGGTCTGCTCGGCCCAAACGGTGCCGGGAAAACGACGCTGCTCAAGCTGCTGCTAGGCATTATTCGCCCAACAGCTGGCCACGCGACGCTGATGGGTGAGCCCGCCGGAGATAGCAGCATTAAGTCTCGGATTGGCTATCTGCCTGAGAATCCTTACTTTTATGACTATTTGACCGGCTGGGAGTTTTTGAACTACACCGCCGGTCTTTTTGGGCTTAAGGGCAATACCAAGAAGCGAAAGATTTCAGAACTGTTGGATCTCGTCCAGCTAGATCGCCAGTCAGCGACCAAAAAGCAAATGCGGCGCTACTCCAAGGGCATGCTGCAACGGGTGGGAATGGCCCAAGCGCTGATCAACGATCCGGAGATTGTTTTCTTAGATGAGCCGATGTCTGGGCTCGACCCAACCGGTCGGTTTCAGGTAAGAGAGATCATTATGTCGTTGAAGGAACAGGGGAAAACGCTGTTCTTCAACAGTCATGTGCTATCGGATGTAGAGCTGATCTGCGATCGCATCGCCATCCTCGACCAGGGCGAACTCGTCTGCATGGGTGAAATCAAGGCGCTGCTCGGCGACCCGGATCACTACACGGTCAAGGGCCATGGTGGCAGTCTAGATATCTTGGATCAGTGGTTGCAAGACATCACCTTTAGCGATGGCTACTGGCAAGGCAAGCTCTACGAAAGTCCGTTTGAATTTATGTCGACGGCGCGGCTGATGAATGCGCATATTGCCAAGCTAGCAGTGGCTCAGCCCACGCTCGAAGAATTCTTCATGATGCAGATTCGGCAGCGGCGGGAGACGGCAGCGCGCGCTGATGCAGAAAGAGCGGGGATGAAGTGATCGCCCAAGCGCAAGCGTCCATTTGGCAAGCTTAGTGCCCAGTAGGGCTGCGGTAGCATTAAACTAGGGGATATCTGCAGTAGCCTGGTTCTGTGCTATGAAGCTTAAAAATATTGACCTGCCGATGCCAGAAATCGAACGGTTTTGTCAGAAGTGGAATCTGACCGAGTTTGCGCTGTTTGGCTCTGTGCTACGCGAGGACTTCCGGCTTGAAAGCAGCGATATTGACGTAATGGTACAGTTTCACCCTGATGCTCGGGCAGCTTTCCGGGGGTTTGACTACTTCGGAGCGCTAGATGAAATGGAAGCAGAACTCGAATCGCTCTTTGGTAGAGACGTAGATGTCATCACCCGCCATAGTATCGAGAAGAGCCGCAACTACCTTCGTCGCCACGAAATTCTATCTTCTGCCAAGGTCATTTATGAATCGGGATCTTCAGTCTCTGCTTGACATTTACCAATCGGCAGAACTTGTAGCTGCCTATCTTCAAGGCGTTTCATGGAATAGCTTTTTGAATGATGGCAAACTACAGGATGCTGTTATCAGAAGGCTTTCAATAATTGGGGAAGCTGCTAACCGGGTTTCGCAAGCAGGCCGACTTTCACGGCCTGAAATCGAATGGGCAGGCATTAGAGGGCTACGCAACCGTTTAGTCCACGAATACGATGACACTGACCTTGAAACAGTCTGGGAGATCGCTCAAACTGAGATGGCAGATCTCATATCAAAGATAAAACCTATGATTTCTTCAGAAGACCAATTATCTATCTTCGAGGAATAACTCTTCTTGAACCATAACGAATGAATGGCCTAAGACCCTATCAGGCAACCGATTTTGAGCCACTGATTGAGCTGTGGTGGGAGTCCTGGCATTCCTCCTCTGGCTACGAGCACCATAAACCAATAGAAGATTGGCAGCAGCGGTGGCTCCATCTGGAGAAGCATCACGACATCGTCGTAATTGAGGGTCAGCGCACTATCGTTGCCTTTGCAGCTTTGGATAGTCAAGCTGGTCTCCTCTCTCAGCTCTTCGTCTCTCCGCAGTGGCAGCGCCGAGGGCTAGGAACGCGGCTCATGAAGTGGGCAACTGCTCAATGTCCTAATGGATTTACGCTCAAAACGGCTGCTGACAATAGAGAGGCCCGGGCCTTCTATGAGAAGTGTGGACTGACAGCGTCAGGTCACAGTATTAACGACTTTAACGGTTACCCAGAAATCGAGTACGCAACTTCGCACCATCCGCTAGCGCTTGGGATTCGAGATGACGATTCAACTTTTAGGGGCGATCGCCGCCGACAAACCCCTCATCTACCAGATGATGCAGCTTCACCAGCATGACATCTCCAAATTCGAAGATACCGACCTCAACGAGCACGGATACTTTGACTATCCTTACTTAGACCACTATTGGACAGAAGCCGGTCGACATCCTTTCATCATTAAGGTCGAAGGAAAGCTAGCTGGATTCGTCTTAGTCAATCAACACACTCTCCTCCCCGAGAATCAGCACTCAATAGCAGAATTCTTCATTGCCAGAAAATACCGCCGCCAAGGGATTGGCCGCGCTGTTGCCATACAAACTTTTGATTCGCTGCGAGGCCGATGGGAACTCAAATACAGACTCGCTAACAAAGGTGCTCAGCAGTTTTGGCAAGTGACCCTAAACAGCTAGCTACGCAGCTAGCGGCTACATCGAGAAGATAATAGCAGCAAAGCCAGGAAAAATTGCTGTTCAAAGCTTTGATAATACAGACAGAGCCAGTTCACGCTAATCTGTTCTGACCAGCGTATGCGGCTCGTCTACACCCAATGGCTCAAAGCGTTTGCGAAAAGATTCAATTGCGTTCTCATCGATGTATAGTGCGCGCTCTAGGGATCTAGTTGTTCTAGCTAAAACGCGAGATCTCATGGTGTCTTCTGCGCAAGTCACACGATAGAGAATAGTCTTAGCACCCAGACTCTGTATGCGTCGACGAGCGTCATCACGACTGGCGCGACTCCAAAAGCCAAAGTCTAAAATAATGGGTTGGTCTAGTTCTAAAGCGCGAGAAGCTACATTCCATACTAAGTCAGTAGTTCTGCTGTGATACTCCTCAAACTTTTCCGCAGGCGGATTCTGTCCATACAGTGCAATCATCCACTCATCGATGGAAAACCGAAACGCGGAAAGATCTTGTTCGAGTTTGGCTGCATAGGTTGTTTTACCAGCTCCAACAAAACCATGAATCAGATGAGCGGTGGTCACTTGATTTCTAGAAAGCCTTTTAGCATCAGCGGGAATCGACCATCCATGTCTTGTTGTTCTTATTGCGATCTCGAAGGCTGGTGTCTTTCAATGCATCGGGTTCCATATGTCAGCCGGGTCATCGGCAAAGACGTAGGCATGTACCATCCATCCGAAGGCAGTCGGCCAAAAGTCACCACCGACCGCGTCACAGTCAGCTGCGGTGGCGATCGCACTCTCCGGCCCAAACTGAGGTCGCCCATCTCGCTCAATGGTCCACTGCTCAGCATCCCAAATCGGCCTGGGGACACAGATATTGGTATGCAGGTGCCACTGCGCCATTGAAAGCGGCACTCGCTGGTTAAGCTCAGCTTCACTGGCATCGTCGGGCGCTGTGAACATCGCTCCAATCAGACTTAATGATCCGTCGGGCTGTCGTTCATACAGCAGCGAACCTGGCTTTTGCGGATCCAGTCGCCTACTTTCCTGCCAAGAGCGCCCTATGTTCACGTAGTGAACGATACGCAAATCACTTGGGTCAGGGGGAAATGGTCGGTAGCCATCGGCTTCTGCAAGGCTGATATCAGCGTATGGGGTGATCGCGTCCTTTAGCGCTTGGGCAATCTCATCCGCTTTGGCTTGGTCTTCAGCCGTCGGTGATCGCAAAGCCGTCATACGCATATGAGGATCGTTTTCCCCCGCCGGCATCATCGTCCCATCAGCGCCACTAACATCAATTGGGCCTGACGCTGATTGATGCGCGAGTGCAGGCGGCAATAGCAGACAAATTGGTAGGAGCGCCAGCGTCAAGAGACGAAAGTAGCGTCGTCCTATAGTCAGCTTAATCATGGCACCAAACGAGATAGCGTGACTTGACTGCGGAGAAATGCACTACTCAAATGATTTCGTATCTAAAAGGCTTTCAGCCTAGCCGTGTGACAGGAGCGCAACCGGCTGAAGCTCGCTGACGAGTTTGAGTCTGTATAGAGAAAGATGGCTGCTGACGAAGCGCGCGAAACAGATGCGTTAAGCCTCGGTCGCTCTAAATCTCTCTGAGCTTGCGCTGCCATTCGGCATCTATCTGAGCGGCGCGATCGCCCTCCTGCTCCAATAGATCTGTGCCAGTGTCGTACACAGAATCCTCTGATCGCAGTACCTTTTGCTCAGCAAACTGATGGGCAAACGCAAGCTTTTCTTGAAAGGCAGGGCCAAGCTGATTCAGTTCAGCAGCCCGCATTTGCCGCTGCTGATTGCGGCGCTCAATTTTGGCATTTCGCCACTGCACCCAGTAGTAGCGAACCAGTGGTACTGTCAGAAACGCTACCCCGTAGGCGACCAGCAGCCAAAAGATAGACTGTGCAAAGACCGCAGCAGCCGGTAAAACAGCGCCTTGAGCAATGAAGCTCTGTAGCATATTCCAAAGTACCAAAGCGCCGATGATATTCGCTGACCCTAACCCAATGGAAAGCATGACCTGATTGGAAGACGCCTCTGTAAACTTGCGCTTCACTTCCTTGAGATAGGCACCTACTGCCGCTTTCCCTCGCTGCATCGCTGAGACCTGTAGCTCGGGGAAATAGTACACAATATCTCCAGTCGGGCTGACCTGCGGCTGACCGTTGAAGCGGGTGAGCACTGGCAGCATATAGTCTTCGTATTCCTTGTCCCAGCCTTTACCGAGATCGTCTAAGTAAGGAGCGACCTGCTCGGCGGTAATAGCCCCGCCATTGTTACTGATGACCGTGCCGATTGTACGCCAGCGACGTTCTTCCAGGTCGGCGTTAGGATCGCCGTCACCGAAGAGGAAGGAAAAAATAGCCTCAAAAAAGTTCAGCTTTTCGTCCGGTCGACGGGCTGGCGCGGTCCCCCTGCCGTAGGTGTACTGTCTGCGTCTGCCGTATCTAGGGCTAAACAGCCAGAAGATATCGGTTGGGAAGAAATAGAAGCCCCCAAAGCCACCCCCGAAGCCACCGCCGCGCCGATTATCGCGATCGCCCCCACCCTGACTACTCGCCGCAATCATCAGCGCAAAAATAGCAATAAAGATAATCGCAATCGACACCAGCAGCATCACGCCGAAAGACACGCGAATGATGTAGAAAATCACCTGCCAGACCTTTGCAGCCATTTCCTGCAGGCGCAGCTGCCAATACTTATTGCGCAGTATCCCCTGAAAATTACGCGGAAATTCGTAGGCAATCTCCCCCGAGTCAGATACCTGCATATGTCCTTGCGTTTCGGAGGCGAGGGCCAGTAATCCCTGCTGAGCCATCTCTACATTTAATCCAGCCTGCGCAGCCACGTCCCCTACCGTCACCCGGTAATCGAGAGACTCTACTGCCCGCATTACGTCTTTGTTTAGTTCCACAGCCTCTTCTACCTCAGGTGCTTGCTGACTCTTTGCGACAGTTCAAACAAGCGCTAGTGTTGATTCGTTTCTCTAGTATAAGAGCCAGATCGAAAGGCGGTAGGCCCAAAGGGTTCGGGTTTCTCCCCAAACGTTTGCCTTCAGATGGCCTGCTACAGCAACGGTCTGAAAGAATTTGGTCTGAAAGCATTCTGCACAAATACAAACGCCGATGATTCCTTTTGAAATCATCGGCGTTTGGCAGCCCAAATAAACATGAGGTCTCTAACAGGAGGTCTCTGCTCAAAGTCAAAATATTGGAGCTGAATATTAGAGCTGAGAAGCGCGGCCCAAGACCTGATCCTTGAGCGCGTTCATTTCGCTGGCCAGCTCGCTGCGGTTAGACGCTTTGAGCAGGTACCGGTAGATAAACCAGCCGCTGTAGATGAGCCCAATCAGCTCAAATAGGGGCGCTAGCACAGGCACATCGTTGATGGCATCTAAAACGGCCAGCGTCAATTTGACTGAAAGGAACGCACCAAAAAAGAGACCCAGCGCAATCAAGGGGCGCTTGTACTCTCTGACGAATTCGCCAAAGTACTTGTCTAGCTCGCCTAGCTTGTCAACCATTTGAGCGGTGACTCGCTTCACGGTCTCCACCGTCTCTGCTGTGGGGGTCTCTCCCGTCAGCGGCTCGTTAGCAGGTACTTGAGTATCTACGGTCGTACCGCTTTCGGTATAGACTTCGTTAGCAGGTATTTGAGTATCTACTGTCGTACCGCTTTCGGCATAGACAGTGTCGTCTCCAAGTTCGGTAGCCATAGCAATTTATAAAGGTTAACAACATCGAGTGATTACTTTGCCGCCAGACCGCTTGCACTAGCCCAGGCTTACCCTATTTTTGGAAGTCAGTGGCTATCAAAAAAGTGATAGCAGACCGAAAAAAGACATTAGAGCAGTGCTCCCCAATGGCAATAGCGATTGGTAACAGCAGCATGACCGACGGCAAAGTATAAATTAAGGCATCATAATAGCGCCTTCATCGCAGAGTGACTAGAGCAAATAGAAAGAGTCCTAAAGGGGGATATCTATTCCTATTGTACTATTTCTTGTACTATGGCAGCCCTAAGCGATAAACTTTTGTCCCCTTGCCCTGCCTCAAGGCAAATAACGACCGGCTTCGAGTGTGAATGATTGGCAAAAAATGTGACGCTTTACCCCCAACTTGCTTAGCGATGCCAAAACCATTCCTTAAACTAGGAGTATCAGAAGAATTTAAGGAGTGGCCTCATAGAGAAACTTTACGGTGAGTTAAAAGGACTGAAAACTAGCCAAATTAAGGAACTCACAAGAATTTATCACCAGCGTCTGCCCGTCGACCGAGTGACGACGCCAGAGTTTGCGCAGCGCCTGGCCGCGATCAGTACTGATATTAATCAGGCTGTGTGTGCTTACGTAGACCGGCGCGGCCATGTGATCCGAGTCGGGGTGGGCAGTCCTCACAAAACTCAAATTCCAGTGCTAGAGCTGCCTCGCTACGGCGCAGAGCGTCTGTGCGGGAGTCGCTGTATTGCCACTCAGCTAAAAATCGAGCCGCCCAGTCACAGTGTGCTCACGGCGATGGCAATTCAAAGGCTGGATGCGATCGCTCTCCTCACCCTCACCGGCAGTGGCTTCAAGCGCAAAGGCGGCGGTGCCACTGGCTATATCCGCGAGGGATATCTAGCTCACTTAGTGCCTCATCCTGAGGTGCAGTGGTCTGTCTCCGAGCCGCTCACCCTAGAGGAGATCGACCAGCAGGACTTTCTCGATCTGGCAGAAGGGTTAGAAGAAGAATTCCGGCGGGTATTTGTCGCACAGCAGGTAGATAGCGATCGCGAACGAGTGCTCGTGATTGGGCTGATGACCGACACGGACGAGGCGGCGTTTCGCAATGGCCTAGAAGAAGTCGCCCGACTGGTCGAGACCGCCGGGGGCGATGTGCTGCAAACGATGATTCAAAAGCGATCGCGCCCTCACCCCCAGACCGTAATCGGGGCCGGTAAAGTAGACGACATCGCCCTGGCAGTTCAGACCTTCGGGGCAAATCTAGTCGTTTTCAACCGCGATCTTTCCCCCGGTCAGGTTCGCAATCTGGAAGCGCGGATCGGCGTGCGCGTAGTGGATCGCACCGAGCTAATTTTAGATATTTTCGCGCAGCGAGCTAAGTCAGGCGCAGGTAAGCTCCAGGTCGAACTCGCTCAGCTAGAGTATCAGCTGCCCCGGCTCACCGGACGCGGTCAGGCGATGTCTCGACTCGGGGGTGGCATCGGCACCCGAGGCCCCGGTGAGACCAAGCTAGAGACCGAGCGGCGGGCGATTCAAAAGCGGATTAGCCGCTTGCAAACTGAGGTAGACGGCATTCAGGCGCACCGGGCCAGACTGCGCCAGCGCCGTCAGCATCATTCGGTACCTTCGGTGGCGATTATCGGCTATACCAACGCGGGCAAATCTACTCTGCTCAACCGTCTGACCGATGCGGAAGTGTATGCCGCCGACCAGCTTTTTGCCACGCTTGACCCCACTACCCGCCGGATTGCGATTCCCGAAGATCAGACGCATGAGGTGCGATCGCTTGTCCTCACCGATACCGTTGGCTTCATTCAAGACCTGCCGCCTGCCCTGATGGATGCCTTTCGCGCCACGCTCGAAGAAGTCACTGAGGCCGATGCGCTGATCCATGTCGTCGATGCCGCTCATCCCGCTTGGCAGGCGCATATTCACTCGGTGATGGATCTGCTGGGCCAAATGCCGATTGCCCCAGGACCGATTCTGCTGGTGTTTAATAAGCTCGATCAGGCAGATACAGACGCCCTGGAACTCGCGAAAGACGAATACCCGCAGGCCGTCTTTATTTCAGCGGCGAATGATCTCGGCTTGGACACGCTAAGGCAAAAGATCCTCCAGCTGGTGGATTATGCTGTCGCTCGCTGACCGTCAGTCTCTACCCTAGCCGGTCTAGCGTCGTTGTTCGCGGGTCGATGATCTTTTTGCCGATGCCGGGAAAGTGAACGGCCAGGCAAATCTTGTTGCCTGCGCCGAAAATATGCGTGACTTTGCCTTCTCCAAACGCCTTGTGAGTGACCAGCGCGCCCACACACCAGTCATTCTCATGGGTACCCGGCTTGTTGAGATTGGGCTGGGGATTTTTGAGCTTGGCCTCTCGGTTGGTAGTTGTCCAGCGCTCGGGAATGGCGCTCGGCACTGTCGCCATAATGTAATCACGGGGCAGCTCACTCAGGAAGATCGACGGGGTTGAGACTTCGCGATTGTTACCGTAAGTGCGGCGCTCCCGGGCGTGGGAGATAAACAGCCGATCTTGGGCGCGGGTGATCCCGACGTAGCAGAGGCGGCGCTCTTCTTCGATGGCGGCGGCATCTTCTAGCGAGCGAAAGCTGGGAAACAGCCCCTGTTCTAGCCCCACTAAGAAGACAACCGGATATTCCAAGCCCTTGGAGGCATGGAGCGTCATCAGCGTGACCTTGTTGTCCTCGTTGTTGCTGTCATCGGTGTCAGAATTGAGGGCAGCATTCGCTAAGAACGTCGCTAAGGTGGCGTCTTCATTTTCTTCTTCAAACTGGACAATGCCTCGGTAAAGCTCTTGAATATTCTCTACGCGGTTGTTGTCTTCCTCGGTGTCCCTGCTTTTAAGATCTTCAAGGTAGCCGGTGTTTTCTAACACTTCCTGCACTAGCTCAGAAGGAGAGGTGGTTTCAGCCCGTTCCTGCCAGCTGCTGACCATCTTGGCAAAGGCGATCGCCCGCTTACTGGCCCGGCCGGCCAATGTCTTCAAAGAAGTCTCATCTTTAATAATGTTCCACAGGGGCTCGTCAAGCTCTGCGGCAGCTTTCTCCAAATTGTCTAGCGTTGTTTTGCCAATGCCGCGTCTGGGCGTATTGATAATGCGTTTGAGGCTGACGCTATCGGCAGGGTTCACAGCCAGCCGCAAGTAGGAGAGAATGTCTTTGATCTCACGCCGCTCATAGAAGCGCAGCCCGCCCACAACCTTGTACGGAATCCCAAAGCGAGTCAGCACTTCCTCCATTGCCCGCGATTGAACGTTGGTGCGATAGAGAATAGCAAAATCTTTCCAGTTCAGCTCCGGGTTCTTCAATTCCAGGGTGCGAACTTGGCTGACGACGTATTCGGCCTCCATTGCCTCGTTATCGGCCCGGTGGCAGAAAATAGCGTCCCCTTCGCCTCGGGTTGCCCGCAGTACTTTCTCAATGCGCTCAGTATTGTTTTCGATCAGGTGATTGGCGACATCGAGAATATTGGAGGTGGAGCGGTAGTTTTCCTCTAGCTTGACCAGCGTGCGGGTCTCTTCATCGAGCAGACCATCGCCAAACTCCGTTTGGAAGCCCATCAAAATCGTAAAATCTGCCGCTCTAAAGGAATAGATGCTCTGGTCGGCATCGCCCACGACAAACACGGAGCGATTGGCCCAGTCGTCAAAACTCTGGTTGCCTTTGCCATTGGTGGCCAATAGCTGAATCAGGTCGTACTGGGTGCGGTTGGTATCTTGATACTCATCGACCAAAATATGGCGGAAGCGGCGGTGCCAGTAGTCGAGCACCTGCGGATTTTGGCGGAAAAGCTGTACCGGCAGACGAATGAGATCGTCGAAATCCAGGGCGTTATTCGCAGAGAGCCCCTTTTGGTAGTAGCGGTAAACTTCGGCGATCGCCCGCCCTTTAAACGTTTGATTTTCTTCCTCATACTGATCGGGATCCAGCCCCTGGTTCTTGGCATTGCTGATCGCAAACCGCACCGAGCGCGGATTGAACTTGCGATCATCTAAATTCATCTGGCCGATCACAATGCTCTTGACTAGGCTCTGCGCATCTGACTCATCAAAAATAGAAAACGTCTTCGTCCAGCTTTGGCCGTGAGGACTCTGATACTTTTCAATGTCGTAGCGGAGAATGCGTGAGCAAAGGGAGTGAAAGGTGCCAATCCACAACTCCTTTAGGAAAGTTCTGTATACATAGGAGCGCATCTGAACCTGCTCATACTCCGACAGCATATGCAGCGGCTTGCTGTGACGTGCGAGCGCCTCCTGCTCAGCAAACAGCCGTTCAATCCGCTCCTTCATTTCCCGTGCGGCCTTATTCGTGAAGGTCACCGCCAGGATGTTTCCAGGATCTACCCGGCGGTGCAAAATAAGATTAGCAATGCGAGCAGTCAGCGCCCGGGTTTTTCCTGAACCCGCTCCGGCGACGACTAGCAGAGGCCCGCAAAAATGTTCGACGGCCTGTCGCTGGGAAGGATTGAGCTGACTGAGAAAATCGACGGAGGTCACCATACTATTCGAAGAGGCGCAAGAATTAGAGTTAAAGGGGGGCTGAAGCTTTTACCTAGTATGGCACCTGATACAAAAACCCTACCGCGCGAGATCCGTAATTCAACGGCAGTTGCAAAAAATGCCTATGATTTTACCCGGTGATGATGGCTCAGATAAGCTACCGTTGGACGTTTCGGCGTCAGATGTTTCAGCGCTAAATATTCCGCCACCAGCCATCAGCCACGAGATCTATCTACAGCATCGGCAGTGGATGACACAAGCGCTGGCGATCGCGGCTACCGCTGGCAACTCAGGTGAAGTCCCGGTCGCTGCCATCGTCGTTGGCCCCGATCAGCAAATCCTCGCGTCCGCTGCCAACCGCAAAGAACGAGACGGCGATCCCACGGCTCACGCCGAGATCCTGGCATTGCGCGCTGCAGGCAGACGCCTCGGTAACTGGCACCTGAACGAGTGCACTCTATACGTCACCCTAGAGCCCTGCATGATGTGCGCCGGGGCCATCGTCCAGTCGCGTTTGGGCTTGCTGGTATATGGCGCTGACGATCCAAAAGCGGGGGCAATCCGCTCGGTGCTCAATCTGCCCGATAGCGCCTGTTCTAATCACCGGCTGAAGGTGCTGGGCGGCATTCTAGAAACGCCCTGCCGCGAACAGCTCAGGCACTGGTTTCAGCAGCGACGACGACAGCCCAAGTCAAAAGCAAACTAAGAGCAGACCAACCTCGAAACTGTCAGTTCGAGCGCGGTAGGCGTAGGGTTAACCAACTATTGTGAACCAGACGTGAAGAACCCGGGCGAGTTTATCAGCTGGCTTCAGTGGGACATTTTTTCGTGGTCAGTTTCTCGCAGCGCAGGCTTCGGTACCAGCACTTCTATTCATTACATCTATCTCAAACATGTTCATAAGTTCTTTTGCTGACATGGCGCATCCTGCCGATTCCGCTTCTGTACGCGACTCGTCGTCACGGTCACATCTTTCCCCTTGGCTGGCGCCGCTGATGTACGCGCTGGGTGAAAAAATTGTGCTGCCGGTCTACTTTAGTAAGATCGAAGTCACCGGCCAGGAAAATATTCCCCGCAGCGGCCCGGTTGTCCTCGCGCCGACCCATCAGTCGCGCTGGGACTCGCTGATCGTTGGGCTGATCGGGAAGCGTGCGGGCCGGTATCTGCGCTTTATGGTCACAGCAGACGAATGCAAAGGGATTCAGGGCTGGCTGATCAGGCGCTTAGGCGGATTTCCGGTCCATGTGCGTCAGCCCTCGGTGCGGTCTTTGCGCCACGGCGTGCAGCTTTTGCAGGCCCGGGAGATGCTGGTAATTTACCCAGAGGGGAATATTTACCGCGATCACATTAGCCCTCTAAAGCCTGGTTTGGCCCGCATTGCCCTCCGGGCCGAACGTAGCCAGCCCAACTTAAATGTAAAAATTGTCCCCATCAGCCTCAAATATAGTCAGCAGTGCCCGTGCTGGCGGGGCTGGGTCAAGGTGCACATTGGTCCGCCGCTGCTTGGATCTGACTACGCCGCTGGCCCTGGCAAGCTACAGTCGGGTCGGCTAACAGCTGACTTGCAGGACAGATTAATGGCGCTGGCCAATCCCTGCTGCGGTGACGGTCAGTCGATGGATGGAAAGCGGTCGTGATCGCGACAAACGCATCAAATGCCTAAGATCAGCTCCCATCGCTTCAGTTGCCCAACGTGCCCAGGAACGTGATCGATCACCTGAAGTTGCCAGCGCCCCTTCACTTCAGCATTCAGTAAACGTCGCAAAGCGGGCGTACTCACCAGCGAATAGGTTCTCTGCAGGCGCGTCTGCCTGCCCAGCGTGCGCCCTTGAATCAGCACAGACTGCCCGGATGGGTTGAGCAGCGTAAAGCTCACGTCGCTGAGAAACTCGTGTTCGGCCCGGATGTAGACCTTAATATCCTGTAGCGTTCCTTTCTCTACGATAGTGAGGGCGCTAAAAATGCCTCGGGGGTCGTTGTCAGGGATGGCAACGACGGTTTGGCTGGCAGTGGTAACGGTTTGGTGAAGAATGCGATCGCGCAACGCCCTTTCTTGAGAAGCTTTAACTGCTGCGTAAGCATTCACCTTGCCATAGCCAAACCAGCGCGAATGCCCGCTGCTGTCGTAAGTGCCGTAGCGCTGATTGAGCTGTGGATCGGGCTCTGTATCGACAATTTTGTCGGCGGTATCCTGCAAAATCTGCTGGACTTCGCGGGCCGTCAGGTCAGGATTGGCAGAGAGCATCAGGCCCACCACCCCGGCGACCAGCGGACAGGCGCTGGAAGTGCCGCCAAACCCAGTGTAGCTGCTAGCAGTGTAGCCTTTGCTGCCGGTGCGATCGCTGGTCAAAACAGCGCGCCCTGCCAATTTTTTTGAAATCAGCGGCCCGGTCTTAAAGGTGCCTTTGGAAAGCGCCATATTTGGAGCGCCATTATTACTGGGCGCTGCGACTGAAATATGGCGGCCCCAACTACTGTAAGCGGCCTTGCGATTGAGACTGGTAGAGGCCGCCACGGTAATCACATCCGGGTGAATGGCAAACCCGCTGAGCCAGTTGGTGACCCCCTTAACCAAATTCTCTGGCCAGCCCGTCTCTTTAACGTTGCCTTCGACCGGGCGGTTGGCATTACCCGCCGAAAACAAAACAACGCAGCCCTTGCCCTGACGGCCCTCGGTCGTAGCTCGATTGATCGCCCGACTAATGCGCTGAGAAAGCGGGAAGTAAATAGCGGCAGGCGACCAGCTACAGGAGATCACATCGGCGCCCTGTTCAACCGCCCAGCTGAACATCTGCTCAATCGAAGCATCGTCTAAATGGCCTGTCATTTGAATTGGCATCAGGCTACAGCCCGGTGCCGAGCCGACCACGCCGGCCCCGTTTTCCTCGGCCAGAGCCACGCCGGCCACCGCCGTACCGTGATTTTCATTGCCTGCTGGAATCGGCAGATCGTCCCGATTCTTAAGATCGCGAGGCGCGACAATTTTACCCATGCCCTGCAAGTCGGGATGGGCCAGGTCAAACCCGTCGTCGGTCACGGCGATCACCACCGAGCGACTGCCGCGAGTGATGTCCCAGGCTTTCTCAGCCCAGATATGCGCAGTGGGGGCAAGGTCGGTACTGCTGTCGCGATGAAAAAGATGCCATTGCTCTGAGTAGCGGCTGTCCGTCGGACGATACAGCGCCGCCGCCGCCATAATAATATTCGGTTCCGCCAGGAGTACGTTGGGATGGCGAACGAGCTGATTGGCAATCTTCAGAGGGTTTTGGCGGGCGGCGGCCCCTACGACGAAGCAGTAGGTATTGTCGCTGCCAGCGAGGGCATGACTGCGGATGATGCCGAGTGAATGAGCGATCGCCTCGATTTGGGTTACCGACAGCGCCTCCGTAAACTGCACCGTCAGCTGATTGGCCAGGTATATATAGGTGCCAGGGCTAGCCGCCAACTCGTACACATGACTAGCGTACAGAACGGTCGGCGACGCTCTGAGCTGGTCGAGGGCGGTCTCTATCTGGTCAGCGCTCAGCTGCCAGGCGACGATCACCGGGCTCTGACCGATAGAATAGGTCGTGATATTTTCAACCTGCTGCGGCTGCCACTGATCCACCAAAGGCGACAGGTCTGCGAGATCGTTCAGACACAGCGACAGGCGGTTGTTGATCTTGTGAAGCCGCAGTTCCTCACCGCCTCGCTGCAAAATTTCGCCCTCCCGTCCGGGCAAAACCCCCTTGCCTGAGCTTGTGTCACCGGGTACGCTCACCATTGGTAGAAGCCCCTATAAAACCGCTTGGAAAACCGCCTTGGGTATAGTGCCCGCCATCCACTTGTTCAAGAGTCACATCAAATGGAGACAACAGCGGACTCGATGCCCTACTGTAGGTTAGATTACTCAAGTTAGCCGTTTTTGAAACCATGTCCATCGTTAAAGCTTTGCTGTCTGGCGTGTTACCGAAAGCAAGGGCAGCCGCCGCCGCCAGTACGATAGTCGGAGCGATGGCAATGCCGCTCGCTGCTCAGGCTCAAACTGTCAATCCCTTGCCCGCTGATACCCAGCCTGCCGAAGCTCAGCCGCCTGCAACCGCGCCTGACGCTGCCCGCGCGGTCGAACAGTCTGGTAGCCCGATTGGTATCGCTTCTGGGCAAGCGCTCATGAGCGAGGCTGAAAGCGCAATCTCGGCCCAAAACTATAGCCTCGCTGCCGAAAAGCTGATAGCAGCTCGTAAAGCGCTCAACGAGGTTTCTACCTACTATCAAAACCTTTCTGGCGTCTTTGTCGGCGTAGATAGCCGCGTGAATGATGGATTGCGCTCACTGGCGCTAGAGTCTGCCCAGGTTCGTGATCAGGCCAGCTATCAGCTCGCAGTGGTGTACCGCGCTCAGAGTCGTCCTGACTTAGCGGTGCCGCTTTTGGTTGAAGTCGTACAGAGCCAGCAGCCCACTCGTCCTTTGGGCCAGCAAGCCTATCAGCAGCTCTACGAGCTAGGCTTCGTCGCTGTTCCGTACTCAGCCCCCGGTGGATAGATCGTTAACAGCGCCAATGCGCCATAATAGTCAGAATAATCACGCCGATAGGAGGTGCAGATGATCAGCCCCGATCAAGTAAAGACCATGATCAAAGCTGGCTTACCGGATGCAGAAGTCGCTGTGCAGGATTTGACTGGCGGTGGCGACCACTATCAGGTGGCTATTGTCTCTGCGGCCTTCGCCGGACTCAGCCTGGTAAAGCGCCATCAGCTGGTTTACAAAGCGGTCGATTCTGCCATGTCGTCTGAGGCTATTCATGCCCTGTCGCTGGATACGAGTACCCCTGAAGAGGTGGCAACAGCTAGCTAGGGCAGTGTCAATGCTGACTATCAGCGACACTCTATAATAGGTAGAGAATAGAAACGAGGTAGGGCGATCGCTGCATAAATGCTAGCAGCCCTGCGCTTAAGCTTTTAAAGTATAAAGGTCACTTTTCTCAGGATCAACAATGTCTCCAGAAACCAAAGCTAAGATTGACACCCTAGTTGAGCAAAACAAAATTATGGTGTTTATGAAAGGCACCAAGCTCATGCCGCAGTGCGGATTTTCTAATAATGTGGTACAGATTTTGAACGTGCTTGGCGTTCCTTACGAAACCGTAGATGTGCTGGCCGATCCAGAGATTCGTCAGAGCATCAAAGAGTACTCTAATTGGCCCACCATTCCGCAGGTCTATGTGAATGGGGAGTTCTTAGGGGGCTCTGATATCTTGATCAAGATGTATCAAGAGGGCAATTTACAGGAGGCTGTAGAGGTGGCAATCGCTTCTTAATGCTGGCGACACCTGTAGAACATCCTACAAAAGCATCGGCGAAAAGCGCGTTAGCCAAGTTGTGATACTTAGCCAACGCGCTTCTTTGCATAGAGGGTATTACCTCTTTAAGAGGCGCTGATCTTGACGTTTATCCTCGAACAATCAGTTAGGGGAAAGTCAGGGAGTCATTGTCTAGTAATAGTCAGTCTCTACCTCGGGCTGGGCGATCATGAAGTTAGAGGTATCGTATAGGAAGCGTAAAGATTCTTGCTCTAGCTGGTTGATTAAATAGGATTCAACCGCACCAGAATGACGCATAGAGGCGATGTACCCTTCCAGGTAGAGCCTCAGTTCATCAGAGCGATAGCCCTTATTCCAATAGTCTACAAGGGTGTCAGTAATTCGCTGATAGTAACGAATAACCCTAGCGTCTTGGAGCATTTGTCTGTTGGCCTCACTCAAATAAAAACGGTCACAGTAGAGAAATTAGGAACGTTGTTGATATCTTTAAAGAGACGATATTGACCTAAAATGTTCCTTTCCATATTACTCATTTTATCAGGTAAAACAGGGCTCAACCAGCGCCCAGTGCCAATTCGCTATATTTCTATCTGCCGGAGGGGTTACCGTAACTTCGATTACAGAAGTCTCTGGAAGGTTCTGTTAACGTTTGCTCATAAAAACTGTCGTCAGCAGCATTGACTGCTTTATCTTCATTCTGTGAGCGCCACCCACGACACGAACGACACGACTATTCAGGTGATTGAGAGTAATCTCAACTTGCGCTCTCTGCTGAGCTGGAATCTGCAGCAGGCAGGGTATAGGGTGCAGCAATGCGCTGACATGATTTCAGCGAGAGATAGCTTCCAACTACAGCAGCCCGGACTAGTGGTGCTGGAGGCAGAGTTTGCTCATGGGCAGGGGTTACAGCTCTGTCATTGGCTACAGCGCCAGGGTCATCCGCTGATTTTGATGCTGTCGGCGCGGACCGCAGAAACCGATGTGGTCGCAGGGCTCAGGGCGGGCGCTGACGACTACCTCAAGAAGCCTTTTGGCATGCAGGAGTTTTTGGCGAGGGTGGAGTCGCTGGCTCGTCGCAGCCGCCATACCACCACGCCGCTGGCGATTGACTGTGGTGATCTGCATATCGACCTGGTGCAGCGGCGGGTGCGCTACATGAGCGAGTTTATTGACCTGACGCCGCAGGAGTTTAGCCTGCTGTATGTGCTGACTCAGGCCGAAGGGGAACCGCTCAGCCGCATAGATTTGCTGCGTCGCGCTTGGCCAGATGCCATCGATAACCCGCGCACGGTAGATACCCATGTGCTGTCGCTGCGCAAAAAAATCGAGCTTGATCCGCGCCATCCTGACCTAATTCAGACGGTGCGAAATGTGGGCTACCGAATCTGCGTGGGGCCAGTCGACAAGGTGGATAAGCCGGTTGAAGCGATGGCGATCGCCGCGCACGGAAAGCTTGCCTAGCGCCTGGCCGATACCAACTGCTACGACCATTCGGCGGCGGCTTTCTGCTCAGCGTCAATCAGGCTTTGGCGAAGCTGCGGCCAGTCTACGGCAGTGGCGGGACGGTCGGCAATCAGCCTGCCGGCCTCCAAGTGCCACAGGCGATTGACGTAGCGGGCGGCCAGGTCGATTTGGTGATTGGCCATGATCACAGTGAGCTGGCCCTGACGAGTCCATTCCGCCAGCCGTCCAAGCAAAAACTCGCTGTAGCCGACATCCTGCGATGAGGTGGGTTCATCTAACAGCAAAATTTTGGGTTCGCTGAGGAGGGTGCGAGCGATCGCTACCCGCTGCTGCTGACCGAGCGACAAGTTGACCGCTGTGCGCGCCAGCCAGTCGGCAGGGATGTTCATTTGTTCTGTCCAGTGGGCGATCGCTGCTGTAATCTCAGCCGGTGGCCGTCCCTGTAGCCGCAGCGGATAGCCCAGCGCCGCCTGAACGCTCATGCCCAGTAACCGGCTTTCCTGATTGACCAAGGCGACCTGTCGCCGCAAGCTGACTGCCGCAAGCTGCTTAATATCTTGGCCTTCAAACCGAATCGTGCCGCTGCTCGCCTCTGCCAGCCGGTTCATCAGCCGCAGTAAGCTTGTCTTACCCGCGCCCGATGGCCCGACTAAAGCGATAAAGTCTCCAGCCTCCACGGTAAAACTCAGATCTTTGAGGATCTCGATGAGGCCCGTAGAGGCGCTCATGGTCACCTGCTCAAACGTTAAAATCGCCAAAAGTACTCTCGCTTTTGTGGACTAAGCGTTCAACCGACTTGACAACAAGCTCAGTATCCAACCGGCGTAAAGGTGCTGGCAGTGGCAATCACCCAAATATCGACCAGCAGCAAGAGCACCGTCAGCCCTAGCAAAATGAGATACATCCAGGGTTGGGAGAGCGGTTTGACATCGCGCGTGTCGATTTCGGTTCTGGCCTCTACGTAGCGTACCAGCCGCGCAAATCCGACGACTCTCACCGGCAGCAGGTAAGCCCGGTCTTGAGCCCGGTTGAGAAAATAGTACACAATACCGCCTTGACCAGTGGATCGGGGCTTGAGCGCGGTAATATCGTCCCACCGCAGCGACCAACCTCGGCGGCCAAAAGCCCGCACCCAGACCGGATAAGTCACCGCAATCCCGTCGGCATCCACCTGCACTCGCTCGCTCAAAACGCCATATAGCGCGATCGCTCCCACCGCAGCCCCGAACCATAGCCAGTTTGGCGGCACCGCCGCATGAGTCGCCGCCGCCAAAAAAGGAAGCGGCGTCACCAGCGCCACGTACAAAGACATCAGCGTGAGCTGGATAATCGGTGAAATCTTAAAGCTATCTGAGTCAGGGAGCGTTTCAGAAGTCATATGTCTAGATACAAGAAAGCAAATCGGCGAGCACGGTGCCAGTTGTCATCATAAATACTTTTGGACGACCTGCCAGCCAGTCGCCGTCACCAGCACAAAGGCGATCAGCAAAATGCCGTTCAAGGTGAGATGAACTTTGCGCGCCCAGGGTCGAGCGGGGCTAATCCGGGTGGCGCTCCAGGCCGAGGCGAGTGTGAGTGAGACGACGACCAGGCCCGCTGGTAGATGTACCGAATGGCCCAACCGGCCAAACTCCCCTAGTGTCCCAACCACACCGATGCCTAGCAGCAGCAGTACCAAAGTCACCAAGATGCCGCCGAAAACGTAGTGAGTCGGCCGTAGCCAAGCGGGGCGATTCCCTTGGCAGGCTATAGCCCTATCAGGCGTAGCTTCGCTAACGCCATCGCCCCGACGGGTATAAAACAAAGCGCCGCCGCTGAGCGCCAGCAGACCATAGACCATCAGCGACAGCCCCATAGACCAAGCCGCAATTCGCCAAAGCCAAATAAAGGAAGGAAGATCCACGCAGCCGGTTCCTCTGTAAAATGCGCCATTATAAGGCATAACACCTTTACGGCTGACTTCACAAAAAAAGCGCCGCAGCGACTGTCAAAGAGTCGCTGCGGCACCTAAATATTAATTGCGATATTGATTGCAAGATATCGATCACGATATCGAACTGGCAGAGAAGGGCTAGTCAGCGATCACCCCTGCTGGTAGTGGGTCTGCCCTAACTGCGCTTTCAGCGTGAGACGGGCTGTTAGAGGGATCATCGGAGACAGCTCCATCACCCTCTGCCTCAACGTCTAAGCGCGCACAGGGAATGGTGTCAGAAAGAATTGAGCTGGCCATCATTCCGGTGTGGATTTCTAACATCGCCATCCTCACCGCTTCAAACATTAGCCGCTGCCCTGGGAATACGACCCGCTCAAAATACCAGTCCGGCACATTTGTAATGCGTGCGATCTGAATTTTACTCGTTGCGTTGACGTAGCAGCACAGCAGTGTGTCGGCGTCGTCAGCAGGAAGCGAATCTAGAATTTGAGCCATGGTTTGGGTAAGGGCGAGAAGAAACGACTAGGACGAAAAGGAACAAATGGCAACACTTCATACTCACAGAGGCTAGCACTCAGCCGTTTACAGTAGCTGTAAAAACGAATACCAAGCCAGCATCCCTGGCTTTTTACCGGTCTTTATCCAACTACTTGTCGCGCTATGGAAAAAGCATATAACCGAATTCAAAAAGTTGGGTACCACCTATTCAAGTTGCCCAACAGACAGGATAGAATCCCCTACGTCTTTTTGCAGAACCCTGACCGAAAGGCAATTTAGCTGAGGTTCTCCCTTCTATCAGGGCGCGATTGATCAGCCTTTAAACGTCAGTGCCACCTGCCCAAATCAGCCACCTTCTCTAAGGGTGTCACTCTCCGGCTGAGGCTGTTTCTGTCAAAAGTGAGAGCTTATTATTTTCTCACTAATAAAGCTATAAAACACTACAAAGCGCAACAAAACTTTGTTCTTAAAGCGACCAACCCTTTGGCTTGCCTATCTATCAACCGCAGAGGCAAAAAATGAAGTAGCCTTAGATACTTTCTTGAGATACTCTTTGGGCGGTGAACTCGCTTTGAAGTCAGAAAGCTTAAGCCAAACCTTGAGGCGAAAACTTTACTTGGAAACCGCTGGCAAAATCGCCACCGCGCTAGGATGGCAGTGCTATCGTAAAGATATATGAAATATATGAAAGACCTAAGGTCGCACCCCGGTCTCATTGTCTGCTCGAATCAAAGCCTGACTGAAAGGCTTTTCCCGCGCTGCTAGCCATACCTACCCCCGCTATGAATGACCGCATTCTGTACGTTCGTCTCCCCTGCAACCCGATTTTCCCGATCGGCGTGGTTTATCTGGCAGACCATGTTCACAAGCTTTTTCCGGCCGTAGAGCAGCAAATCTTTGACATGGGCACGGTGCCGCCGCTCGACTTTACCGCCGCGCTAGACGACCATATTGACCGCTTTCAGCCGACGCTACTTGTGTTCTCGTGGCGCGATATTCAAATCTATGCGCCGGTCGGCGGACGGGGCGGTAATCCACTGCAGAATGCCTTCGAATTTGCCTATGCACCTAACCCTTTGGTCAAGCTGCGAGGTGCTTTGGGCGGCGCGCGGATGGTGGGCACCTATCTCGCTGAGCTGCGCCGCAATGAGAAGCTGGTGAAGCGGGGGCTCAAACGCGCTCGTCGCTATCACCCCGAGGCGCGCGTCGTGGTGGGTGGTGGAGCGGTGAGCGTGTTTTACGAGCAAATGCAGAAAACGCTGCCGGTCGGGACGATTGTTTCTGTGGGCGAAGGTGAAACGCTGCTAGAGAAGCTGCTGCGCGGTGAAGATTTCTCTGGCGAACGCTGCTACATCGTCGGTGAAGCCCCTAGAGAAAAGCTAATTCACGAGTGGCCGACACCGATAGAAAAGTCGGCCTGCGACTACGATTACATCGAAGCGATGTGGCCTGAGTTTGAGTATTACCTGCAGGAACAGGACTTTTACATCGGCGTGCAGACCAAGCGCGGCTGTCCGCACAACTGCTGCTACTGCGTTTATACCGTGGTAGAAGGCAAGCAGGTGCGCATTAACCCTGCCGATGAAGTGGTTAAAGAAATGCGACAGCTTTACGACCGAGGCATTCGCAAATTTTGGTTCACCGATGCGCAGTTCATCCCAGCCAAGCGCTACATTGACGATGCCATTGAGCTCCTTGAGAAAATCCAGGCGTCGGGTATGACCGATATCAACTGGGCCGCTTACATCCGTGCTGACAATCTTACGCCTCGTCTGTGTGAGCTGATGGTGGCGACAGGGATGAACTATTTTGAGATTGGCATTACCAGCGGCTCTCAAGAACTGGTGCGTAAAATGCGCATGGGCTACAACCTCAAAACTGTGCTACAAAACTGCCGCGACCTCAAGGCGGCGGGCTTTAATGATTTTGTTTCGGTGAACTACTCTTTTAATGTGATTGACGAGCGGGACGAAACCATTCGTCAGACGGTGGCCTACCATTGTGAGCTGGAGAATATCTTCGGCGTAGATAAAGTAGAGCCTGCGATCTTCTTTATTGGATTGCAGCCGCATACTCATCTGGAGGCGTACGCCTTTGAGCACAATATTCTCAAACGCGGCTACAATCCACTGGCGATCTATCTGCCGTGGGTGGCACTCAAGCTACTGTGGAACCCTGGTGAGCTAGGCGCTTTCTTCGGGGACGTGTGCCTGGAGGCGATGCGTGAAAATCCGAATGACTTTGGTCGGACGGTGATGGCCATCTTGGAGCGACGGTTGGGCAGATCACCGCTGTCGGAAGCGTTAAGTGCGCCTGTAAATGGCCAGCCTCGGGCCATGGCTGGGGTATCATAAAAAAAGCCTTTTAGCGTTTTTAGTACAACTCTTTAGTAATTTCTCAGAAAAAGCATGTTGGCGGGTTCCATTCTTGACAGACTTGTTCGTGATCGCGATACCGAATCATCCGGTCGCACACCGCTCAACTTTGGGGTGTACTACAAAAATACGCTGGTAGCCCTGTGCCACGCGCTGGAAGATGCCGTCCTGGCCACTAAAACCTCCCCTTTGATCGTGACGGCTTTCCAGAAGGGAAAGTGGTACTTGCAGGAGGCGGATCGCTACGCCGATTTGGCCGATACTGCCGACCGAATTGTGATTATGGCGGCACCAGGTGCAGGCTTTAAGGAGCATCCAACGAGCAGCAAGGAGAACGTCTCGCTGGTTGATCTCGATCTCGACGATCCGGTTTCTCAGGAATGGCACCTGATGATCATGAGTGCTAGCTACAGTGCGATGGTGCTCTGCCAGGAGCTCACCGATGAAGAGTACGGGCCAGATGGGCAACCCGAGAATGATCTAGAGCGTAAGTTCTACGGGTTTTGGACGTTTGACCCAGCGCTGGTGAAGGAGACGATTGCGATCGCTGCTGACCACGTCGGTCGCTACACCCCAGAATTACAGGCCGAACTAGAGACAAAGCTAGCTCAGATAGATGCCGAAGCGGTCACGAAGACTGGCGAAGTGGGCAATGTGGTGATGCGGGTGGTGGAGTATTTGCAGGAAGGTGATCGCCCGGTCAAGCAAACTGAAACCTTCAAGTTTGCCGGGGCAATTAGCCAGAACCTGGTTTCCAATGAGCTTCAGGCTTACCTGCGGATGGCTCAGCTCGCCGACTTAGCCGATCCGACCAATCCGTTGGCAGCGGCAGAGGTAGCGTCACTTTCGGAGATGGTGGGCCAGTTTCTAGATTTACCGGTCTGGCAAATGCAGCGGCTGCGGCTGGCGAGCCTGCTCCATCGGATTGCCCCTGCTCAATTCGATACAGCAGAAAGTGAAAAAGAGGGCGATAGCTGCCCATTGCATCCGGGGGCGCAGACGCTGCGGGTCTTGCCTCGGTTGAGAGCGATCGCTCAGATCATTGCGCACCAGCACGAACGGTGGAACGGCAGCGGTCAGCCAGCGGGCATGAAGGGCGATCAAATTCCGGTAGAGGCTCGTATTCTAGGCTTAGTTGCGACTTTTCAGGAAGAAGTCGCTCATCGCCGTCACACTGCCAGCCAGGAGCAGACTGAGGCACCCGAAAATGAGTGGCAGCATGTGACAGATGCCTTCGCCTCCTGCAAAGCCGAATCAGGCGAGCACTGGGATCCCAAGCTGGTGGAAATCCTCAGTTTCTTGGTAACCGGGTTGCAGCAAGGGCTGAGTCTGCCGACAATTCCGTTGAAGATGACAATGAGTACTGGCCTGCTGAATCCTGAAGTGGCCGATGCTTGGCCGTCATTGGCGACTGAAGCCGCTCAATCGCAGCCTTAGCATGAGCTGGCTTTTGGATGCGATTGCCCCTCCTCTTTACCCTCCCTTCAAACCCTAATCTAGATGAGTGACTCCATTGACATTGACGCTGTCCGCGCGGGCAAGCTAAAAGCACTTGCCGGTGCCAAGCTAGACGATTCTGAGCTAGCAGGCAGCGATCTTTCGGGCGCGCAGCTAGCAGGGGCGACCCTATCCGGCTCCAACTTGAGCCAGGCCAATCTTAGTCGCACTCATTTAGAAGGCAGTACTCTGGTCGGTGCAAACTTAGCCGGAGCCGACCTGCGAGCCAACCTGTGGGGTGCAAATCTGATGCAGTGCGACCTGACCGGGGCCGACCTGCGTGGGGCGAATCTACGCGGGGCCAACCTGATGGGTGCGAAGCTAACAGGGGCTAGCCTGACGGGCGCATTTCTCAGCGGGGCGACCTTGATGAATGCCAACCTCAAAGGCGCTGACCTACGTGGCGCTGACTTGCGCGGTGCCAACTTGAGCGACAGCAACCTGTGCAGCGCCGACTTCTCCCGGGCCGATTTGCAGGGTGCCACCCTGACTGAAGCCAACTTAGAAGAAGCCAATTTACAGGAAGCTAATTTTACCGGGGCTTCGCTCGCTCGGGCAAATCTGCTGTGTGCCAACTTGCAGGGTGCCATTACCGTTGGCACAAACCTTGCCGGTGCCTGTACTACTGGAACGGTACTCGGGTCGTAAATACTTAGATACAGAGGATTTATAGGATGCCCAGAGCTGCTATCATCCAGCCCGACCAGTCCTACACTTTTGCTCATTATTTTAAGCTTTACTCCCTGTGACGAATACGGTATCGCTTGATCCTAGGCCGTAATTAGGCAATGCTGCCGCGTTTGCGGGCTTCCTTAAACGAGGTGCCGACGTTCTTCAGGCCGGCGCGGATCATTTGTTGCTCTAGCAGGGTGAAGAAACGAGTGCGATCGCCGCCTCTTACCACAGCCTGGTTGTGCGCTTCTGCCAGGGCCACCGGATAGCCAAACCCTTTTTGCACCTGCGCTAGCATCAAGCTCAGCGCCGTATTAAAGAGATCGGAGTCTTCCACCACCCACTGCGGAAACTCGACGCGGGCGACCTCGGCGCCCACATGCACATAGCAAAAATACACCGCATGATCGCCATAGCAGCTCAAGATATCTGCCGAACTCTTCCACAGTGGCCCCCGTTCGCCGGGCGACAAGGAGGTGGCCCAAAGCGTGACATCTCGCAGCGGTGAAAAAGTCTGACAGGGCATTCGGTCGCGATCATCGGCGCAGTGGGTCAGGCAATCGGGCGTTTCATAGGGGCAGGCTTGCAGCCGCAAAAAGTTGAGCGCTTCGCCACTGCGAGAGGCGCTAATGTATCCCATTACCGGGACTCGGGCCTGACGCATTTGCTCCCATGCCGCTAATACCGGCAGCAATATCTGATCGCGGGCAGCCGCTGGGATCTGTTCCAAAAACCAGTAAATCAGTGAGCCGTCGGTCATCGCTAGAATCGGCACATCCACATCCTGCGTGCTGGCCGCTTCCTGTCCGAGTTCGCTGAGCATGATTGCTTCGGCGGCGGTGCGCCGATAGCCCATCCATTCCTGGGTGCGGATACCCCACTGGCGCGAGGCGTAAAGGTCTTCGGGGCGGTAGATGACCTCGGGCAGGCTGTCGAGCAGCGGATAGCGGCTTTGGCCATAGTGGATAATCACTCGGCTGATATTTAGCAGATAGCAGTAGGCGATTTCATGATGGCTAGGAGAGATTTGAGAGCCGTCTGAAGAGATGACGGTGTGGGCGTTTGGCGGGATCTCTAGAGCGATTTTGGTGGCCAGCGGTTCGACGGGTTCGGCGGCAGCGAAAAGGAGGCGATCGCGCCCCTCCACCAGCTGCTGTACCAGTTCACTTTGCCGCTCAGTGGCCTGAGCCAGTAAATTGCGCGCCAGCTCAACCCGCAGTCGGGCAGCGTCGGCCTCTTTACTCAGGTGGTCGCTGATCCCCTGCATTTGGCGGGCGAGCTTAGTCAGGTCGAGCATGGTGAATCACTGCCACTTATCGAACTCTTGTACTACTTGCTCTAAGGATAATAGGTTAATGCGCGGATCTTGTCTTGCGGTTTCTCTATCAGGCGCCAGGTTGTAGCCCCAATCTGCCAAAAAAAGCTGAACCTCCGTCAGGTCATTCTGCGCTTTGACCTCATTGAGGGCAGGCAGGCGATCTTCAACAAACCAAATATTTGAGACTGCGTGCTTTTCTTTGAGCAGGCGCAGCGTTTCGTACTTGGGTCGCTTGACTTCTTTGCCGAAGATGCGATCACCCGGAAAATCGACGCCGCTCTGATCCAGCAGCGCTTTAATAAATCGGCCTTCTTTAGTGCTGATGACATACACCGGCAGGTCGCCTGTGAGCAGCTCGCCGACTCGCTCCACTACACCAGGATAAAATCGATGCAGATCTAGCCAGCTTTGCAAGTCGGCTTGAATCCAGTGATCGCGAACGCCATCTAACGCCTGCACTGACTGCGCCTTAGTCAGTCCGGCCTCAGCTAAATAAGGCAGTGCCATCTGCGGCCACTCCTTTAGAATCTGCCCTTCGCTCGCACCTGCTACTAGCGCTCGCACCAGCACCGGCATTTCCCAACCCGTTTCAACCACCGGGCGCAGCGGATAGAATTTCTCGGCCAGTCCGGTGGGCGGCTGGTCGTTGCCGTGCTGAAAAAGCTGGCAGTAGGCTCGCCAGGCCGTTTGAAAATATTCGATCAGACCGTCGCAGATCACCCCGTCAAAATCAAAAGCGAGTAGCTGAGGAGCGGTCATAAGGGCAGTGCCTATCTCTAAAGGGGCGGGGGCTCAGCTTCGATAGGCGCAGGCCGATAGCGAAGTGGCAAAATGATCGTAAAGGTAGACCCGACCTCTGGCTCTGATTTGAGGTGGATGCTGCCCTGAAGTAGTTTTACCATTTGATGGGCGATCGCTAGACCTAAGCCGGTACTATCGGCTGAGCACTGGCCCGCTTTGCCCTGGTAGTAGGGCTCGAAAATCCGGCTCTGCTCAGCCACGTCGATGCCTAAGCCCGTGTCGGTGACCTGGATTTCGATGCGATTGCCCCTAACCTCATCCGACTCCGCGCAAACGGCCAAGCTCGCCGCTCGCCGCCTCGCCAGCGGCGAATTCTCTAAGCCATCCGGCATTTCCTCTGAGCTCGCAAGAGGGACTAAACAAGTGGTCGTCGGGGGTGCGGCTGCCTTGACGGGTCGCACATGGATCTCAATTTGGCCGGACTCGGTATAGCGGATAGCATTGCTAATCAAATTAGTCACAATTTGTCGGAGCCGTCCCCCATCGGTCACGACCGAGTCACTAATAGGCTCACAGGCAACCGAGATCGGCAGGTTTTTCTGCTGAGCTAAGATATCTAGCGCTGCCACAACCTCCTCGACTACCTGACAGACCTCCACCGGCTGCGGCTCGACCGCTGCTCGCTCCGCGTGATACGAAGACATTGCCAGCGCCTTGTTGATCATTGCCAGCAGCTGTCGCCCGCTCAGCAGCACCCGCTCTACATATTCGGGATGCACCTCAGACATTTTCTCCCGCTGACGCAAAAACAGCTCCGAATAGCCAATGATGCTGCTGAGCGGACTTTTGAACTCATGAGCCAAATGCGACAGGTTGGTTTTCTCAGCGCGCACCAGCCAGTCCAGTTCCTGGTTGCTCGCCAGCAGCTCGTCGTATAGCAAATTCACTTCCTTTAGGCGCTCGTGGGTATAGCGCTTCATGCAAAAAGCAACAGCCTGATCAATGGCACCCTCGATCAGACGTACGGCTCGTAGCATAGGCAAAGGCTGACTTTGCAGGAGCTCATCTTCAAGCGCATCGAGGATGACACTGCGCAAGATGCTGTACTCCCAGATAATTTCTTCAGCGTCGTAGCCTTGCTTAGCCCTCACCGAGCCGTGCTCCCTCCCATGGTCGAGCAGCCGGTCGATCTCCGATGACAGGGGTTGTGATAGCCGGTGAGCGATCGCCTCAATCAGCTCAGGCAAACTATCTAAAATAGCCTGAGACGTCAGATTGCGAGTGCTTTCTATATCGCTGTCTCTGCGTACCTGAGCTATCCAGGTTTGAATGATGTCGTCCTGCTTACGAGAAAGTTCTCTACCGAAGTCCATGACGATACTCCCCTTTTAATTTTTATTAAGGCGATTTGTTAAAAGAATATTTAGGTATAGCAGCAGCCTAGCAAACTGTGTATAGATATCCTGCTCATTCCCAGATATCCGGTGATATTTTTATCAGACATATGCCTCAGAGCGGAGCGTTGGGCAAACAGTCGTTAGAATGAGAAACGGACATATCGAGCCTGTATATGAGTGTCTCTTTTTCAGATGGATTCGACGTAATTGTGGTGGGCGCAGGTCATGCGGGCTGCGAATCGGCACTGGCCTCGGCGCGCTTGGGGTGCCGCACGCTTTTGCTCACCATGAATCTGGATCGGATCGCTTGGCAACCTTGCAATCCGGCAGTCGGCGGCCCCGCCAAATCGCAGCTAGCTCACGAAGTAGACGCGCTAGGCGGCGAAATCGGCAAAGTCGCGGATCGCACCTACCTGCAAAAGCGCATTCTCAACAGCTCTCGTGGCCCGGCGGTATGGGCGCTGCGGGCGCAAACCGACAAGCGCGAATACGCCGCTGTAATGAAGTCAGTGGTCGAGAATCAAGAAAACTTGGTGCTGCGCGAAGGCATGGCCACCGACTTAGTGCTGGGCAAAAACAATGAAATCATTGGCTTAGAGACCTATTTTGGCATGGCTTTCGGCTGCAAAGCCGTCATTCTCACGACGGGCACTTTTCTGAACGGCACCATTTGGGTCGGCAAAAAGTCGCTCTCAGCGGGGCGGGCAGGTGAACCGGCGGCCATCGGCATGAGTGAAACGCTGAATCGGCTGGGCTTTGAAACCGGGCGGCTAAAGACCGGCACGCCCGCTCGGGTAGACAAGCGCTCAGTGGACTACAGCAAGCTAGAGCCTCAGCCCGGCGATCCGGACGTGCGCTGGTTTAGCTTTGACCCTGAGGTGTGGCAGGAACGCGAGCAAATTCCTTGCTACATGACGCGCACCACCGCCGCGACGCATAAGCTGGTGCGCGATAATCTGCATCTATCGCCTGTATATGGCGGCTGGGTGGAGGCCAAAGGGCCGCGCTACTGCCCCTGCATAGAAGACAAAATTGTGCGCTTTGCCGACAAAGAGAGCCATCAGATCTTCATTGAGCCGGAAGGGCGAGAGTATCCTGAGCTATACATTCAGGGGTTTTCGACCGGCCTGCCCGAAAATTTGCAGGGGGCGATGCTGAAAACGCTGCCAGGGCTGGAAAACTGCGTTATGCTGCGTCCGGCCTATGCGGTGGACTATGACTATATTCCAGCAACGCAATGCTTTCCTACCCTGATGACCAAAAAGGTAGAAGGCTTGTTTTGCGCGGGTCAAATCAACGGGACAACCGGCTATGAAGAAGCGGCGGGTCAGGGGCTAGTAGCCGGAATCAATGCAGCCCGGCTGGTCAACGGTCAGGAAATGATTGTCTTTCCACGCGAAGGGAGCTACTTAGGGACACTAATTGACGATCTCTGTACGAAGGATTTGCGAGAGCCTTATCGGGTGCTGACTTCGCGGTCGGAGTATCGGCTGATTTTGCGCTCGGACAATGCCGACCAGCGGCTGACGCCTCTGGGCCGGGAGATTGGGCTGGTGAGCGATCGCCGCTGGCACCTCTACACCCAGAAACAGGCCAACATTGTGGCTGAAAAAGAACGGCTGCACAGCACGAGAGTAAAAGAACAAGATGAAATCGGCCAAAAAATCTACGCCGACACGCAGCAGCGCATTAAGGGCTCAGTCACGCTAGCCGATCTCATTCGCCGACCAAAGTTCCACTATCAGCAGTTGGAGAGCTATGGTCTGGGCAACCCCGAGCTGACCCTAGCCGAAAAAGAAGGGGCTGAAATTGACATCAAATATTCGGGCTACATTCAGCGTCAGCAAAAGCAAATCGACACGGTCTCTCGCCAAACCAACAGACCGCTGCCCCAAGATCTCGACTACATTACCATTGATACGCTGTCGATGGAGTCTCGTGAAAAGCTGAATAAGGTGAAGCCGCTGACGGTGGGTCAGGCGACCCGGATTGGCGGAGTAAATCCGGCGGATGTGAATGCGCTGCTGGTGTTTTTGGAGGTGCGTGATCGCGTAGCGTCTCCGCAGGAAAATCGTAAAGCATCTTCAGAGAATTGCGCGGAGCAGGCGAAGGAGGTTTCAGCCATTCGTTGAGTTTATAAGACTTTACCCGAGAGCAGTTTGTCTGCCGTAATTACCAGGGTCGGAAAGACGGACGATACGGAGATGTCAGAACCTCTGTAGTAACGCTCTTCGTAGATGCCCTCCTGTAATACAAAAACAACAACCTGCTGCCTGTGGCGATCAATCACCCAGTACTCGGGGATTTCCTACCACTCGTACTGCTGTCGTTTCCATTCGTAGTCACGGCGATAGTTAGCGCTGCTCTCGCCCCCTGTACTGACCACTTCAGCAACAAACAGAGGCGCAGGCATGCCCAAAAGAATGG
>JBARVU010000325.1:0-6755 GCA_049646425.1 Phormidesmis sp. | reverse complement strand
GTAGTAGCGACGGTTGCCATAGGTGGAGCTGACGTAACCGCTGCTAGGCTTGGTCATTGGGCCGTTCCAGTAGCGGGTAGGGGTGCGCAGGGCTCGCAGGGCATCTAGCCGGTCAAATTCGTAGTCTGTGCCTTCTAGACCGGCGCGACCAGGCGACAGGGTAATGTACTGGGTGGGAAAGCTGCGATCGCCAATACTAACTGCAACGTTACTAGTGCCGTCAGCACCATTGACCTGAAGAGTCATCCGACCGGGTGACGTATTGGGACTCGTCGGAACCAGCGCCCGGTAGCGATTGGCCGATAGCGGAAAGGTGGGGTAATCAGTGCCATCGACCGTGACGGTGGGCGCAGCTTCAGCACTACTGACCCCCTGAACAACCACCGAGAGCGTATCGCCCAGCACAGGGTCGCTAGGCGATATTTGCACCTGATAAGCCGCCTGTGAAGGGGCTGCGCTGCTCCAGACGACTGCTGCAACAACGACCGACAGTATTAGCCAGGGCGTGAGCCTAACTCGCCGGAGCAGCTGGTGATAAAGGGTGTTTAAGAGGGTATTCAACCGGGTAAAAGGCGTAAGGAAAGACATGGTGATCGAGTGCTGCTATGCCGAAATAACTTCATCAGAACGCAGCAAAGACAATATCATCCTCAGCGCCTCTGCGGCTGTGATGTTGTGACGGTCATCAATTAACCTAACGAATCGCTTTGACGTAGGCGATCGCCCCTCGCATCAAAATCGTATCTTGACCGTCCTCACTCTTCACACAGAGGGCGTTGGCATCTTGCCAGCTCACAGATCCAGTCAGCGTGTCACCTGTTGTGACCTTGACTTCTACCGTTTGCTGATTGCGAATGAGCGTTTGAACCTGGCGGATGCTAGGCAGATCGGTATCAAATGCTTGGGATGACATAGGTTTTACAGCGCGTTCCTAAAGGTAAGAAGAGATCTATTGAAGGGTTCGACCTATAGCTTGCCCGAAGAGCGCCATGAGGAATCGATAGCCAGGCTAGAATCAGTCGATGGAGGAAGCGGTATAAAATGCTGAAGAGACACTTCCATCAAGAGCCTGTTCAAAAGCCTATTTTTCCTCATGACAACCCTTCCTTTCAGCAAGTATCACGGCCTTGGCAACGACTTCATTCTGGTGGATAACCGAGCTAGCGTAGAGCCGATGGTCACGCCTGAGCAGGCCGTGGCGCTGTGCGATCGCAATTTTGGCATTGGCGCTGACGGCGTTATTTTTGTCCTCCCAGCGCTGCTCGATGGTGACACCGATTACACCATGCGCATTTACAACTCTGATGGTTCCGAGCCAGAGATGTGCGGTAACGGCATTCGCTGTCTGGCCAAGTTTATTGCCGACTTAGAAGCCGAAGACGGCAAAACGCTAGAGCTCCCTCACACCTACAGTATTCACACGCTAACGGGCACCATTCGGCCTACCCTACAGGCCGATGCCCAAGTAACGGTAGATATGGGTGAGCCAGGACTGCTCGCTAAGAAAATTCCCACGACGCTGGTAGCCGCAGAGGAAAAAGCGGTTGATCAAACTCTTGAAGTAGCGGGTCAATCCTGGCAGGTGACCTGCGTGAGTATGGGCAACCCGCACTGCATTACCTTCGTAGAAGATGTAGAAGCAGTTCCCTTAGCAGATATCGGCCCTAAGTTTGAGCACCACCCTGCCTTCCCAGCCCGGATCAATACTGAATTTGTCGAAGTGGTTCGGCCTGACTACTTGAAGATGCGAGTCTGGGAGCGAGGGGCCGGACCAACGCTGGCCTGTGGTACCGGAGCTTGCGCGCTGCTGGTGGCGACGGTGCTGAATGGGTTGTGTAGTCGCAAAGCTACCGTAGAACTTCCCGGCGGCTGCCTGGAAATTGAATGGCTCTCCAGCAACCGGGTGCTGATGACTGGGCCAGCCACGCTGATCTTTAGCGGTGATGCCATTGTCGAAGCGGCAGGCCGATAGCCAATGATTGTCTTAACTAATGATGACGGTATCGGTGCGCCAGGCATTCAGGCCCTGCAGAGCGCTTTAGAAGATATCGATGAAAGTGTGATTGTGGCCCCAGATGCTCCCCTTTCGGGCTGCAGTCATCAGCTCAATCGTGGCGGCATCATCCCCATCGATCAGCGCGGGCCAAGAGAATATGCCATTGGCGGCACGCCCGCTGACTGTAGCCGAGTCGCGCTGAGTCACCTGTATCCTGACGCAGACTGGGTGCTCTCAGGCATTAATGCTGGCGGAAATATGGGCGCAGATACCTATGTTTCAGGGACGGTCGCGGCTGTGCGCGAAGCCACCCTGCTGCGTAAGCCTGGAATTGCCATTTCTCAATATCGGTATCGGACTCAGCCTTTTGATTGGCCCCGTGCAACTCGACTGGCGACGCGGGTATTGCGTCAGCTGATGGCCAACAAGCCGCAGCCCGGTCAGTTTTGGAATGTCAATCTCCCGGCTCCGCCGCGCGATGACAAAGGCGCAGCCGATGACCCAGAAATCGTGTTTTGTAAGGGCTGCAGTCAGCCACTGCCCACAGATTTCTTTGTCGATGAGGCTGGGTTTCGCTATGTCGGCGCGTACGAAGAGCGGCTCCGCGACCCGGATGGAGATGTCGATGTGTGCCTGAGCGGTCGCATTAGTGTGGTCAATATTCAGCTCTGGTAGCGGTAACTTTGCGAAATGTTACGTTGCGAACCGTTGGATTTGAATTCGGTACTTGTACAGATCACGGCAGCCGCTAAGAAGTTTCACAAACGCTACAAGACGCTCAACTCAGGCATAGCAGCGTAGCTTATGAAAGCTTCTTGTTAAGGTGTGCGGCACATCGTAGTAAGATGTCACCGCGTTATCAGCGCTCATATAAAAGTAAGTAAGCCACATTTCATCTGATCGCTTTCAAGGACAGGCTGTAAAATAGCTAACCTTGGCATTTCCCCCCTAAAAGATGGTTCAGCTCAATACTGGATTTACGCTATTTCTCAGCTTGCGAGTGGAGGCGTGTCCTTTTTTATTGATTGGCGTGGCGTTCTCTAGCCTGCTGATGTTTTTCGTGGATGAGCGCCTGCTGTTGGGGCTGCTGCCCAAGAATGCGCTTTTGGGTGCGATCATGGGCAGTCTGGCCGGTTTAGTGTTTCCGGTCTGTGAGTGTGGCAACGTACCAGTGGCTCGCCGGTTGCTCGTACAGGGTGCACCAACGGCGGTATCGGTCGGATTTCTATTGGCAGCACCGACGATCAACCCAGTCGTCTTTTGGTCAACCTGGATAGCGTTTCGCGACCAGCCAGAAATTGTCTTTATGCGTATCGGCTTTTCACTGCTGATTGCGATATCTGTCGGCTGGGTGTTCAGCCGGCAACCAGATATCGGCCCTTTTTTACAGACGGCTGTGGCTCGTAGCCGGTTTCGTGACCACCAGTCCCTTGTGAGCGGCAAAAGCGATGACAAACCCTCACTGCTTCAGGGGGGTACTTTCTTACAGGGCGCTAGCGGCACTTTGCGGCTCGACACACCGGCTGCTCAGCGGCTGGTGGCAAATCCTGCCATAGAGCAGGCCCCGAGCAGTCGACTGATGCTGCTGGTCGAGAATATGGTGCGAGAGCTGAGAGAGCTCGGCGCAGTGCTGGTGATAGGGAGTGCGATCGCTGCCACAGTTCAGGTCGCAGCACCCAGAGAGCTAATTTTGAGCTTGGGGCAGGGCTTGGTCTCCTCCATTTTGACCATGCTGTTATTGGCAGTCGTCGTCTCTATCTGTTCGACGGTAGATTCGTTTTTTGCCCTGTCTTTTGCTTCCACCTTCACCAGCGGTTCGCTGCTGGCCTTTCTGGTTTTTGGGCCGATGATCGACCTCAAAAATATTGGACTGCTGCTGACGGTGTTTAAAGGGCGAGCAGTCTTTTATCTGGTGGCATTGGCCTCAATGATGACCTTTGTCCTCACCCTGTTTGTCAACTTATACATCGGGTAAGCCCAGACCTACGAGTATCGCTGTGAGTACAAAACGCGCTACAAAACATTCAGTGCAGCCTCTAGATCGAGTCGCTTCGACAGCGATCATTGTTTTGGGACTGATTATTACCGTGATGCTGCTGCTGGGGGCTCGGGCTCTACCTCAGGTGCGGACATTCTCGTGGCAAGACAGGATTGTCACGGCTGACGACGTGGCGTTTTTGATGACCTTTACTCAGCCAGTCGACCACAAGAGCGTAGAAGACAGTCTCAAAATTGATCCGGCGCTGGGGGGCAAGTTCAGCTGGGGAGGACGGCGAATGGCCTATACTTTGGACTTGCCTGTGCCTTACGGAGAGTCTTACCGCGTCACCCTGCCAGCGGCAAAGACGCTCAACGCTCAGCGAGGCTTTGAACCCTTTGCAAGCACGTTCCGGACGCGTGATCGCGCCTTCGCCTACATCGGTGCAGAGGGGGAAGAGCAAGGGCGGCTGATCTTGTTCAATCTTACCCGCAAAGAGAAAACGCTGCTGACGCCCGCAGACCAGCGAATCCTCGACTTTAAGCCGTATCCAGAGCGCGATCGCATTCTATTTTCTGCCGTGAGCACCCAGGCCGAAGCCGGAGGGCTAGCTTTAGCCCAGCTATACACCGTCTCAACTGGTCTAGCAGCTCCTGACCCCGCTTCATCCTGGCAGTTTTGGCAGCGCCAACCCAAACCAGCCGCAGCTGGCACCATTCAACTTATTCTGGACAATAAAGACTATCAGAACCTCAAATTTGACCTGTCTCCCAATGGCCAGCTCATCGTCGTACAGCGGGTAAACCAGCAAAAACCTGCGGACTTCGGCCCCTGGGTACTCACAGACGACAGCCCGCCTCGCAAGCTCAAGACCGAGCCCGGCGGCGACTTTAGAATTGCGCCGGACAGCCTTTCTCTACTGCTGCAGCAGGGGGAGGGAACGGCAGTGATCAGCCTACAGGAAAATATCACAGCGGCACAGGCCGACGAACTGCTGGACTTTCTACCAGAGTATGGCTTGACTTTGGATATTGCTAGCGACGGCAGTGCTGCTGCTTTAGTGAACTTCAACCAGGACGATCCGGACAAGCAGTTCACCCAGTCGCTGTTTTGGCTCTCTAACCAGGGTGAGGAAAAGCTATTGCTCCAGACCGATGGTGCAGTTTTAGACGCTCAGTTTGACGAAAATAATGAGATTCTCTACTGCTTAGTCAACCGGCTAGTAGCAGAGGGAGAAGTCATCCCCGGAGAGGATGAAGACGAGCGGCAATATCAGGTAGCGCCTTATCTCACGGCCATTAATATCGAAACGGGGCAAGCCCAAAAGCTGTTGGAGATGCCCCCTCAGCCTGAAATCACGGTCAGCTTATCGCCCGATGGCCTAGCGATTTTATTCGACGAAGCTTTAGTCATAGAGCCATCAGTTACAGACACTGACTTCTCAGGTGCCACTGCCCGCCTTTGGCTGCTACCTTTGTTCAGCACGGTAGAAGAGCGGCTGAGCGCGCAGCCCGCCGCCCTAGTGCCAGCTGAGCTAGAGCTGACAGGACGCCAGCCGATTTGGCTACCCTAGTTGCAGCCGTTAAGCCAAGAAAGGTTAAACAGGTCTTTCTAGCTGCTGCGGATGGCGTCGCGCTGGATGTACATCTGTATGAAAATTGGCACAGCAGCCGGTTCTAATACCTCTAGGGCATTGATAATTTCGGGAATAGAGTCCGCCAGCGGATCGCTGACTTCATTGACCCACTGATTAACTGTGGAACGAGCGACGCCCATGGTGACAGCTAGTCGATTTTGACTAATGCTGTGCTTTTGAAGTACGTGCTTTAGTGCCTTACCTGCCCTGCCCATCTTTCTATATCTCAAACGAATGATCATACGGGAGAAGCTAGCCTATGGCCTGACTCTACCTGCCTGTTCATAACTACTGACTTCGCTATCTACAATCCTGAAGAATTTATACAGAAGTTAGAACTTTAATGATCTGAAATGACATCGAATAAAGGGACAAACGCCAGCCAGTAATCGGACTGACACTGTCAGTCGTTTTTTCTTTGAGTTGTGTGTATTATACGACATAGCTTTGGACAAGCTACTGATATCGGCCTTGCTTCAGGCATCTCAAAACCTTATAAACGGTTGGGTTTAGCGCTATCTGGTGGCCGTTGATTGGGGAAGATAAAACTGAATGAAGCGACGTTTGGGTGGTTGAACCGAGACCTCAGGTAGCTATTTTGGAGCGTTTCGCTAAGGGAATTCTCTATCTAGCGGCATAGCGCTATTGCACCGCTATACTCAAAAACTCAGGTGTCAATTAGCACCTGAAACATTTTTTCTATGTAAATACTCGTAGGTAACAAAAGGCTTAGCTAGCGTTATGCCGCTAGATGAGCGCTGAAGGTGACCGTCATCGTTTGGCTGGCCCCTGGTGCGAGTGTGAGCAGATCTATGCCACTGTTCAAAGCATTACGGGGAGCGCTCCAGGGCTCTAGGCAGTAATAGTTTTTGCCTTCGACAGCCCAAAATACGAGCGTTGTGTAGGCACTGTCGTAGCGCAGTGAGATCTCGAGCTGGCGATTTGGATCGGTTACGGCTGCTTGCTGGGCGCTGATAGGCCGGAAAGCGAGATCGGCCTCTTCAGCAATCTCAGGATCTGACCAGTCGAGCTTGCCCCGGTAGGAATGGGTGTTTTGGGTGATTTGGTTGTGGTATTCGCTAGCCGGTAAGTCAAGCTGGAGCTGAGGCTTGGCTGCGGGCGTGTCATCGAGCTGGAAGTAGGGG
>JBARVU010000324.1:0-4618 GCA_049646425.1 Phormidesmis sp. | reverse complement strand
ACGACTCGGAGGACACCAACGGCTCAGAAGACACTCGCGACGCGCCCTCAATACCGACCCGGTCAGAGCGGTTTTACCCTGAAGACAACCTTAATGAAACCATCGCTGACGTCGGAGCCACACTAATTGGGGCCATCATTATTGCCTTCAGCATTGCCCCCACTGATGAGGTCAGCGTCTTGGTGGCGGCAGTTCAGGGGCCCTGGCTGATGTTGACGGTGCTCGTGTCACTTATCCTCTCTTACAGCATTGTTTTTCAGGCCAACTTCTCGCGTCAGGGACAGCGACGGTTGCAGGAAGGGCTGTTTCAACAGCCGCTCAGCGAGACCCTTTTCTCCTACCTGGTCTCTTTATTAGCCGCCGCCTTGATGCTGGCTTTTTTTGGGAAAATCGACCCAGCCGCACCGCTAGAACTCGCCTTTCGCCAAATTCTTATCTTGGGGCTACCTGCGACTATCGGCGGCGCGGCTGGGAGGCTGGTGCTATGAGCAAATCGCAGTCCGTCGCGGAGCGAATCAGCTTCTTTGTCGCGTTAGCAATTCTGTTAGCCATTTTGGCAGGCGTTGGCTATTTGTGGGTGCGTGATCGCAATCAAGACCCCCCGGTTCTCCAGGTCACCTCTAAGATCGAGCAGCGACAGGGCAAATATTACGTCCCTTTCACGGTGACCAACCAGGGCGGCGAAACGGCAGCGGCCGTTCAGGTGATCGTAGAGCTGCGGATTGATGGCACCTTAGTTGAATGGGGTGACCAGCGCATCGAGTTTCTCTCTAGCCAAGAAGAAGCAACCGGATCGTTTATCTTGACCCAAGATCCGACTTTGGGAGAGCTGACGGTTAGGGTGGCGAGCTATCAAACACCCTAGCGATATCTCGTAAGCATACTGATCAAGTGGATAGGTAGCTTTGATCGCGCGGTAAGATACCTCATGTCGTCTCTGATACCAGGCTTGTGCGATCGCTCCTCTCCCTCTCCCATAAAATAGACCACTTCACCAACCTCATTGGCAAGCTCGCCTACTGGCTCGTCCTGATCATGATTGGCGTCGGCGTCTGGAACGTACTGGGCCGCTATGTCGGCAACGTCGTCGGTCAGAATCTTAGCTCCAACGCCCTGATCGAAACTCAGTGGTACCTGTTCGACCTAGTCTTTCTGCTAGGAGCCGCCTACACCCTCCAGCACAACGAGCACGTCCGCGTCGATGTTTTTTACGCTCGCTGGAATCGTCGTCGCAGAGCGATCGCTGACCTCATCGGCACCCTCTTCTTTCTCCTACCCTTCTCCGTGTTGGTGATCGGGTTCTCCTGGGGCGCAGTGGCCAAGTCTTGGGCCGTTCGCGAAACCTCCCCCGACCCTGGAGGGCTCGCTCGCTACCCAATCAAAACCGTCATCATCATCAGCTTTGTTCTACTGATACTGCAAGGCATTTCAGACACGATTAAAAATTTCGCCATTATTCAAGGCGAGCTGCCAGCCGAGGAAGAAGCATGATTACTGACTGGCTCGGCCCCGCTATGTTTGCCGGAGCCCTAGCGCTGCTCTCCCTCGGCTATCCGGTTGCTTTCTCCCTCGGCGGGGTTGCCATCCTCTTCGGCATCATCGGCATTACGCTCGGCGTCTTCGATCCGATTTTTCTTACGGCCATGCCCCAGAGAATCTTCGGCATTATGAACAACTTTACGCTGCTGGCAATTCCTTACTTCATTTTCATGGGAGCCATGCTGGAGAAATCTGGCATTGCCGAAGATCTGCTAGAAACCATGGGTAGCTTGTTCGGTCGCATTCGCGGCGGGCTGGCGGTCGCGGTGGTGGTGGTCGGTGCGCTGCTGGCCGCAACCACAGGCGTTGTCGCAGCGACGGTGGTCACGATGGGACTCATCTCTCTGCCAACCATGCTGCGCTACGGATACAACAAAGATCTTGCCAGTGGCGTCATTGCCGCTTCCGGCACTCTCGGGCAAATTATTCCCCCAAGTATTGTGCTGGTGGTTCTTGCCGATCAGCTCGGGATTTCTGTTGGAGATTTGTTCTTAGGCTCTGTGATTCCGGGGCTGATGATGGCCGGGGCGTTTGTGGTACACGTGCTGGCGATCGCCTTCTTCCGCCCCGATATTGCCCCCGCGCTCCCCGCTGAACTTCTCGCCATTCGCGGCAAAGCCCTTTTTCTCAAAATCATCAAAGTGATGGTGCCGCCTTTGGCTTTGATACTGCTGGTGCTCGGCAGCATTTTCTTTGGAGTGGCCACACCAACGGAAGCGGGGGCGCTGGGCTGTTTGGGCGCGATCATTCTAGCCGGGCTGAAAGGTCAGTTGAGGTTCAGCGGATTGAGAGAGGTGTGCGATCAAACTCTGCGCACGACCAGCATGGTGATCTTTATCCTGATTGGGTCAACGGCGTTTAGCTTGGTGTTTCGGGGGTTAAGGGGCGATCGCTTCATCTTTAATGCGCTTGCTAACCTCCCTGGTGGCGACATCGGCTTTTTGATCGTCAGCATGGTCACCATTTTCATTCTCGGCTTTTTCATCGACTTCTTCGAAATCGCCTTTATTGTCGTCCCGCTCTTTGCCCCCATCGCTCAGCAAATCGGTATCAACCTCGTTTGGTACGGCGTCATCATTGGCGCAAATATGCAAACCTCCTTTCTTACGCCGCCTTTCGGATTTGCCCTGTTTTACCTGCGCGGCGTCGCCCCCAAAGAAATCACCACCGGCAACATCTATCGCGGCGTCATCCCGTTTATTATTCTGCAATTACTCGTATTAGTCGCCATCATTGCCTTCCCTGCGCTCGTAAACTGGCTTCCGTCAGTTAGTCAGTAGCTCAGAGCACTGCCTGGCGCTAAATCCCTCAAAATGCTCACCGTCTTTGCCTACACACAGTAGCGAAATCAGCCTAGAGGTTGTATATTCAACTTCATAGCGTTATCACTATCTTTCAGCTAACTTTTCATTCGCTACAGTGATGGTTTCAAACCTACAGAATGCTCAAAACCAAGCCCAAGAAATCGCCCAGCAAATGTCTCAAGAATGTGTAGCCCGCCGGCTCCGGCAGGTTAACCGAACTATCACCCGCCTTTACGACGACGCCCTCCGTCCCTACGGCCTTACCGTCAACCAGCTCAACATTCTAGCTGTCATTCTCAGCGAAAAACAGATTCGCCCCGGTCAGCTTGGCCAAACCCTCGGCATGGAAAAATCCACCGTCAGCCGCACCACAGATCGCATGGTGAGTAAGGGCTGGCTGAAAGTCACTCCCGGCAAAGACAGCCGCACGCAGCTACTCAGTGTCACCCAAAAAGGTCAGCAGCTTTTGCTGTTGGTCACCCCCGTGTGGGACACCCTGCAAGCAGGCGTTCTCACCCCCGGCAGCGGCGCCAACATCCTACAAATGCTCGCCCTCAGCCAGGAACCTACGTCCGCTGAAGCAGACCCGCCCCTCTCGGCAGACGACTTTTACGGCTAAAATTAAGATGAGCTAATGCCCTTCCTAATGGCGCTCTCATGGCAGTCCTCCAACCAACAGATATCGCGGTAGACACTCGTGCGCTCAAACGCTGGACCGTAGCGGCGTACCATCGGATGAGCGAGCTAGGCATCCTCGACCCCAACGAGCGCACCGAATTAATTGCAGGACACATCACCCTCATGGCGGCAAAAGGGACTCCTCACGTTACGGCCCTTCGGCTCCTGTCCACAGCGATGGACACATTACTCGCAGAGCGCCCTTTTTTTGCGAGCACTCAAGACCCCATTCAGCTAGACGATTTGTCTGAGCCTGAGCCTGATTTGGCCATTGTCCAGGGCGATATACTGGACTACGCTGACCACCATCCGTGCCCTCAGGATGTTTACCTCGTCGTAGAGGTGGCAGACTCGACCCTCAAGCAAGATTGCAATATCAAAGACAAGCTTTACGCGCAAGCAGGCATCCGCGACTATTGGGTACAAGATCTTGAAAACCGTCGGCTAAGTAAGGCTTGCTGAAAAAGTCAGCGGTAACCGCAGGCGATGGCAAAGCCCGCTGGAGTGATCGCAGAAAATTAGGCTCCCTGCGGTAGCGCCGCTCGAAACGCGAGCGCCCGCCGCATGACGGTTCGGCGAATCCAGGCATTGAACCTGGTTATGACGCCTCTCAAGGGGCAGAACGCCGCCCCACAGACCGCCAAAACCAGCCAAAACCAGCGCGCCAAAAGCTGGCGGAGCCAGCGCTCCAGGTTGAGCACGAGAAAGGTGATAGCAATCGCGCACTGGGCAGTCTCAGCCAGTTTGGGCATCACTCTGGCCAGAGAGAAGCGGCGCTTGGCTTGACCAAACTTGCCTTCCACCGCGACCCGCACCGCTTCGTCCGCTCGGGCCTGTTGTTTGAGTTCAGCTTGGACGGTGGGGTCTTGCTGCGGTCTGCCCAGCGGTGGGCCACTCAAGCGAATGCCCCGCGCCTGACACCAACGACGGTTGTCCCGCGTGCGGTAAATCTGGTCAGCATGAACCGAGGCCGGATAGCGGCCAAAGCGCCGTCGATAGGACTCTACCTGGTCTTGCAGATGAGTCGATTCATTGAAGTTGTCCCAACTCAGGACATCGAGGAACACACAGCCCTGCACACAGCTGACCGATAGCTT
>JBARVU010000323.1:0-4258 GCA_049646425.1 Phormidesmis sp. | reverse complement strand
CCCGTCCGCCCGCCGATGAATAGGCCCGCCGGTTAGACATCAGGGAGCTTTCTAGCAGCGATCGCTCATACAGATCGCGCATCCTTTGCCCCACGTCATTGAGCTGCTGCACCTGAAAGAGCAGGTTGTCTAAGAATTGCCGCAGCCGTTCTTGATCTCGCTCTAACGTGTTGCGGCTAACAACCAGCTCTCCCACTAAATTACTCAAGTTATCTAAGTGACCCACCGAGACGCGCATGTTCTGCTCACGGGGAGTGCCACCACCGCGACGAACCGCAGGTCGCTGTAGCAGACGACGAGGCGCTGCAGGCGCCGCGCTTTCATCAGTTCCCTCTGCTAAGAGGCGCTCCAAATCTCCGAAGTCTTCATCTTCCGTTTGCTCATCCTCCGCTATCGCAGGCACAGCAGCAGTCTCTTCCGCTCCCATAAAGGTAGGTTCGTCCTCGCCCTCTGCGATCTCATCATCCGCTTCTGAAAGCAGAGAGTCGAGGTCACCAAAGTCGTCTTCTGAATTCTGATCTTCTAGATTTTCGGCCAAGGCACTCGCTTCGCCTGAACTCTCTTCTAGACTTTCATCTGTTGAGAGAACATCGAAATCTAGATCAGCAGGGTCATCTTCTACAGAACTTTCTTCTGTGATAAGCGGATCTGCATCGTCGCTTAATAGATCAAAGTCGAGTAGGTCCTCACCTGTATCCTCTTCTGAAAACTTCTCTGCTGCGATGATCTGCTCTGTATCGCCGCCTGAGAAGTCAAAGTCGAGTAAGTCATCGCCTGTGCCGTCACTTAAATCTTGAGCATCTAAATCTTGAGCATCTAAATCTTGAGCATCTGTATCATCAGCTGCCGGTGTATTAGCCGATCCACCGTCTGCTTTGTCCGATGTTTCTGCTAGATTCGGCATTTCCAAAAGACTTTCTAGCGAATCTGCTGAAGCATCATCTTCAGCGGTCGAGTCCCAATCAAACAGAAGCTCTGCATCAGCTGGTGTCTCATCTGCATCAGCTGACAGTAAATCCGATCCTAGTAGCTCACTTTCAAAGGCTCCATCTAATTCCTCAGGTTCTAATTCTCCGACATCTAATTCTCCAATATCTAGTTCTTCAGCATCTGATTCGTTAGTAGCTTCGTCCGTCTCAAATAAGTCGCCTAGCTCGCCGTCAGTCCCCGGTTCTTCAGTAGACTCGTCTGTCTCGAATAGGGCGCCCAGCTCGTCGCCGTCAGTCCCCAGTTCTTCAGTAGATTCGTCTGTCTCAAACAGATCGCCTAGTTCGTCGTCTGATTCATCCTCCATAGAGATGTCTGACGCTTCCATCGCAGAGGTCTCTGGTTCCTCGATGGCTTCATCTAGATCGAACAGTTCAGCCTCATCAGAAGCGTCATCTAGAGTTTCTGTCTCTATATCAAAGATATCCTCGCCGTCATCATCCTCTTCCGTTTCAGATTCAGACAGTGCCTCCGACTCTAAGCTTAATTCCGTAGACTCCGGAGAAGCCGTTTCAATCGGTATCGGCGAAACGTCTATCTCTTCCCACAGATCATCCGATTCTATATCGGCTGGCGCCACAGCAGCGTCATTGCGCTCAGATACTGCCGGCTCTAGCAAATCGTCTATTGTAGAGCCCGCCCCGTTAGTAGATAACGGCTGGTGTTCGTCGGTAGAAAATTCGCCCCAGGGATCGTCGGCTAACTGGTCTCCTGAGGGAGATGGCTTGGCCTGAGCGTTTTCTGCGGTGCCACGCTCTCTCAAATTAGCGGGCTGCGTAGAATCATCCGGACGAGCATCCAGGAAAAAGCTGTCAATGTCGTCTTCAGCCGCTTGTAGCTTAGCACCTGTTAACGTTGGAAATTCGATGTCCAATTCCCGAGGGCTCGTCGTGGGTATATGGCCCAACAGCTCTCCAAATGAGCCAGCTGTTGGATCTTCAGAGGGCTTATATGGGCGGGTATATGTCTGCCCATTGTATTCTTTACTGGTTTCAAGAAATATGGGCTCCTCTAGAGATTCCTCAGGGGACTCCTCTAGAGACTCCTCAGGGGACTCCTCAGAGAGCGCTGCTTCAAAAGGATCTTCTGTCTCTAGCTCATCCAAGTCTACGTCATCGCCGAAAAGGTCGCCGTCATCTTCTTCCAGTTCAGCCCACACATCTTCTGAGAGAACTGCCATCTCAGCAGTCATATCAGAGGTCGTTTCGTCAGTCGTTTCGGCAGTCATTTCGTCAAGGGCGATCGCTTCGTCAGCGAGCCGTTCATCAAAAGACGTCTCCATCGCTTCGTCACTTTCATCGCCCATAAGGTCGAGTTCGTCACCCGCGAGATTGAGCGAACTGACAGTACTGTCTGTAGGGTCACTCTCAGCTTCGTCTAAATTCAGCTGATCGTCCGTCGCAAATTCACCCGATGTCAGAGTTCCGCCAAAGAGATCTTCTTCGTCCTCAGCGTTATCGGGTGTCTCTTGTAGGAAGTCATCAGCAACATCATCGCCGCCCAGCAGATCTGTGAGATCGTCTTCACTCTCCAAATCAATCCTTTCAGGGTTTAGCCGCATCTCCTCTGAGACAAATGCCTGTCCGCCTAAGGTATTATCGAGCTCTTCTAAGTCACCATCGAAGAGATCAGCTAAGCTGGTGAGTTCTTCAGAGCCGACATCCGGCCCAGTGACATTCATCGTTGCCAGCAAAGCATCTAAAGATTCATCTGCTTTCTTCCCGTTGACATTACGGTTAAGGGTAGATAGCTCAAGCGGGATCTCGTCGAATTCTAAACTCACGCTCAGCTGACTGATTTGATCGGGGTCTTCTTCAGTCAGATCAGAGTCTGCAGAATTAGCTTCAGGTGCTGATACTACAAGGTCATCGCTATCTGCCTGAGCGTCTTCCTCAAACAGATCATCAAAGCCTTCATCTGTCTCCGGAGAGTCAAACAAACCGCTCGCAAATTCTATCGAGGAATCTGTTGGAGTGAGATCAAAAGCTGAGTCGAACTCAGCAGCGGAGGTCGATTGGTCTTCTGGGTTTTCGCTAGAGAAGAGATCTTCTAAGCTATCGTCTGCCTCAGCGTCTAGGTCTGATTCCAGGTCTAGATCCAAATCCTCTTCTGCCTTCAGGTCGGCTTCTTCTAGATCTTCGTCTGCTCCTAGCTCACTGTCACTGAAACTGACACTTTCTAACTCATCACTCTCCGAGTCCTCTAAATCGACCGCCAAAATATCTTCTGGTAGCAGAGACTGCATTGCATCGCAAACAGAAATTTCAGCAGCCCTGCCAATAAGAACTAAATCCTGAGCTTTCTTAATTTCTTTGATCAGCACCGGGGCTAGCGTACGGTAGTCGTTGTCCAGGTTGCTCGCTGCAAGCCTGGCGGTCTCTACTAGATCACACCAGGCTGATAGCTCGAAGCGATCGCCAATGGTCACTAGCTGAGAGCAGATATTTTGAATGCGAGCTCTAGTGTCGACCATGTCGGGCTGTTTAAATGCCGTCAGCAGCTGGCGCAGCAACGAAGCCACGTCCTGCCTGAAAGTAGCCTGTAAGACCTCAGAAGAGTCGCCGTCAGCAGTTGCTTCAACAGACGCCGGGGAGGAACCCGATTTTTCGACGAGTGCATTGAGATGCTCTTCTAGCTGAGCAAACACCGGCTCGACGCCAGCCATGATCTCTTGCGCCTTGTCTGGCGTTAGGCCAAAAGGCCCCTCTAGCTGCTCTAGCAAATCTTTCAGCCCGTCAGAGACCCGCAAGAACATGGTTTCTAGGGACTGGTCTACCTGAACAGAAGTTTCTTTGAGGATTTTGAAATAATCCTCCATGCGATGGGCTGTCTGCTGGATGCTATCGAGTCCCAGCATGGCCGCTCCGCCTTTGACGGAGTGGGCAGCTCTGAAAACTTCGTTGGCCTTTTCAGTGTCTTCAATGGTGGCCTGAAGGCTGAGCAATCCTTGTTCAATTGTGTTGAGGTGGTCTTTGGCCTCCTCAATGAAATATCCCATGATGCGCTGTTGTTGCTCAGGCAGCATAGCCGCGTTCTCCCTTTATGCAATCCGAAGTTTGAGTTTAATGGCCGGTTCGATAGTTAGCTCAGTCGCTTTTGGTATTTACCTTAAACTTATCGACTGAAGTCAATAAGTCTTTGGCAACGCCGACCAGATTCTGCAGTGAGCCAGAGACGCGCTGAGACTCTTGTGAAGTCTCTTGCGCGGTGAGCTCAACTGACTGCATGACCTGGGCAACCGCTCTAGAGGTTTCGGTCTGCTCTACGGTAT